>NZ_LT897781.1:3628908-3936136 GCF_900188315.1 Marinobacter sp. es.042
AGTACGCCAAGGACGAACCGGCCGAAGAAGAGCCAGTCTCCTGATGAGTAAACCCGTGGTGCTGGCACTTACCGCCGGCGAACCTGCCGGCATTGGTCCGGAGTTGTGCCTGCAACTGGCTCTTGAGGCCCGGAGTGCAGGTGTGGTGGTGGTTGCCAGCCGGCCATTGCTGGAGGCCCGGGCGAAGCAAATGAATCTGGCGGTTGAACTGCGTGCCTGGCAGCCCGGAGAGTCGCCGGAAATGGAGGCAGGCCTGCTGTCGGTTCTGCATGTGGATGGTTGTGCCAATCATGAACCGGGCACACTGGATACTGGCAGCGGGGCTTATGTGCTCAGAACGCTGGAAGTCGCCGCTAACGGCTGCCTCAGCGGCGATTTTGACGGCATGGTGACGGCGCCCGTCCATAAGGGCGTTATCAACGATGCCGGCATTGCGTTCAGCGGCCATACCGAGTTCCTGCAGGAGCTCTGCGGTGTGGATCGTGTGGTCATGATGCTGGCGACCGAGGAGTTGCGGGTTGCGCTTGTTACCACCCACTTACCGCTCAAGGACGTATCCGCCGCCATTACCCCGGAGCGCCTGACTCAGGTAACGCGAATTCTCGATGCTGATCTGAAAAAGTTCTTCGGTGTTGCCCGGCCCAGGATACTGGTGGCCGGCCTGAATCCTCATGCCGGCGAAGGTGGTCACCTTGGTCGGGAGGAAATCGACACCATCGAGCCAACCCTGGAGGCTCTGCGTGCCGAAGGCATTTCTCTGACCGGACCTTTACCTGCGGATACCCTGTTTACCCCGCACTGGCTCGACCAGGCCGATGCGGTTCTGGCCATGTATCATGATCAGGGGCTGCCGGTGCTGAAGTTTCAGGGCTTTGGGCGTGCGGTGAACATTACCCTGGGGCTGCCGATCGTGCGCACATCCGTGGATCATGGTACGGCTCTGGATCTGGCTGGCACCGGCCGGGCAGATGCCGGCAGTCTGCATACGGCCCTGAAGGTAGGCGAGCAAATGGCTCGTTGTCGCAAATCTGCAATTGAAGAGACCCGTTCGTGAGCAACAAAGCCGGCCACCAGGCCAGAAAACGGTTTGGCCAGAATTTCCTCCATGATCCGGGGGTCATAGAGCAGATCATCCGCGCCATTAACCCGAAACCCGATGACGCCATCGTGGAGATTGGCCCTGGACTGGGCGCACTGACCGAGGAAATACTGGCGGTGAACCCCAAGCTCCAGGTTGTGGAACTGGATCGGGATTTGATTCCGGTGCTGCGCACCAAGTTCTTCAACTACCCCGAATTCCGGATTCACGAGGCGGACGCGCTCAAGTTTGATTTTAGCCAGCTCATGGTGGATCGCCCCCTGCGGATCATCGGTAATTTGCCGTACAACATTTCCACACCGCTGATTTTCCACCTGCTGTCCCAGGCCGGTGTTGTGCAGGATATGCACTTTATGCTGCAGAAAGAGGTGGTTCAACGAATGGCAGCGGTGCCGGGTGACAACAATTACGGGCGTCTTGGCATCATGACCCAGTATTTCTGCCGGGTTCAGCCGCTGTTTGAAGTTGGGCCCGGCGCTTTCCGACCGGCGCCCAAGGTGGATTCGGCGATTGTCCGATTGGTGCCTCACAAGACCCTGCCACACCCGGCGAAGGATTTGACGACACTTCAGGCTGTGGTCCGCACAGCCTTTAACGCCCGGCGGAAAACTCTCCGCAAGGCACTGGGCGGTATGGTGTCGGCCGAACAGCTCCGGAGCCTTGGCATCAATGACGGTCTGCGACCGGAGAACCTCGCGCTGGCCGATTATGTGGCGATTGCCGACCTGCTTTTTACGGAGAAGGGTGCAGCCAATCCGGCAAACGAGGTAAGTGATGACTGACTACGCGATCGGCGATATTCAGGGCTGTTACGAGCGTCTCAGGGATGTCCTGGAGAAAGTGGATTTCTCTCCCTCCCGTGACCGTCTATGGGTGGCCGGCGATTTGATCAACCGTGGCCCGTCCTCGCTGGAAACCCTGAGATATATCGAGAGCCTTGGGGATTCGGCGGTCGTCGTGCTTGGCAATCATGACCTGCATCTGCTGGCGGTGTCCCTGGGCGGTCATCAGACGCGCCGCAAAGACACCCTGTCCGATATCCTTGACGCTCCGGATCACGAGCGGCTGGTTAACTGGCTCCGTCAGCAGAATCTCTGTGTTCACGACCCGGCCCGGAATCTGGTGATGACCCACGCCGGTTTGCCCCATATCTGGACGGTCAGCCAGGCAATGGAGTGTGCCAGGGAAGTTGAAGCCGTGATCCGGGGCAAAGCCGCCGAGGAATACTTTACCCATATGTACGGCAATCAGCCCGAGCGCTGGGACGAGTTCCTGCAGGGAATGGACCGCTGGCGGGTCATTACCAACTATTTCACCCGCATGCGCTTTATTGCCGAGGATGGCTCTCTGGAGCTGGCGGCCAAGGAAAGCGTCGACAGCGCGCCGGAAGGTTACCAGCCGTGGTTTCATTTTTCCCGCAATGACGATGTACGGGTGGTGTTTGGCCACTGGGCAGCCCTGGAAGGAAAAACCGGCAGTGACCGTTTTGTCGGCCTGGACACCGGGTGTGTCTGGGGTGGCGCACTGACCATGATGAACCTGGATTCGGGAGAAAAGATCCACTGTGACTGTTGAGTCCGTACAACCGGCCAGAAGCGGCATACTTCGGTTACCGCTGGTGGCAGGAGCTTTTCTGGCCCTGGTCGCGGTGATGGCCGGCGCTTTCGGTGCACACGGGCTGCGCAATCTGGTCAGTGAGCGGGGCCTTGAAGTTTTCCAGACCGCCGTCACATATCAAATGTACCATTCCATTGCGCTGGTTCTGCTGGCATTGCTGGCTGCACAGGGCCTGTCCAGAAAGCTAATGGCCTGGTCGGCGGGGTTTTTCCTGGCCGGCATTCTGTTATTCAGTGGCAGTCTTTACCTTCTGGTGCTGACAGACATCCGCTGGATCGGTCCGATCACACCCCTTGGTGGGTTGTGTTTCATGGTGGGCTGGGCGCTGTTAATAACCTCCGGTCTCCGCCGGAACAAGTGAAGAATACAGAGGTTCAAGAGTCACGATGCAGGTTCAGGTAAATGGCGATCAAATGGAGCTGCCGAGTGGCGCCACCATTGCCACGCTGATTGAAAAGATGGCGCTGGCCGGCAAGCGGCTTGCGGTTGAGGTTAACGAGGACATAGTGCCACGAAGCCGGCACCCGGAATTTACCCTGAGCGATGGCGACCGTGTAGAAGTCGTTCACGCCATTGGCGGTGGCTGAACAGTCTGCCCAGCCCACCCATGACGGCGGTTCCCATCCTCCCGTAACAAACGATTCAGGAACACTATGACAGAGACATCCGAACTCCAGCTTCCAGAAGACAGACCGCTCGAAATTGCAGGACGGGTCTACCAGTCCCGTTTGCTCGTCGGGACCGGCAAATACCGTGACATGATGGAAACCGGCCATGCCATCGAATCCAGCGCTGCCGAAATTGTTACCGTTGCGGTGCGCCGGACCAACCTTGGCCAGAATCCGGATGAGCCGAACTTGCTGGATGTGATTTCCCCAAGCAGCTATACCATTTTGCCCAACACGGCGGGCTGCTATACCGCGAAAGACGCTGTCCGTACCTGCAAGCTGGCCCGCGAGCTTCTGGATGGCCACGACCTGGTGAAGCTGGAAGTCCTTGGCGAGGAGAAAACCCTTTACCCGAACATGACCGAGACCCTGGTTGCCGCCGAAGAGCTCATCAACGACGGCTTCAAGGTCATGGTCTACTGCTCGGACGACCCGCTGCTGGCCAAGCGTCTGGAAGAAATGGGCTGTGTGGCCATCATGCCCCTTGGTGCCCCGATCGGTTCCGGCCTGGGTATCCAGAACCGGTATAACATCCGTCTGATCGTAGAGAATGCGAATGTTCCGGTGCTCGTGGATGCCGGTGTTGGCACCGCGTCGGATGCCACCATCGCCATGGAGCTGGGCTGCGACGGCGTACTGATGAATACCGCCATTGCCCAAGCCAAAGACCCGATCCGAATGGCCAATGCCATGCGCCTGGCCATTGAGTCTGGTCGTGAGGCCTATCTGGCGGGCCGGATGCCCAAGAAGCTCTATGCCAGCGCATCCTCGCCCATTGATGGCACCTTCTTCTGAAAAAGCTGAAAATGGGGTCAGATGAAGGCTTTCATCTGACCCCTTGTTCCAATATAACCGAGGGCCGGCGCTGAACGACCGGCCCCGAAAACGATAAATCAGAGCGCTGCTGTCCTGCCATGACTGACCAGAAACCCAGTCGCCGCGAGGCGATTCTCCATGCTCTTGTGGAACTCCTGGAGACCGATCCGGGCGCCCGTATCACCACCGCCGGTCTCGCCAAATCCGTGGGCGTTACCGAAGCGGCTTTGTATCGGCATTTTCCCAGCAAGCGGAAAATGTTCGAGGCGCTTATCGAGTTTGCCGAAGAGGCCGTGTTCTCTCGCTGCCAGGTAATCCTGCAAGAGCAGGAGGACGTGCGGGTTCGCCTTCAACAACTGGTGCATTTGGTGCTGGTGTTCGCCGAGCGCAACCCTGGCCTGTGCTGTGTGCTGACTGGAGACGCGCTGATGGGCGAGAACGACACCTTGCGCAAGCGTGCCTCCCAGTTCTTCGAGCGCCTGGAAACCCAGGTGCGGCAAACCCTCAAAGAAGGCGAAATCCGCCAGGGCCTGCGGCCCCGGACGACGTCTGCTCGCGGCGCGGACTTTGTCCTGGTGTTTGTTGAGGGCCGGATTCAGCGGTTTATCCGTTCGTCGTTCTCGCGATTGCCTTCCACTGACTTCGACGAGAGTTGGGGGTTGGTTGCCGAGGGTGTTTGGGGTTGAGTCTGGAGTCGGCTGCTTTAAATTCTGTAGCCTGAAGGCTTGGGAGTCTGGCGCCGTTGGGTGGGGCTTTTACGGAACCGCCAAGCGCACATGGATGTGCTCGTAGCGGTTCCGGGAAGAAGGTTCCCATTTCGTGCCAGCCCCAAAGCTGGAAGGCTACGGCCAAAAATCTACCGGCGAGCACAGGCCTAATCAGTCATACCCCGAGGCCGACCGCAGGATAGACCGAACAGGCTCCCAAAGAGCCGGGGCCGAAATCAGGATATCGCGGCCCCAGAGGTCGGCAGGGTAGCCCTCAGGCACTTCACTGAAATGGCCAGCGGTGGCGCCTGCTTCCAGGGCGATCAGGCGGGCGGCGGCGAAGTCCCAGGGGCTGACGTTTTCATAGTAGATATCCAGTCGGCCACAGGCCACCCAGCAGATATCCAGTGCCGCGGAACCAATACGGCGCAGGTCGCGGCATTGGTGAATCATCGCATCCAGGCGTTTGACCAGTGGTTCCAGGGCGTCTTTGGTGTAGGGGAAACCGGTGGCGAACAGGGAGTCGCGCGGAACCGTCGCGCCACTGTGCCGGATGGGGCGGCCATTGAGAGTCGCGCCTTCTGAGCGCGTTGCCCTGAAGGTTTCACCGGGAAACGGCGCATGCACCACACCGGCCTGGACTCGACCTTTTTCGGCGTAGGCAATGGAGACGGCGACCTGAGGATGGCCATAGGCGTAGTTCACGGTGCCATCGATGGGGTCCACGATCCAGAGTGGGGTATCCAGCTCTTCGGCCTGGCTCAGGTCCGGCATGGTTTCTTCCGAGAGAATTCGATGGCCGGGGAAGCGCTTGCGGATGGCGCCGGTGATGAATTCGTCGGCCATTACATCGGCGTGGGTGACCAGTTCGGTCTGGTGCTTGTAGTCGGTGCGCAGGGTGTTGCTGTCCCGCTCGCGGCGAATCAGTTCGCCGGCCTCGCGGGCCAGGTTTTCGGCAAAGTCGGTAATCTCGAGCAGAGAAACTGAATCAGACATGGCGCCCCCGTAGATATCCCGTAAGAGAATGAGGGCGCCAGTCTAACACGGCCGGATCAGAGGCTGTTCAGCCACTGCTCCATCTTGTCCATGGCGGTGACCAGCCGCGGGCAAGCCTGTTTCACGAAGTCGTCGCCCAGTTCCTGTTCGGCATAGTCGCCGCCGGCGAGCTCCAGGGACTCGGCGCCTTCGAAGTCGACGAAGGCCAGGCGCGCCGCCAGGTGATCCGGCACGAAGCCAAAATCGCTGGCCGGCAGGATGGCCACGCCGGTGTTTTCCAGCAGGGCCTGGCAGAAGGCCTGGCTGGTCTTGATGTCTTTACTGGCCAGTTGTTCCCGGAAACCGGAGAAGTCCGGGAACAGGTAGAACGCACCTTCCGGTTTCTGGACCACCGCGCCCATGTCGCTCAGTCGACGATGCATGTACTCGCCAACAACCTTCAGCACCCGACGGGACTGTTTGAGGTATTCGTCGATGTCGTCACCGCCATTGAACGCGGCAATGGCCGCGTGCTGGATGGGTGCGCTCGTCGCTGTGTAGGTTTCACTGGCGATGATGGCCATGGCGTCCTGCAGCGGCCTCAGTTCCCGGGGGAAAATGAATGTACCGAGGCGCCAGCCGCCGGCACCTGCCCATTTACTGAGGCCGGTACTGATGATGGTGCCCTCCGGGTAATACCGGGCAATGGATTTGTGCCTGCCCTCGAAATGCACTTCACCGTAGATCTCATCGGAGAGCAGGATTAGCCGGTATTTTCGGGCCACATTGGCAATAGCCAGTAGCTGGTCGTCGGTGTAGGTACAGCCGGTGGGGTTGGACGGGTAGTTCAGGATCAAAATCCGGGGCCGCGAGGGATCATCCCGACAGATGATATCCAGCTCTTCGGCGGTAAGCTGCCAGTTGTTCTCGGCATGGGTTGGCAGCCAGTGAACCGAGCGGCCGATGATCCGGGCTTGCGGGGCATAGGAAACCCAGCTAGGACGCGGGATCAGCAGATCACCATAGTAGGCCAGCTGCAGTATGAACAGCAGTTCCTTGGAGCCCGGGCCAATCAGCACGTCTTCCCAGGTGCAGTGCATGCGCTCACTGCGACGAATGTAGCCGGCGATTGCCTCGCGTAAGCCCTTGAGCCCTTTTACCGGCAAATAGTCCTTTTCGTGGGCGTGCTCCTTGAGCGCCTCCACCACGCGATCGGGAACCGGGAAGGGGGACTGCCCCAGCCCGAGTTTGATAATGTCCTTGCCCTCGGATTTGAGGTGATTGCTAAGCTCGTTGATTCGAAGGGTGGCCGAGGGCTGAATACCCCGGACGTTCAGGTTGATCGCGTAACGGTGGTCGTTTTGGATGTCCATTGTCCCTGTCTGTTGGTTCGAAATGACCCCGTCAGTATAGGAAACCCCAACATATCTGTGATGTCGTGGCGGATAGGTGATTGCCGCAGTTTTTCCTCAGACTTTGGTCTCGGCTATCGGGATTTGATCCAGACTTCCACCCGACCATTGCGCGGGCTGCCGCTGCCGCCCACCGGCATGTACTGGCCATAACCCGTGTAGGCAACATCCGGCACGTTCACTTCCTGCAGAGCCTTGCGGACCGACAGGGCCCGGAGCTCGGAAATCATCTGGGCACGTAATTCATGGCTCTGGGTGTCGGCGAATCCGATGAGTAACAGGTCGTCGGCGGAGCGCTCGTTTTGGGTCAGGTACTGCTGCAGACGCTGTAGGTCCCGGCGGGCCTTGTTGTCGAGTTTGGTGCGGCCTTCGGAGAAACGGAAATTGACTGTCAGGCGATGGTAGTTGCTGGTCAGGCGGCGAAAACTCTCGGGCACCGATTCGTCGAATTCCGGCTTGACCGCGATGGGATTCTGGGAGATGAATCCGGACTCTGCAACCAGTGCCTGGCCTTGCTGGCCGAGGGCAAAGCCAATCAGACCTGCGGAAAGTGGCGGGACGTCACTCCCGGGCGTGTACATGAACAGGCGTCGTGACAGCGGATAATCCTCGCTGGCAACGGTGAGCTGGTTGGGGTGAAGCGCCGGGGCATTGCCTTCCGAGATCGCCAGGAGTTTGCTGTTACGCACTGAGGCGAGGCCCGAGAAACCAATTCCCGAGGGATCCCTGCTTACGTCACCCGACAGCTGGTCGTTGGATTCATAGCGCCTGGCGTTGCTGTCCAGCTTGAATTGTTTTCCCAGGACGAGGGATTTGAAGGTGTCCCAGGTCCCGGAACGGTCATCCCGGGCGTAGAGGTGAATCGGGCGGTCCGGGCCGCCCAGTTCAGACCAGTTCCGGATCTGCCCGGAGAATACGCGGCCCAGGGTTTCGATGCTCATTTTGCTTACGGGGTTAGACGGATGCACCAGAATGGCCAGGCCATCAATGGCAATAACGTGCTCGCTCTCGGGCGTAGTGAGATCCGCCCGGGCGCGAAATTGCTCTGCTTCCTGCGGTTTTACCGGGCGGGAAGAGGCCCAGATGTCGGCTTTGCCGGACGCCAGCGCCTTGAAGCCGGTGCTTGATCCGTGCGCCGCGACCAGCACCTCGGCCGCCCGATTGTTCACAGGCGCTCGCAGGATTTTTTCGTTTTCCACGCCCGTACCCCTGGCTGCGACCTGTCCGCCGCCATGCTCTTCCAGATAGCCGGTAACCAGCATTGGCGCCAGGGTCGCGCCGACGGTATTGGAACCGTGAATTTCCAGGTCATAGGCCTGGGCCTGAAAGGCCATAAGAGTGGGCAGTAGCAGTCCCGGGAGTGTTGCAGTCATCCGTGTGAATCGCGGCATCTTTCGAAAAACCCTTACCAGACAGTTGGTTGAGAAGCTGGAAGGATGCTTCAGAAATATGACATTTGTGTTTCACTGCCTACACATTGGGACGCAAGGCCGCAGGTCCCTGTAAAAAAATGTTAAGCAGTGCGCGGAGCGCAGCGGTCGGCTGGCCTATAGTGACGCATCCGCCGTAACAAAAATAAACACAGCGGGCAGAGGCACATCCATGGATGCCATAACATCGAAAGCCGGGCAGGCCCATGCTGCGGGCGCACGACCAGTTCCCATTAAGAAGGTGTTGCTGGTCGATGACCATGCCCTTTTTTCCCAGGGGTTGGCGGGCCTGATCCGTCAGGAAGGCTTGGCCGAATCCGTTGTGATCGCCAGCACCGTTGAGGGCGCCTCGGATTTGTTGGTCCGTCAGGACGATTTTCAGCTGATCCTGCTCGATATCGCTTTGCAGGGCGAAACAGGGTTGGCTTTGTTACCCAGGCTGGCAAGCCACAGGGAGCCACCTCCGGTGGTGATCATTTCTAGTAGTGAAGACGAAGCCACGGTAAGAGCTGCGCAGGCAGCCGGTGCCAGTGGCTTTCTGGCGAAATCTGCCGGGCGGTCGGCGCTGGTGAGCATGGTCCGCTCTGTGAGCCGCGGTGAGAGTTATTTCCCCGGCGGTGTCGATCCTGTGGCACCGGGTCTGTCATTGACCCCAAGGCAAATGGACGTGCTCCTGTTGTTGGCCCAGGGCTTTCCCAATAAACGGATTTGCCAGAGCCTGAAGTTGACGGAGCACACGGTGAAAACCCATCTCAAGGCGATTTTTACCCAGCTTGGTGTTCACAACCGGACAGAATGCGTGAATCTGGCCCGGGCTCGTGGGTGGTTGTGACGGCCGCGAGAAGCCGGACCCAGAACACAGCCCCCCCGCCAGACCTCGACTCGGCGCCGCACTCTCCTCGCATCAGCGCAACAAATTCCTGAACAATGGTCAGGCCAAGTCCCAGGCCCGGGTACTCACTGGGGCCTGCGCCTCTCACGTAGGGTGAGAACAGGTTATCCGCCAGCCCGGATGGCAGGCCGATGCCGTTATCCGTGACTTCCAGCAACACATGTGAGCCCATGGCTTTTGCTGACAGGGTAACGGCAGTGCCGCCGCTGTGTTGCACCGCGTTGAATATCAGGTTCTGGAGGATCCGCGACAACAGTGATGGATCGGCCATAACCTGAAGATCACTACCCGGGTGATCAATCCGAACTTCTATCTTGTTATTGCCAAGCGAGTCCGCCAGCAAATCGTTGAGGTCCCGGAATACCGGGCTCAGTGTGGTCGGTCGGATAACGGCTTGCACCATGCCCTCGTTGAGCCGTGCGCTGTCGAATACGGTGCCCAGCAGGCGCCGGAGATGACGAATCATGTCCCTTAACTGTTGGGTGGCGGGGTGCGCTGCGGGCCCCTCTTTGCTTGGCGAGAGGCTTTCCAGCGTTATGTCGATCACGTTCAGAGGCTGGCGCAGGTCATGGCTGGCTGCGGTGATCAGTTCGGTTTTTCGCCGGCTCTCGTCGCGGGCCGCCTGATGCATGTGATCCAGAAGCTTACGGTCCAGAAAGTGCGCTCGGTGGCGGTATTCACTGGTCCAGGCGCCAACCATGCCGATAAGGTTGGCCGTGGTCAGGAAAAACAGGTTGGTCGCGATGTCGGAGCCGGACATACCGCTACCGAGTTCGGTCAGAAGGTAGCCGACGATCAGAACAAGCGAGACCATGGACGCGCTGAAGAACGGCAGTCCCATGGCAAAGTATCCGAACATGAGCATCAGGATCATGCCCTCGTAGGGCAGCGGAAAGGCAACCTGTCGCGCGGCGGCAATGATTGCGACCACGCTCAGGCCACCTACGAGGTAGGCCAGGGTATAGATGCGCTCGAAGAGCCTGTCCGAGAGAGACGCGCGGTAGGCGAGCCAGACAACTGAGGCAATCACCGGGCAGGTGACGGCGAGCCGGATGGAGACCGTGACCTGAGCCAGTTCTGGCGGCAGGGTCAGTGCATCCATAACCGCGTAGATCAAAAAAAGGAACAGGCCGGCCACTGAAACGGGCCGGGCTCGCTGTCGGATCAGTCCGGACCGGGTTCGCCGGTAAGCCTGCTCCAGATCGGGCGCAAAGCGCAGGTTCCGAAACCCGGCGGCCTGTTGCTGTCTGATCTGCTCGGTTGTCATGGCCGTTTCCAGTGTCGGGCAGGTTTCTGGATTGTATCCGCCCCGGCCGACTGGCTTCGCGAACCCGAGCACATTCCGGTCAGCCGTTACCGAGCATTTTCAGCCGTGCCCAGGTTCTGTCCTGCTCATCAGGGAAATGCTGTTCCAGCAGAGCTTCTTGCTGTTTTTGTATGTCGGCCTCGGCCAGACCCGAGGATTCCTCCCGTTCCATCGCTTCCCGGAACGCATCGAAGCGCTGGTCGAAGCGCTCACGCTGCTTGAGATACTTTACGACGCTCTCGACATCGTCCTGATCCACGCCAAGCTCTTCCAGTTGCCTGCCGGCGGCTTCCGGAGACGAGGCAGATTCAATGGCGGCTGTCCGGGCCTGTTGGTGTCGGCTGCTCGCATGAAGATGTTGTTCAGTTGTCCTCAATTGCTCGGACAACTGATTGCGGTGCCACTTTACGAGTGCCTGTTTGCCCTGCTCGCTCAGGTCTGTGCGCTGCTGAATGGCGAGTGTCGCCAGTGTGTATTCGCTGTAAGCCTCCTCAAGCCCGAAGAAAGCCCGGTGGGCATTGGGGCTGAAGGTGCTGGCGCGCAGTTGTTTCAGCTGTGCCAGGGCATCGCCCAGCGCCGTCAGCTGATAGCCCGGATCCCCCGTTCGGGCTGGGTCGAGTCGGGTTTGCAGGACCTGAAGTGACGCCTGTTTATAGGCGAGATACTCATCGAGGAGCGCCAGCGCCTGTGTGGAAGCGGGCCCAGGCAAGTGGTTCCTGGCCATGGTTTCGATCTGTTGAATGGCTGTTTCCGGAGTCACCTCGCCAACCGTGCTGAGGAAGTAATCGAAAAAGTCACGCACCCGGAGATTGATAACCAGCTCGCCGTTGTCATCGGCTGTCAGGGCGCCGTCAATTTGTGTCCCTGATAGAGACGCCGCAAACGGGGTCGGCCCGAGAGAATCAGGAGTTCGGGACTGCTCCTGTCCAGAAGCAGGCTCTTCCGGGACCGGTTTGGCGCTGTGTTCGGATGCTGGCGTTGGCGACTTCGCCGGGGCCGCGGATGACGATGGCATTGAAGCCGAAATTTCGGCGTTTGTCTGGGCTGTTCCGGCAAGACTATACCAGAGAGCACCGGCGACCAGGACGGCCGCCAGTGCACCCGGGAACAGCCACCGACGCGCTTCGATGGATGTCCGCTTCATGGTCACCTCACAGGCCGCGGTTTTTGAGCCGGTTGGCCTGGGTGCGGTAAAGGGTGACAGGGTTGGTCCACAGAGAACGGGCTCCGAGAAGGTGGTTGATGGCGTCCACGTGGTTCATATCGTAGTGGGTGCCGATCACCCGGCCCATCATGGTTGAGCAGACGCCTACCAGCCCGTCGTTGGGCTCGCTGCCAAAGGCCAGTGAAGTGATACCCAGGAACGGGTCGGTAATATCGAACGCATTGGTCCACACACCCCGGCCAGTCCAGGAAAAGAACTTGATGCGATTGCCGTCTATCCAGACATCCTCGCTGGTTCCGGCGCAGCTATTCCGGTTCACGCCTTTCCAGCCAAGGGCATCGTTCAGGCTGGTTGTGCCAGGTGTGGTGAGGGTCTCCAGCGCTGCCAGCCCGTTCTGCGGGTTGTCTGCTCCGGACAAGGCATTGATCAGATCGCCCAGGGCGTTGGCGATGGCGTTGGCGCCGCCTTCGACATAGCTACCCGGCGGAAGGATTCCCCGGACCACATCGGCCACTTTGGAGCCCTTGTTTACGCCGTCGATAGAGGTGATTGAGGCAATACGGTGAGGAATCAGGGCTGCAGTCACCCGGGAGGTAGGCGCGCCCTGGCTGTGGGCCATCAGGTTGACTTTTGAATGGCCGAGGCTGCTGACGTAGTTCGCCAGTTGCTGGCCCCGCTGCTCGCTGCTGTTGACGAAGGACACGCTGGCGGAATAGACCTGTGCGCCACTGCGCTCAAGATTCCAGGGGATGGTGTGGAAGTAGTTCACCAGGCCGCCGATGGTGTTGAACCCGGTGACACCGTGAACCAGGACAATCGGGTGGCGGGTCTGGGTGTAGCCGGCGTGGCTTGAAAATGAGGCGGACAGCAAGGCCAGCCCCAGCACAACTGCTGTGGTAAATCGAATACGCATGTGTGACTCCTTTTGTTTTTGTTGACGGCTGCATCAGGCAGCCGACGGTCGTCGATGCGTTGTCGATTATTGGTATGTCATGGGCGATCAGGAATCGCCCAAATGGGTGAGGACAGGAAGGCTGCGTATTCAGGAAAACCGGTGGGGTTCCAGCTCCATATGCTGGATGCGCTGGCCCAGCATGATGATACGGCCGGTGTAGCGTTCCTCACCGGTGGATGTGAAATCAAACAGGAAGCGTCGCCAGACTCGGATCCGCCCTTGATCGTCGCGTTTGAACCAGAGACCACGGAGGAATACCGCATCATCCAGCAGCATCACGTCCATGCTTTTGCAATAGCGACGCGCGGCCTGGAGCACGAAATCCTTGATGGCTTTGGCGCGCCACCAGTACCAGACAGCGAATCCGGCCACGAATAGCCAGAACAGGGTTCCAAGAGTCACGGTCTCAGCGATCTTCCACGGTTGCTCTGAGGGATGATCGCCAGCCTACCCTATTGTGTCGGCTCGGGGAATCGCTGACGCTTCCTGGATTCTGGCGCCGGCAACAGTCGGTCACACAGCATCTGCAGGAAATGGCTGGTCAGCAACTGGGCCTGATCCACGTTATTGCCGAGGTGTTCCGACTCTTCCCGAGCGTTTTCGCTGCTCTCGACCGAGCGGTTACCGAGTTCCAGGAGCCGTGCTGCCTGACGTTCCACCTGAACGCTCAAGGCCGCCTGTTGTTCCGTAGCGCCGGCTACCTCATGGGTGCAGGACGTAATGAGATCCACATCTCTGAGGGTCGCTTCCAGCGTTTCGCTGGCCTCATTGGCGATGCCTGCCGTTTGCTGACAGCATTGGGTGCCATTGTTGATCACCTCGACCACCTCACGGGTTTCGCTCTGCAGGGCAGCAATCATCTCATCAATCTTGCGAGTGGATTCGTGGGTTCGCTGGGCCAGCCCCCGAACCTCATCGGCAACCACGGCGAAGCCGCGACCTGATTCGCCGGCTCGCGCCGCTTCGATGGCGGCATTGAGAGCCAGCAGATTGGTCTGCTCGGCGATGTCGGAGATCACATCCAGAACCATGCCAATGGCATCGCTTTTTTCGGACAGCGCCTGCATGCGGTCATTGGCCACAGAGAGCTGCCCGCCGAGCTCGGAAAGGGACTGATTCATGGATGTCATCTGTCCGCGACACTGGTTGGCTGACTGGCGCGCGTCGTCCGTTGCGTCATGGGTCCGTGCGGTCAGTTCGCTGACCCGCCGCACGCTTTCCGCCAGCTCCTCGAAAGCACGGGTTATGTCCTGGATATCACCTTGCTGGCTGCGGATGCTGGCCACAGAGTTGGCGACCCACTCGACGGTCCGCTGTTTCCGGCCGTGGAGCTTGCCCACATTGGCGTGCATGCGGGCGGAAACGGCCCGAAGAACGGCATTCCGTTTCTGGCGATCGAATTCGATCCAGGCACCTTCATCCCTGCGTCCGGTATAGATCCAGGGCATGGCCGGGTGGGTCTCGGTACAAGCCGATCTGGCGTTGCGCATCACAGGAAGGGTGAGCCAGACCAGTACCGCGAATACCGCCAGCAGCAGCCCTTGCAATATCACTAGATGGGACAGGGCAAGCTCTGACAGGCCGAACCAGAGCAGGGCGACCGCCAGCAGTCCATACAGGCAACCGAGTTTCAAAGCCAGGGGCGGACTGACTGCAAGGTATCTGCGGGGGACTTTGCCTTGCTTCCAGGCCGAATAGAGTTTCTCCGCCCGGGCAACCTGATCTGGTCGGGGGCGTGTGCGAACAGACTGGAACTCAACGATCTCGCCGTCTTTGCGAATTGGCGTAACAAAAGCGTCCACCCAGTAATGATCGCCGTTCTTGCAGCGGTTCTTCACCATACCCCGCCATGACTCTCCGGATTTAATGGTTTGCCAGAGATTTTCGAATGCCCCCGACGGCATGTCCGGATGCCGTATCAGGTTGTGGGGCTGGCCGACCAGTTCGTCAATCGTATAGCCAGCGACTTCGGCAAACTCTTCGTTGGCGGCGGTGATCTTCCCGCGAAGGTCGGTGGTGGTGATCAGGTGGTAGTGGTCCGGGTAAAACTGTTCTTTCTGAGTGACCGGTTCGTTGACTCGCATGGCGTTTCCTTGCACGGGTCAGTGTTTTTCTCATTGTCAGCTTACTATCAACCCGTTCTTTCGTCTTGGATATCCGGTTATTGCAATAAATGAAAATCTGTTCATCTATTTGCCGTTTCTCTAACGGTTTCTCGTCTTTTGCAATATGTGGCTAGGTTGGCGACAGATACTGCTTATGCTGGTAGGCGGAACTGATCGGACATGATTCAGGGGCTGCTAAAAAGGAGTGAGCAGTGCATGCAGGCATTACAACAACAAGATTTCAGGGCTCTCGTCGACAACCACCCAAAAGCCATCATGCTGGCAACCAGGGAGCCAAGGATTCTTTACGTGAACGAGAAATTCCGTTCAGTCACCGGCTACCGGTCGGACGAGGTGCTTGGCCAACCCCCTTCTGTGCTCAGCTCGGGATTTCACTCCCGCGAGTTCTATCAAGCTATGTGGAGGGCCATTGGTCATAAGGGGCGCTGGGAGGGACTGGTCTGGAATCGGCGCAAGAACGGCGAGACTTATCCACAGTGGTTGACGATCTATCCGGTTGAGCACGAAAACCATCGGTTTTACGCCGGCGTTTTCATGGATGTCGGTGATATGACGGCTGACGATGAGCGCCTCGCCTCGCTGGCCTATTACGACCCGTTGACCGAGCTGCCCAATCGCGCGCTGTTTCAGGAATTCCTGAAGGCACGTGTCTCTCAGAGGGCACAGGAGGGTCAGGCGTTTGCGGTGCTCTATATCGACCTGGATTTCTTCAAGTCCGTAAACGATTTGCATGGACATGATTGTGGTGACCGGGTTTTGCAGCAGGCAGCTCTATGTATCCAGAGTGTGCTTCGCCGCGGGGATGTTGTGGCCCGCCTGTCGGGTGACGAATTCGCCGCTATTATCGAGCTGCGGAATGATGATGACCTCGAGAGCGTGTGTCAGCGGATGGTTCATAGCTTCAGGGCACCAGTGATCGTCGATCATCGCGAGTATTTTTTGTCGTCATCTGTTGGCGCCGCCGTTTATCCCGACCATGGCAGTCAGGCATCCGAGCTTCTGCAGAACGCTGATCGGGCCATGTACGCAGCAAAGCTTGCGGGACGGGCCTGTTTCCGGATTTACGATGCGATCGACACCGAACAGGGTCGGCAGGCCGAGCTGCTATCCGAGGCGCTAATTGTTTCACTGAAAACGGCACCGGAGGAGTTTGCGGTTGTTTACCAGCCACAGTACCACCTCGATAGCGGCAAGATGGCCGGGCTGGAGGCACTTCTGCGCTGGACCCACCCCGAATTAGGTGCCGTCTCACCTGCCGATTTTGTCCCGATCGCGGAACAGCGAGGCCATATCCACGAGCTAACGGAGCACTTGGTCCGTTGCATCGAATCGGATCTCTCCGAATTCCCCGCCTCATTTCTCCGTGGCTTGCGACTTGCTCTTAATATTTCGGCCCGACAAATCACGGACTCCCGTCTTGAAGCTCTGTTGAATCCCCTGTTTGAGAGAATCCGAATGGTTGGCTGGTCGCCCGAAATCGAGATCACCGAAACCCATTTGATGAACCTGTCCCACCAATGCCTGGACAAGCTGCGCGAATTCGGTGAACAAGGCGTAGTTGTTGCAATTGATGACTTCGGGACCGGTTATTCATCTCTGGCCTATTTGCACACACTGCCGGTTCAGGTGCTGAAAATCGATCGACGATTCATCCATCGGCTGGGGAGCGAGTCCGGGGATTCACGTATCGTTTCGGCCATTCTGGCGATCGCAGATGCGCTGGATCTGGAGGTGGTAGCGGAAGGCATAGAAAACAGTGAGCAGCATAGCAAGTTGCGCGAATTGAAGTGTCACCGGGGCCAGGGCTACCTGATGGCTCGACCGGCTCCTTGGAACACATGGCACGACGATCTTATTGATCAATATCAAGATAACAGCAAATAACCTTGTAATACTTAAGGTCTTGCAAAATGTGGCTAGTGGAACGGCGCGGCCTTCGATAGAAGTGAGCCAATCTATCCACGCAGGAATTTATGGGACCAATATCTCGAAAGTCGGCTCTGGACGCATACCTGAGACTGAGCAATGCTTCGTTGGATGAATGGCTCGCCGCTTTGCGAGAGTTGTCTGGCTGTGACGACATACTTTGCCGGCTCCAGTCGGGCAACGGGCGGCTCGGTGCCATATCGGTGCTTGAGAGTGAGCTTGGGCATGTGATCTCGCTGAGAGCCGGTAAGAGCATGGACGTTTCGGGCTGCAGAAGCTCGGATCCGGTACTCCTGTTTCCGGGGGGCGGCGAGCCCGAAATAGCCATTCAAGGTAGAGGGTGGGACAGCCTGGATCAGTTGTTCCTTGCGCGTCCCGAGGATAGGTTTGAACTCCGTTTGGCACCCAAGACTGAAGTCATCATCTTGAAACCAAACAATGGTGCTCTGAATGATTCGCTTCTGCGATCGTCCACCGCTTGGTTATCCATTTTGGAAGTCATGATCAACTGTTACCTCGACCGTTTGCACTTTGTCCGCGATGATGTCCAGGCGAAACGATTAACAAATCGGCTTTTCGATACAATGAAAACGCCCTGGACACCCCGGAAGGCAGCTGTGTGTTCGGAACGCACCCTTGACCGCCGTTTGCAGCGAGTGGTCGAAAAAATCATGGGGGATCCTGCCTGGGAGTTCGACCTCAAGGAACTGGCAAGTTACGCAGGTGTTAGCGAGCGGAATCTCTACTACCTGATGAAGCGGGAAACGGGTATTACGCCTTATCGGTTCTATCAGAGGGCTCGTTTGACCCGGGTTCGGGAGCGGTTGGTTGACTGTCAGTGTGAGGTGCCACACATCTCCTGGTACGCTGCGGATGAGGGGTTCTCGCATCTTGGCCGATTTGCCGCCATGTACCGCGAGCATTTTGGGGAGCTGCCCAGCGAAACCGTTCAATGGCGCCGTGATCTATTGCGACACAGCGTTGCTTCCAAGGCGGAGCTTGTGGAGACGTGAATGTCTCCGGCAATAAAAAGCCCGGCTCACGTTGCCGTGGCCGGGCCCGACGCCTCACTCCGCCTCAGTGAGACGGAGCCGTCTTTGCTTCGAGTTCTGAGCCGTGGTCCTCTTTCTCTCCGCCGGAACCGTGATGATCGCGGCCCAGCAGAATGTAGAACGCCGGCAAAACAAAGATAGTGAACAGGGTGCCGATACCAAGGCCTGCACTGATGGTCAGGCCGATGGCAAAACGACTCTCTGCACCCGGACCAATGGCGATCAGCAGCGGTATCATCGCGAAAATCAGGGCGATAGAAGTCATGATGATCGGCCGTAGGCGGATCGCAGCGGCTTCGACTACGGCGTCGAACTTGCTGAGCCCTCGCTCTTTTTGGAGCTGATTCGCGAATTCAACGATCAGAATTCCGTTTTTCGATACTACACCGATCAGCGTGATGAGACCCACCTGCGTATAGATGTTCATGGTGGCAAAGCCAAGCACGATAAACGCCATGGCACCGGCTACCGACATGGGCACCGATACCAGGATGATGAGCGGGTCTCTCCAGCTTTCGAACTGAGCCGCCAGTACCAGATAAATCACCAGCAGCGACAGGAAGAAGGTTACCACCAGAGCACTACCTTGAGTGGCCAACTGCCGGCTCTGCCCTGTGTAGTCGTAGCTGAACCCCTGGGGAAGGACTTCTGCTGCGGTCTGCTCCATGAAGTCCATAGCGGTGCCGGCAGCCACGCCAGGCATGACCACACCTTGCAGTGTCAGGGAGTTTTGCTGGTTGAACTGGGTCCGGTTGGACGGTTCAACATCCCGGGTAAAGCTGACTACGCTGCCCAGAGGCACCAGTTCGCCGTTGTCCGCTCGAATGTAGTATTCATTGAGGGCCTGGGCATCCAGGCGGAACTCCTGGTCAACCTGTGGTATGACCTGGTAGGAACGTCCTTCCATGCTGAACCGGTTAATGTAGCCACCGCCAAGCATACTCGACAGGCTCTGGCCGACGTCCTGCATGGACAGGCCAAGGTCAGCTACCCGATCCCGATCGACGTTGATGCGCGTGACAGGACGATCAAAGTTGATGGACTTCTGCAGGAACATGAAGTTGCCGCTGCCCATCGCTTTGCCCAGCATTTCATCAGCTACCTCGTTCAACTGTTCATAGCTGCTGCCAGTGGTAATCACGAACTGGAAAGGCAGGCCTCCACCCGATCCTGGCAGAGAAGGGCGAGGGAACACTGCGGTCTGGAGTCCGGTAACTTTCTTGAGCTCGGCATCCAGCATCGGTTGTGCTTCGAACTGCGTGATGTCGCGCTCGCTCCAGGGCGCCAGCTTGAAGCCGCCAAACACCGCGTTGGGGCCGGTGATGCCAATGATCATGAAGTCCTCGTTGTAGCCGGGGACCGTCTCCATGCGGTTCTGAACTTCATCACCGTGCTCGGTGAGATAATCGAGGGTGGAAGTCTGTGGGCCCAGTCCCTGGTAGAACAGAATGCCCTGGTCCTCAGTGGGCGCCAGTTCGTTTTCGCTCATGCTGACCATGAAGTAGATGGAGCCGAGCACCACCAGGGCGAAAAAGATCACCACGGACTTGGTCTGCATCAGGGACGAAAGGGCAGCTTTATAACTGGCAGAGAGTCCGTTGAAAGAGCGTTCTACCAGGTTTTCGAACTTACCCGGGTTGCCATGGGGCTTCAGCACCATACCCGACAACATCGGAGAGAGCGTCAGGGCTACGATCCCGGAAATAACCACCGTACCGGCCAGCGTGAATGCAAACTCGGTAAACAAAGATCCGACCAGTCCGCCCATGAAACCGATGGGCGCGTAGACTGCTACGAGGGTGGTCGTCATGGCAATAATCGGAACCGCCATTTCCCGGGCGCCGTTTATGGCTGCATCAAAACGGGATTCACCCTGCTCAATGTGACGGTGCACGTTTTCGACCATGATGATCGCATCGTCCACTACCAAGCCGATGGCCAGCACCATGGAAAGCAGGGTCAACAGGTTCAGAGAGAAGCCGAACATCAGCATGATGAAGGCGCCGCCAATCAGTGACAGCGGCACCGCAACCGACGGAACAATCGAAGCCCGAACCGAACCGAGGCAAAGGAATACCACCACCAGAACAATGATCATGGCTTCCAGCAGCGTCTGGATAACCTCGTTGATCGAATCTTCAATGAAGTCTGAGGCGTCGTAAGCGAGGCGAACATCCAGTCCGGACGGCAGTTGGCTTTCGATGTCCGGGAGCTGGTCTTTTACCAGGCCCGCGACTGTCAGCGGGTTGGCCCCGGGAGCCAGTTCGATTGCGACGTAAGTGGCCGGCTGACCCTTGTAAAGGGCCAGTTGATCGTAGGTTTCCGACCCGAGTTCTACCCGGGCGATGTCCTCCAGGCGGATCTGGGTGCTTTCGGACTGTTTGACGACCAGGTTGCGGAATGCGTCCGGATCAGCGACGTCGGTGTCACTGGTCATGCTGATTTCGGTGTAGGTGCCTTTGGTGTTGCCAACGGCGGCCTGATAGTTGTTGGCCCGGAGCTTTGCGACCACCTCCTGTGGTGTCATGTCCACGGCGGCCAGGCGTTCCGGATCCAGCCACACCCGCAGGGCGAATTTACGACCCAGCAGTTCCGCCTTGCCGACACCGGAAAGCGCCTGCAGTCGGGGCTGGACAACGCGGGTCAGGTAATCGGTGATCTGGGGCACCGCCAGCTCGTTACTGTAAAAGGCGATATACATCAGGGCGGTCGAGTCACCGGTGGTTGATGTAATTACCGGGTCCTGGGCCTCCGCTGGCAGCACGTTGCGCTGGCTCGCCACTTTCGCCTGTATTTCCGCGAGGGCGGCGTTGGCGTCATAGTTCAGCACCATCTTGGCTTCGATGGTGGATGCGCCCTGGGAGCTGGTGGAGGTGAGATAGTCGATGCCACTCGCCTCGGCAATTGCCTGCTGCAGCGGCGTGGTAATGAACCCTTTGATCAGATCGGAGCTGGCACCGGGATAGGCCGTTGTCACAGTCACCGTGGTGCTTTCGAGTTCAGGGTACTGCCGGATTTCCATTTCCATGGCAGCCCGTGCGCCCACGAGCAGGATAAGCAGGCTCACCACCGTCGCAAGAACGGGACGGTGGATAAAAATATCGGTGAAGCGCATTACTCAGACGCCCCCTGCTTCGGCTCTTCGTCCTGAATGGCAACCTTCTGGCCTGCGCGCAGACGCAGCAATCCCTTCTCTACAACGGTTTCTCCGGCTTCCAGCCCGGACAGAACGGCTACGCGGGTGTTGCGAGTTTCGCCGGTGGTTACCGTGCGACGATTGACCACCAGGTTCCCTTCGTCATTTTCTTCAACGACAAAAACAAAGTCGCCGTAAGTGTTGTAGGAGATCGCGGTGCGCGGCAACGTGACTACTTGGTTGTCTTCCGGCTGCTGGGTCATCACGGTGGTAAACATGCCAGGGCGCAACAGATTATCCGGGTTAGAGAGTGTGGCGCGAACGCGAACAGTCCGGGTCTCCGGGTTAACCGAGGTGTTGATGGCACTGACGGAACCCTCGAAAACCTGCTCAGGAACGGCTGCAACGGTGGCGACCACCGGGTAGCCTGTTGCTACGTTCGGCAGGTTTTTCTCGGGCAATGTATAGTCGACATAAATCGGATCCAGCATGTTGATCTCGACAATTGGGGTGCCGGTGGCAATGTATTCGCCCTGGTCGACCATCCGGATACCGAGCGTGCCATCGAAGGGCGCGCGGATGATTTTCTTGCTGAGTTGGGCTTCGGCTTCATTGACCCGTGCGCGGGCGGCGTCGAAATTGGCCTTGGCTTCATCGTATTGGGACTGCGACACTGCGCGCTTGGGTAACAGGTCGGATACCCGTTTGAATTCCTGCTCGGCCAGTTGCGCTTCGGCACGGCGTGTGCGGAGGGCAGCCTCATCAATGGCGGCGTCAATGCGGATCAATATGTCGCCCTGTTTGACAACGTCGCCGGACTCGAAATTGATGGCCTCAATCACGCCAGGCACCTCATTGGCCACCCGGATGCCGTTAATGGCTTCAACACTGCCCACGGCCTTGATGGCCGGTGTCCAGGCTTCGTTCTGAGCCTCAACGGCGGAAATCTGCGCCGGCGGTTGGGGCTGGGACATCTGCTCTTGCATCTGGCCAAACTGGTAGAATTTGTAGCCGAAGATGCCTCCGAGCACCACGCCGAGAAATATAATGACGATCAGAAAGCGGGAAGCAGTGCGCATGATTCGGGTCCTGAGGATCTGTGTCAGATTTTGGAAAGCATAGCATCCTACAAAACAGGGTCGCTAATGTCACCGGGTTGTAAGTATTTCTATCTAGACTTCGGATTGGTCAGATTTGACAGATATCATGGTCGTTTTCTTGGCGGGGGCTTTTCCGCGCAGGGCACTGGTAATGTAACGGGCGACAGTGACAGAATTACGACGGTATTCAGGGTGAGGATCAACCATGCAGTGGATTCTGGGAATCGCGTTGGCAGCTGCCGTGTTTGTGATTCTGAAACAATGGGGTGCGTTGTCCGCCGAAAAGAAGAAGGCGGCCACCTGGAAAGTTATCTTGGTCGTGGGCGGCGCACTGCTGGTGTTTATGGTGCTAACGGGCCGGATCCATGTGCTTACAGCGGCGGTGGCGGCCGTTATTCCGCTGTTGCGCAAACTCCCCGCCTTGTTGAAGTTTGCCCCTGAAATCAACCGGTTCATGGGGTCGAAACAGCGGGAAGACGGGCATGCGCAGGGGAACGATCACGCTGGTCCGGGCGCTGATCTGGTCGGCCAGATGTCAGAGCGCGAAGCCTGCGATATCCTCGGCGTGAAAGCCGGTTGTGCCGAGGAGGACATCGTGATGGCCCACCGCCGGCTCATGCAGAAACTGCACCCGGATCGCGGCGGGAACGACTACCTGGCGGCCAAGCTGAACGAAGCCAAGCAGGTCTTGCTGGGCAAGCGCCACGCCTGATATCAGGGCAGAACGTCGACCCGCACTTCAAAACTCCGGTTCTCGGACCGACTGCTGTTCACCTGATAGGTAATGCTACTGCGCTCCTGGGTTGATCGGGTTGCGGTGCTTCCCAATGTTACCCACTGTCCCGGCTCCACACGCCGGATGGTGACCACCGCCTCCGTTTCGTAGCCGTCCAGGTTTGCCGGTTCTTCCTCGAAGGAAACAATGCTCAGTTCGACCGCCTGATCGGAAATAACCTGGGGGCTGACCAGAAAGCCACTGCGCGTTTCGACCTGCTGTAGAAAGGCAGCAGGATTTCGGCCACCACGAACAGCGACGGGGATTGTCCGGACCTGGCCCGAGGTGATGTGCGCCGACTGGCCATCCTGCATGATTACTGATCGTTCCTGAGCGCTGCCGGTACTGGTAACGCGACGCTCTGCGGATATTCCTGCCTGACCGTTCGACGCGGAGATGCCGGCACCTGAGCGCTTGCCGCCGCTGTCCGTTCTGGAGCGAACGGTGATCCGAACCTGGACTGGCGCTACATCCAACGTTTCGACAAGCCGTCCGATTTCCTCCAGCAAGGGCGGTTCGCCGCGCACCACCAGTTGTTGCCCCCTCGCAGTCACGGTTACCGGCGAGCCCTGATAGAGCTCGCGAATCTGCACCGCCACATCGTCGCCCGGCCTGTTATTGAGCTGATAGGTGCGGGTCTCGGCCTGGGCCAAAACCTGGCTGGAGATCAGCCCGAGCAAGAACGCCAGGGCCAGCTGCAGAGGGTATCGTCGGACAAAATAGACCATTGATTGCTCCCAACCCTGATGTCGGTGGTGAAAAAAACTCCGGCACGCGGGTTGCCAAGGTGAAAACCGGGGGTATATATTGAAAAGCATGAAGACGACACACGCGACCTGTCAATTGAATGTTTTGCAAGCTTTCGGCGCCAAGCCGGCGGCTGCAGTCGCTGCTGTGTTTTTCTGGTGGTTTGGTTATGGCTTTTATTTTAGCCACAGCCGGGGCCGCCCATAGGATCTTCATCGAACGAATAACGAGGAAGGCAGCCCGGCAGAAACCCCAGGCTGCCACCGGACTCGAAAAGCCCCGACTGGTAGCCCACCAGCCGGGGCTTTTTTGATTCTGACGCAGGGAAACGGAAGCACTGACATGAATATGTCCTTGAACACTGAACTGACACACCAGGTAGTCGGATCACCGGTCACCCACCGGGAAGAAGTGGTTCTGCCAACGCCGGCGGAGCTCAAGCTTCAGATGCCGGCCAGCGACGACATTGTCCGGCAGGTCGACAAACACCGGCAGGCAATCCGGCAGATTCTGCAGGGCAGCGACACGAGAACGCTGATCGTCATGGGGCCCTGCTCCATCCACGATGAGGTGGCCGCACTGGAATACGGGGAAAAGCTGAAAGCGCTGGCGGATGAAGTCAGTGACCGCTTCCTTATCGTTATGCGGGCCTACCTGGAAAAGCCCCGGACCACGGTGGGCTGGAAAGGGCTCCTGTACGATCCCGAGCGCACGGGTGCAGGCGATCTGCATGAAGGGCTGCGTCGCTCACGCCGCCTGCTGCTCAATCTGGCTGCTATGGGGCTGCCACTGGCCACCGAAGCCCTGAGCCCGTTCGCCATGGATTACCTCGGGGATCTGGTGAGCTGGACGGCTATTGGTGCCCGAACTACCGAGTCGCAGGTGCATCGGGAGATGGTCAGTGGGCTACCCATGCCGACCGGCTTCAAGAATGGCACCGATGGTGGTATCGCCGTCGCCACCAACGCCATGAAATCGGCTTCCCATCCCCATCATCATCTTGGGGTTTCGGCAACAGGCGCGCCGGTCATGATTACCACTCGGGGCAATCCCGACACCCATCTGGTGTTGCGCGGTGGCCGCGGTATCACCAATTACGATGCGTCCAGCATTGAGCAGGCTGTGGGCGCCCTGGCAGAGGCAGGATTGTCCGCAGCCGTCATGGTGGACTGCAGTCACGACAACGCCTGCAAGGAGTCAGAGCGACAGCTGGATATTGCCCAGGACGTGATGGCGCAGCGCCGCGCCGGTAACCACCATATTCGGGGTCTGATGCTGGAAAGCTTTCTGGAGCCGGGGCGTCAGGACGACGGCGAAGATCTGCGCTACGGCTGTTCGATCACCGATCCGTGTCTGGGATGGGCGCAGACGGAGGCTCTGATCCGCTCACTGTAGACAGCAGTAGCTGTCCGGCGAGCAACAGGAGAACGCCGCCCATCAGCCGGTCCAGCCAGTGCCCGAATCGGTTAAACCCGCGGCGGACGCGGGGCAGGGTAAAGAAAATGGCAACCATGGCGAACCAGAGTGCCGTGGCCAGGGCCATGTAAATGCCATAGCCGGCCTGGAGCGCAATGGGTGTGCCTGGGCTGATCACAACAGAGAAAAGGGACACAAAGAACAGCGTTGCCTTGGGGTTCAACGCGTTGGTCAGGAAGCCCAATCGCAGGGCTGCGATACCGGACTGTCCACCCGTCGGATGCTGTTCCACATGAATGCCGCCGGCCCTTGCCCGCAGGCACTGGACAGCAATCCAGGCAAGGTAAAGTGCCCCGAGCACCTTGAGAACATTAAAGAGCATGATCGATTGCTGGATCAGCAGACCAATGCCCAGCAGGGAATAACAGACATGCACCAGGATGCCCCCGCCGATACCAATGGCGCTTAGCAGCGCGTTTCGCCGGGTCTGGCACAGAGCCTGTCTGAGCATCACGGCAAAGTCCGGCCCGGGACTGGCCACTGCCAGCAGGTGGACAAAGGCTACCGTCAGAAATTCCGGCCAGTAACTCTGCATCTTCCCAATTCCTCCGTTGAGACGTCCGTTGCCTGAAAAGTCTGACAGCATAGGCGGAATCGGTGCGTTTTTCATCGTGTGGGTGAAACTTGTCACGGCTTCTATACTTGGGGCACAGCCGTCCCAATCTTCCCTGTTCCCGATTCCGGGAATGCCCTGTCAGGAGACCCTTGTATGGAAAAGCGAACCGTAGACGTTGCCATTATCGGAGCTGGAACCGCCGGTATGGTGGCTTACCAGCGTGTGCGCAAAGTAACCGACAAGGTTGTGCTGATCGAAGGCGGCCATTATGGAACCACCTGCGCCAGAGTCGGGTGTATGCCGAGCAAGTTGTTGATCGCGGCCGCTGACAACGCTCATCAGATGCAGCTTGGTGAGCTTTTCGGCGTGTCTGCCGGGGATATCAGGATCGACGGAAAGCGGCTGATGGAAAGGGTGCGAAGCGAACGGGACCGCTTTGTTGCTTCGGTGATTGATTCGGTCGAGAAGTTTCCGGATGCGCATCGCATTGAAGGCCACGCCCGGTTTGCCAGCCCGAATCGTCTGGTCGTCGACGGCAATGTCGAGGTTGAGGCGGAGCGTATCATCATCGCCACAGGCTCCCGACCCAATGTTCCCGGGTTCCTGAAAGATGCCAAGGATCGGCTGGTTGTAAACGACGATATCTTCGAATGGCAGGATCTTCCCGATTCGGTGGCAGTCTTTGGCCCGGGGGTGATTGGTCTGGAGTTGGGGCAGGCCCTGAGCAGGCTGGGCGTGCGTGTCCGTATGTTCGGAGTTGGCGGTTCGGTTGGTCCTATCCAGGATGAAACTATCCGGAATTACGCGCTGAAAACGTTTAACGAAGAATTTCCTCTGGATCCGGATTCGGATGTAAAGAAGGTTGAGCGTGGTGAAGAGGGCGTTGCCATTACCTTTGAGAATGGCGACGCCGATGCAAAGACGGAAACCTTCGATTACCTGCTGGCGGCTACCGGGCGTCGTCCTAACGTCGATGGGCTGGATATCCAGAACGCCGGTATTGAGCTGGATAAAAAGGGAGCGCCCCTGTTTGATCCCCATACTCTGCGCTGTGGCCAGAGCCACATATTTATTGCAGGCGATGCCAATAACAGTCTGCCGCTGTTGCATGAGGCAGCTGACGAGGGCCGGATCGCGGGCGATAACGCTGGGTCATACCCGGATGTGCGAACCGGGCTTCGCCGCACGCCGTTGGCCGTGGTCTTCACCGATCCGCAGATTGCGACGGTGGGGTTGACGATTCACCAGGTTGATGAGCGCTGCCGCGGCTGCTTCGCCGTTGGGGAGGTGTCCTTCGAGGATCAGGGCCGCAGTCGGGTGATCGGCAAAAACAAGGGCCTGTTGAGGGTATACGGTGAGCATGGTAGTGGGCTGTTTATGGGAGCGGAGATGTTTGGCCCGGCGGCGGAACACATTGCCCATCTGCTCGCCTGGTCTGCCCAGCGAAGACTGACCGTCACCGAAATGCTGGAAATGCCGTTTTACCACCCGGTCATTGAGGAAGGGCTGAGGACTGCGCTAAAAGACCTGAATCGCAACCTGAATATCGGTCCAGCGCCAGAGGAGGGTTGCACCGATTGCGGGCCGGGCATCTGAACCGGCCCTTGATCGGGATCAACAGGTGTGAGGCTGGGTGTGGGTTAGAGTTCCAGCTGTCGCCTTTGCATTCCTCAGGCGCCTGGCCCAGATCTTTTCATGGAAGAAATAGGCAACCGTGTTAATTGCCGGCTCCACCATGGCGATCAGGCTTCCGATGAGGATGTCGCCGGTGAGAAGGTAAGCCACGGTAAAGGCGACAGTAAAATGGGTGAGGGCGAACGTTACCGTCTTGATCAGCGACTGATCGCCATTCGTGCCATGGTTGTGTACGAACAGTTTTAACGCGCTCATGGTTCTCTCCGGTTTCGTTCTTGGATGTTTACATTTAACGCCGGTTGAGAATGATTGTTAAATGAATTGTGTTGAGAATTTCGATAGCTTTGAGCTATCTTTTTTGGGGTTTGCATAGCGCTATGCAACGCCCCTATCGCCGAGATTAGCAAACTAAACTTCCCGACGTCTGGCGATCGGGCGTATAGTTTTAGCCAGACTGAAGTCATAACTGCCAAGGAGATGCATTATGGGTAAGAATTTTATTGGGCTTGATACCGAGAAAACAGCAAAGCTTGCGGATTCCCTGAATGATCTGCTGTCCAACTATCAGATCTTTTATATGAATGTTCGCGGCTATCACTGGAACATCAAAGGCGACAACTTCTTTGAGCTGCATGTAAAGTTCGAGGAGCTTTACGACGATCTGCTACTCAAGATCGACGAGATCGCAGAGCGGGTTCTGACGCTCGGCCACCGCCCGGCTCATGCCTACAGTACCTACATAGAGCGTTCGGAAGTGCCGGAGCGAAAAGATGTTTCCGACGGCAAGGAAGCGATGGACAATATCGTCGAAAGCTTTGCCAAGCTGATCGGCAAACAACGGACACTGCTCAGTCTGGCCGGTGAGGCGGACGACGAGGGTACCGTTGCCCTTATGAGCGACTATATCTCCCAGCAAGAGAAGACGGTGTGGATGTATCGCAGCTACCTCGGTCACTGAGCCGAGTGCGCTGAATGAATGGCGACCCTGCGGGGTCGCCATTTTTTTGTCGCTGCAATTCGTTTGTCATCAGATTGTCTTCTGTCTGACGCAGTTATGTCACCTTACCTCAATAAAGTGTGTCGTGAATCAACACACTTTAAAAGACGAGGCGAATATGGAACTGCGTAAATCCCTCCTTGGTACCGCCATACTGGCATCGGTTCTCGGCCTTGCCGGCTGTGACGGCGACGACGGCACAGACGGTGCACCTGGCACCAGTCAGACGCTCATTGAGCTGAATGTGGTGGGCTCCTATCAGGCGGAAGGAGAGGTTTTTGACGAGAGTGCTGCCGAGATTGTCGCCCACGACCCCTCGAATCAGCGACTATTCGTAGTGAATGCCCTCGCCAGTACGATCGATGTGCTCGATATAAATGATCCAGCGATGCCTGTGAAACTGAGCACGATTGACGCCACAGCTGAGGGTGCTGCTGCAAATAGCGTCGCGGTTTATGGTGATCTTGTGGCAGTGGCCATTGAAGCCGAGAACAAGCAGGCAAATGGCAAGGTTGTGTTCTACAACAGCACGGACCTCAACAAAGTTGGTGAAGTTGTGGTTGGCGCGCTGCCCGACATGGTGACCTTCACGCGGGATGGCATGAAAGTGCTGGTTGCCAACGAAGGCGAGCCGAGTGACGACTATAGCGTAGATCCTGAAGGCTCTGTCAGCATTATTGATCTGTCCAACGGCGTAGCGTCTGCCACCGTGACCACCGCCGATTTCACCGGTTTCAATGCTGACCAGGCCGACCTGGTAACCGCGGGCCTGCGGGTCTTCGGCCCAGGCGCCACACTGGCCCAGGACATGGAGCCGGAATACATAGCCGTATCCATCGACAACACCAAAGCCTGGGTAGCCCTGCAGGAAAATAACGCCGTGGCCGAACTGGACATCGCTGCCGGTGAAATCACGGCCATCGTGCCGCTTGGCTTCAAGGACCACAGCATCATCGGCAACGAACTGGACGCCAGCAACCGTGACAGCGGTATCAACATTCGCAACTGGCCAGTGAAAGGCATGTACATGCCCGACGCCATCGCAAGCTACGGCTACAACGGTAAAACCTACTACATCACCGCCAACGAGGGCGATTCGCGGGATTACGATGGCTGGACCGAAGAATTCCGCATGGCCGACCTGACCTTGAACCCAGCCGGTGAGCTGGCGGCCATAACCAATCTGTTGGAAGACGAAAACCTGGGTCGTCTCAACACCACCTCCACCATGGGCATCAGCAACGGCTGTGACCCATCACAGCTGCCCGCTGAACTTGGCGACCTGAACGGTGACACCAATGTGGACGTGGACGACGTCAAGTTATACGTGGAAAACAGCTGCGAATACGACACCCTGTACAGCTACGGGGCGCGCTCATTCAGTATCTGGAGCGCTGACGGCCAGCGTGTTTTCGACAGCGGCAGCGAATTCGAACGAGTCACCGCTAGCCTGATCCCCGACAACTTCAACGGCAACAATGACGAAAATTCCTTCGACAATCGATCGGACGACAAGGGCCCTGAGCCGGAGGCGGTGGCCGTAGGCATAATCAATGGCCAGACTTTCGCGTTTATTGGATTGGAGCGAGTTGGCGGCATCATGGTCTACAACGTTACTAATCCCCAGAATCCAGAGTTCGTCCAATATCTGAATAATCGAGATTTTTCGGTATCCCAGGCGGATCTGGAGGCGGGTATGGCCGGTGATCTTGGACCGGAAGGCCTGGCGTTCATTTCTGCGGATGAAAGCCCCAGCGGTAAGCCAATGCTGGCGATTGGCAACGAAGTGAGCGGCACCACTACGCTGTACAGCATCGACGTGATTGAACTGACTGCAAACTGAGTTCTGACCCTGAAAGAAACCCGGAAGCATCATGATAGGTGCTCCCGGGTTTTGCTTTACGCCTCAGACAGCCACTTTCAACGGTGGCACCTCCTGGTGCAGGAACCACTTCTCTGTAACCACCTTGCGGGTAAACCAGTGTGAGCGCATCAGGCTGCTGGCCAGAGGCATCTTGACCCAGTCAGGAACCTGCCAGCCCTGGTCCGGCTCGGAGGCGCGAGTGCCGAAGCGTTCGGCAATGGCATCACCGTAAATCTGCAGGGAGGAGGCTGAGTAGTCGGTGGCCTCGCGGATCACATCGGCGGCCAGAAGGGCGGATTCGATCGCCGGCCTGATACCCTCGCCACTCTGGGTGTAGGCGAGGCCGGCGGCGTCGCCAATCAGCATCACACCGTCGTCCACCAGGGGTCTGTCGGCATGAGTGTAGAGCAGATAGGCGTGGCCCTTGAAGCGTCCGGGCAGGTCCTGTGGAATCCGGCCGGTGGATTTCATTTCCTCAACAAACGCTTCCAGATGCCCTGTCAACTTGTGGTTGTCTTCCCGGCCGAGGCCAATATTCAGGAAATTGCCCTTACGGAAAACCCAGGCATAGCCCTTCAGGTCCCGACAGAACCATAGCTCGGGCGTATCGCCCCGGGCCAGGCAGGCTGAAGCCTGGTCCGGTGTCATTTCAAATTCAACCTCTTTGGCCGCCACAACGGTTTCATGGCCCCCGGGGCCATCCCCCAGCAATCGCGCTACCGGGCAGAAGTGACCGCCGGCACCGACAATAAGAGGCGCTTCCCAGGTGTCATTGACGACCCAGTTGCCCTCTTTACGCACGATGGATTTGACCGGCGTGGCCAGCTGTTTCGGAGCGTTGACGCGGCTGAGCAGGTAGTTGTCAAACTCACACCGGCGAATACCATAGCTGACTACGTCGCCGTGATCGTTCTCCACGGCCGGCTGGCCCATCATCCCGATGCGAAACCGCCGGATGGGTTGCAGGGTTCGGCCGCGCGAGTATTCCTCCGGGTCAATTTTCAGAGTCTCCATCACGGCAGGCGTAACCCAGCCTGCGCAGGTTTTGTCCCTCGGAAAGTCCTGCTTATCAATGATCAGCACTTTTTTGCCGCTGTTTTCGAGGGCGCTGGCCAGAGTGGATCCGGCAGGGCCGGCCCCAACGATGATCAGGTCGTAATAGTCCATCAGGCCTCCTCGGGTGCCGCAGGAAAGTCGTAAAGATCCCGTCTGTTCCGGGGTAGTTGGTTATTGTCGCCATGGCTGAAGACTACTTGGAACAGCTGCAGAGAACCTGCCCGGAATGCGGCGATGGAACCGGCCAGATACATGCGCCAGGCCCGGGTGAAGTGGCCGTCGTACATGGCAGTGACCTTGTCTTCGTTCTGGTTGAAGCGCTCCATCCAGTGACTCAGGGTCTGGGCGTAATGCAGGCGCAGATTCTCGACGTCCAGGACTGAAAAATCGCCGTGCTCACAGATCTGCATGAATTCGCCAATGCTCGGCGGATAGGCACCCGGGAAGATGCGTTTCTCGATCCATGCGTTCATCAGCATCGGGCGGTTGCGGCCAATGCTATGCAGCAGGGCAATGCCATCAGGCTTGAGGCTGCGTTTGATCAACTCGGACAGGGCCTTGTAATTCTCCTTGCCCACATGTTCGAGCATGCCGATGGATACGAAGGCGTCGTATTGCCCGCTGATGTTCCGGTAATCGTCCTCGATATACTCCACCAGATGATCGAGCTCCTGCTTGCGAGCTTCTTCTCGGGCAAACGCGAGCTGTTCCCTGGAAATATTGTAGGAATGGACCTTCACGCCGTAATTGCGGGCCATGTAGCGGGCCAGGCCACCCCAGCCGCAGCCGGCCTCGACCACCGTCATGCCGGGCTTTAGCCGGAGTTTGCGGCAAACGTGCTCGAGTTTGGCCAGCTGGGCCTGTTCGAGGCTCAGATCCGGCGTCTCGTAGTAGGCGCAGGTGTACTGCATTTCGGCGCTGTCCAGCCAGAGCTGATAGAACTCGTTGCCCAGATCATAGTGATGGTGAATGTTTTCCTTGGCTTCCGGGATGCCGGTGGATCTGGGGTTGTGGTTGCGCCACAGGGCCTCCAGCCATTTCGGCCACTTCTGACGCGCCTGGTGAACGGACCGGTAAAGGGTTTCCATCAGGTCCGGCAAGTCGCCTTCAACCTCCAGGCGACCGGCGCTGTAGAGGTCTCCGAACGCCAGGTTGGGATTGGTTACCAGCGCATACAGGGCTTTGGGGTCGGTCAGATGCAGGGTGAACTGCGCGAGTTGGCCCTCCGGTTCGATCACATCGCCGTTCCAGAGCCGGAAGCGCAGCGGCGGTGATCCCGCCATCCGCATGAGCTTGGCGATCAGCCAGCGCTCGTAAGTGTGTGGTGACCGATCCACGTGGGTATTTTCCAGTGGCAGGGTCAGAACGTGGTTTTTGGGTTCTTGCCCGTTGTCACGGGTTTTCTGGGCAGTGCTCTGGTTCATGGACTTCGCTCTCCCTTGATAACCTCAACATCAATGTTTTTGTCGATGCGCGCGCCAGGGTTCCCGAATACCAGTCTGAGAATCGCCGGTTGTCCGTTCAGTATAGAAAACAGTGAGATTTTGTCAGGTTGGCTGAAAATAGAGGAAAACTATTAGAGGGATAGTGAAGAGCGAAAATGGGCGGATAAAAAATGCCGGGCCCAGAGGCCCGGCATTATTCGGGTCAGTATGAGGAGCTCATACCAAACCATTCAGGGAAAATCACAATCAGCGCCAGCACGAACATCTGTATCAGGATGAAGGGCAGTACGCCTTTATAAATATCGGTCGTTCGCACTCCCGGCGGTGCGACGCCTTTGAGGTAGAACAACGAGAACCCGAACGGTGGCGTCAGGAAGCTCGTTTGCAGGTTCATGGCGATCAGGATGGCGAACCAGAGCATGTTGATGCCCAGAGCTTCCGCCACCGGGGCAAGGATCGGCACGATGATGAAAGAGATTTCAACGAAGTCGATGAAGAAACCCAGCACCAGGATGACCACCATGGCCAGAATGATGAAGCCCCATTTTTCGCCGGGCAGCTGGAGCAGCCACTCTTCCAGAAGATAGTCGCCGCCGGTGTAGCTGAACACCATGGAGAAAGCTGTAGCACCGATCAGGATCGCGAAGACCATGGCGGTCACCTTGACCGTATCCTTGGATGCATCCCATACCATCTTGAAGGAAAACTGGCGGTAGATGATGGCCAGAACCACGGCGCCAACGCCACCCAGAGCGGATGACTCGGTTGGCGTAGCAATGCCGGTGAAGATCGAGCCCAGAACCACCACAATCAATGCCAGCGGCGGGATGATCGCCAACAGCGCATTGAAGACTTCCTTTTTCCGGGAAACGCCTGGCTCATCCGGCATGGCGGGCGCGGTTTCAGGTTTCAGTCTGGTCAGCACCAGGATGTAGATGATGTAGAGCCCCACCAACACAATGCCGGGCCAGACCGCGGCCTTGAACAGATCCCCAACCGGAAGGCCAAGGACATCGCCCAGAATGATAAGGATGATGGATGGCGGCACAATTTGACCGAGGGTGCCGGATGCACAGATGGTTCCCGTGGCCAGTCTCTTGTCGTATTTATGCGCCAACATGACTGGCAGCGAGATCAGGCCCATGGCAACCACGCTGGCACCCACGACGCCGGTCGAGGCGGCCAGCAGTGCACCGACCAGAATCGTCGAGATGGCCAGGCCACCGGGCAGGCCACCAAACAGACGGCCCATGGATGTCAGCAGTTGTTCGGCTAGCCGGGTGCGCTGAAGCACCACGCCCATGAAGATAAACAGCGGCACTGCCATCAGGACGGTGTTCTGCATCACGCTCATGATGCGATAGGGCATGAAGGCAAAGAGATCCATGCCCTCAGCGAAAATTCCGAAAAACAGCGCAACGCCACCGAAGGTAAATGCAACCGGGAAGCCCAGCATCAGCATCAGCAGGGCCACACCGAACATAATCATACCGATCATGCGAGGCCTCCTGCGCTGTGCTCACCAGCATAAGCTTTTTCCCCAGACATGACCCGAATTGCATAGGTGACCATGTTGAGGCCGGCCACGGCGATGAAAAAGGCGCTGATCGGGATCACGGATTTAATGATCCATCGATGGGGAAGGCCGCCGGGATCTCCACTGCCTTCGCCCATCTGGTAGGAGTCAATCGCAAAGTCATAGCCGTAAATGCCAATCAGGTAGGCGAATGGAATGACGAAAATGATAGCTCCAACCAGATTGATCCAGGCTTTGGCTTTATTGCTCCAGCGTGTATAGAAAACGTCTACCCGAACGTGACCATCCGTGCGTAATGCGTAAGGAATGCCCAGCAGGAACACCACGGAATAGAGGTGCCATTCCATTTCCTGCATGCCGATTGAAACATTGTTAAAGGCGTAGCGGGCTACAACGTCGTAAAAAACGTTGAGTGCCATTAGTATCATCGCGACACAGGCAACCCAGCCACAGAAGGTGGACAGCCGGGCAAGCCCGTCGTCCAGTTTGATAATCCACCGCATTGATGATCCCCCGCCAGCCGAACTGGCGCTTTTATCCGTTGCTATAAACGACAAAACCGGGATCACTGCAAGAGCAATCCCGGCTCCGTTACAGCCTATATCTTACTCGACTTCGGCCATGGTGTTGAGGTAGGCGCGCTCGGAAATGTTGGTGTAAGCGCGGCTTTTCTCCAGGTAACCCTGCTGGGACTCGATGATCTTGGCAGCCATGTCGCTTTCGGCCGCTGCTTCATCAAGCAGTTTGTTATTGGCCGCGTACATCGCGTCAAAGATATCGTCCGGGAAACGCTTGATCTGGACATTCGGATGTTCTTCGCGAATGTTTGCCCAGGCTTCTGCGTTGGCGTGCTGGGAGTGGACCAGCATGTCGTAGGAAGCCGTGCGCATTGCAACACGCATGATTTCCTGCAGGTCTGCCGGAAGCTCTTCCCAAACTTTCTTGTTCACCAGGAACTGAAGCTCGGTAGCAGGCTCGTGCCAGCCGGTGTAGTAGTAGTCGGCAATCTGCTGGAAACCAAGGCGCAGATCCAGCGCCGGGCCTACCCACTCAACCGCATCAATAGTATTGCGCTCGAGGGCTGTGTAGAGCTCGCCCGGGGCAATGTTGGTCGGGTTAACGCCAACTTCTGCGAACACTTCACCGGCGAAACCGGGGATACGCATTTTCAGACCCTGAAGGTCTTCCAGCGAGTTGATTTCCTCGCGGAACCAGCCGCCCATCTGAACACCGGTGTTACCGCCCGGGAAAGACAGCATGTTGTGGGGCTCGTAGACTTCCTGCATCAGCTCCATGCCGCCGCCGTGGTAGAACCAGGCATACTGCTCCATGGCATTCATGCCGAACGGCATGCTGGTGAAGAACAGGGTCTCGGGAACCTTGCCTTTCCAGTAGTAGGATGCGGAATGGCCCATGTCGTACTGGCCAGCCTTGACCATATCGAAGATGCCAAGGGGTGCTTTGTGCTTGTTGGAAGAATCGATACGGACTTTCAGGCGTCCGTCAGACATTTTCTCGACAGTTTCGGCAAAGCGCTTGGTGGTGTCACCGAAAATCGGGAAGTTTGGCCCCCAGGTTTCTGCAAGGCGGAGTGTAAAGGTGTCTTGGGCGAGCGCTTGTGTGGAAGCAAAGGTTGTTGCCACAGCCAACACAGCCGCGGAAAGAACAGAACGGATCTTCATTGCTCTTCTATCCTCTTATCTTTTTTGTGGGTAGAGCGTCTCCCCTATTCGGGGAAAAACCACTCTCAATGCTAGTTCACGTTATCAATTATCGTTAACAAACGAAATCAAAAACCGCTTGGTGTACGACCTTGGTCGTACGGCGGATCAGATGTCGTCCATCCGGCTGATCTGGCTCGACAGGCGCATGGCCTCGTGCTCTTCGAGGGAAAGCAGATCCTCAAGCAAGGCCTTGGCCTCGGGAATCTCTGCCTTGCCAATCAGGGAATCGTAGAGATCCATTACCTGGTCGTGGAACTGGAAGATTTCCCTGGCAATATCCTGAAAGCTCATTGCCGCGTAGTGCGTGTAGGAGTCAGCACTGGCCCTGATTGGTTTGTGGTTCAGGTAGTCGTACATGCGGGTTTTGAGGGCCTTCGGATCAGCCTGCTTCTCGAATTCCCGTACGGCTTTCTCGAGGATGGTTTCGTGGCTGGAAACGTAGTCGAGGAGGGCGCTGGCTCGCTCGTCGTTGTTGAGCTTGGCGGACTCCTTCAGGCACCTTGCAAGATGCGCGTGCAGTTGCCTCGTCCATTCGATGAGATCCTCGAAGGTTTTTATTTCCATTGATTTGCACCTCGTCGGGCAGTTCGGTTGTAGTTGGCTTTACCGGTAAGTCTAGTCAAACTTGGAGGTTACAGGGTACCTGAACCGGGCCCGGGAACCAGCGGAGCGGAAATCGGCCATGGCAACGACACTCGGCATCATTGAAGGATTTTACGGCCCCATGTGGACCTGGCAGGAGCGGCGGCAACTGGTTCGCACCCTGGCGCCCCATGGTTACGGCTTTTATCTCTATGCCCCCAAGGCCGATGTTTTTCTGCGTCGGAAGTGGCAGCAGCCGCACCCGCCGGCGATGGCCGCGGAGCTGGCCGATTTCTCGCGCTTTTGTCGTAGCGAAGGCGTTCGATTTGGTGTCGGTTTGAGTCCGTTCGAAGTGTTCAACCGGTTTGACGACGAGGCCAGGGCGGCGCTGGGACAAAAACTCGCCCTGCTGGAGCGCATGGGGATCGATGAGCTGGCGATTCTGTTCGATGACATGCGGTCAGACACTCCGGACCTTGCCGGTACTCAGGCGGACATTGTGCACTGGGTCCGTGACCGCACCTCGATCAAACAGCTGAGCGTCTGTCCCAGCTATTATTCCGATGATCCGGTTCTCGACCGCGTGTTCGGAGAGCGTCCGGCGGATTATCTGGAGACGCTCGGGCGCAAGCTGGACCACTCGGTGAACGTGTTCTGGACCGGAGAGGAAGTGTGTTCCCGGGAAGTGTCGCCCGGCCATCTGAAACGTGTCGGAGATCTGCTTGGCCGCAAGCCGGTGCTCTGGGACAACTACCCAGTGAACGACGGCGACCGGATGTCGCAACATCTGCATCTGCGAGCCTTCACCGGGCGACCGGCGGCGAACGCGGCGCACCTTGCCGGCCATGGTATCAATCCGGCCCTGCAGCCAACGCTGACGGCCATCCCGGCTATCACGCTGGCGGAGTCCTATCGCCTGGGGCCCTCCTATCAGTATGGCCAGGCGTTCCGCCATGTCGCCCGCGAGGTGCTGGGCAGGGAGTTGGCAGCGCAGCTGCATTCGGATTTACTGGTGCTGCAGGACGCCGGCCTGGGCCGGATCAGTGATGAAAAGCGCCAGAGCCTTCAGCACACTTACGATGCCTTTGACCACCCTGCAGCCAACGAGATTCTGCGCTGGCTGGCGGGTGAATATCAGGTGACCGATGAGATGGTGGCCACGCAGTAGGCGGTTGGCCTAGCGAAGGTAGTATTCGACGGTTGAGACTACCCGGACGGTTTTTACCGGCTGTTGCTGCTCCATGATGCCCGGCGCCTGATCCCGGGCCAGAATCTGGAAAACGCCCTGATTGGCGCGTCGCAGCCCCCCGAGTTCTGCTTTCGCATCCTGGGCGAACTGGTCGGCAGCTTCCCGGGCCGATGCCGTGGCCTCGGCAATCATCTCCGGCTTGATGTCGTTGAGCCCGTTAAATACGTACGTCGGGCCGGACGGGCCGTAGTCCGAAGACAGCACCACTCCGGAGTCCACCAGTTCACTGACACCCTGGGCTGCCTGCCGGATTCGGTCGATGTCAGTACTGCGCACCATCAGCGTCTGGCTGATGATGAACTTCTGCTCTCCGTTGTTGGCCTGGTAGGGGTTAGCCCGGGTATCGGTGACATCCAGGCGCTGGAGTTCGACCGCATTCTGGTCAATGGCCTGTAGTTTGAGGAACGCCATGATCGCGTCCCGGCTGTTTCTGGCTCTTTCCTGGGCCTCACTCAGGGACGCACCGGTCGCGACAAAGCGGATCGGCCACAAGGCCAGATCGGCATCCACTTCCCGTTCAGCGACACCTTTAACGGTCACGTAGCGATCGCCGGTGCGCAGATCGGTCAGGCCATTGCCAATCAGGGCGGCAGAAATGATGGCACTGACGCCGAGAACCACTGAGGCGAAAAGTTTCATGGCGTGTCCCTGTATTACGTCACCGGAATGTTCCGGAAAGCGTCCGGTGTCTGGCTGCTATCCTGAGGTCATGGTCTAGATTAGCGTTTCACGCCCCAAGCGAAAAGGAAGGAAACATGACGGTTGTGAAAGTTGAGTGCATCAGAGGAAACATTGCTGAGCAGCAGGATATGGATGTGATCGTCAATGCTGCCAACGCCGAACTGTTGCCAGGGAGTGGCGTGGCAGGCGCCATACACAGCGCCGCCGGACCGGGGCTGGCAGAGGAGTGCAGGGCTCTGGCGCCGATCAGGCCGGGGCAGGCAGTCATAAGCTCGGCTCACGAGCTGCCAAACCAGCATGTAATTCACTGTCAGGGGCCGGTTTACGGGGTTGACGAGCCATCCGACCGTTTGCTGGCTGAGTGTTTCAGAAATGCCCTGTTGCTGGCAGATCGGCATAAGCTGACGTCCATCGCTTTTCCTGCCATCTCCACCGGGGTTTTCGGCTATCCACTGGAGGATGCTGCGGCAGTGGCCATGAAGGCGGTGTCTGGCACGCTGGCCGAGCTCAACTCTGTTCGCCTTGTCCGGTTTGTGCTTTTCAATGATCAGGATCTAAAGATGTTTGAGAAGGCTCTTGGGTTGGAATCGGGTCTGTCAGGCCGGTAGCCGGCCGTTTCAGTCACAGCTTTTGTCTGTCGAGCGGCGGAAGCGGGCTGTCATCGCCTCACGTTCCCGCTGGGCATCCCTGAATTCGTCGGGCAGAGGCTGGATAAAGTAGATGAAATCACCCTTGGCCCGATTATTGTCCAGGGGCGCTTCGTTGACGTCCGAAGGCCAGAACGCCGGGCTTACAACCGCAACCGAGATTTCCGGCGCGCGCTGTTTCAGAAGCGCCACGGTGCCCAGGCCATTTTCACTGTGAAAGGTGCCAGTCACGTGCAATACCTGGTGCTCCGGGTGCTCTGTCCGCGCCTGAAGAATACGCGTTGCCATGGTGTTGTCCCGGAGCAACTGGGCCTTGTAGGTGTTCTCCATTCGCTCGCTCATGGTGTCGTCTGCCTGGTGGCTGGCACCGATGGCCGCCATGAACTTTTCCCGGTATTCCGGGGTGTCCATGAAGGGGGTGGCGGGTAATTTCTGTCTCAAGGTGTCTGAAATACGGTCAAGATAGCCCGGGCCCTTGCGGCCAACGCAGCGGACCACGTCGGCCGGCGCATTGGAGGCGATCACCGGAAGGTCGTGCCGGCGTGCAAACTCCACCAATGGACGATAGGAGGCACGGTAATTGTCCCAGGCTCCGGCGTCTTCGATCATTTCCGTTTCGCCAGTCTCTCCCCGCAGATAACGGTTCAGCTCGTCCTGACGATGCAGGTTGAACTGCTCCATGCTGAGAATCTGCTCCGGCCGCAGCCGAAACAGGGCGGTCTGAAGCCGGGATTGCAGAAGGTGTGAGCCATGGTGCCCGTGGTATTCCCCGACAACCACAACATCGACGTCGGCCAGTTGCTGCGCCAGTTCTTCCGGAGTCAGCGCGGTCTTGTTTGCCGGGTTTAACAGTAGGGCATCGTACTGGGTTTGCGGTGCCGAATTCAGCGTGTCGGGGGCTTTCGATGAAGGCATGGCAGTGCATCCGTTCATAACAAACAAAGTGGCAAACAGCAGGATTGGCGCGATAGGTTTCATCATAGTCTTTACGTAATGAACCCCGTCAGGATTGCTTTTTACGGTCTTCGCGCCAGTCCGATCCCAGCCTTTCTTCTACGTATTCCCGAATGAACTGGCGCACTTTCTGGGATGGCGTCACATCTTCCTGCTTGCACAGTTCTTCAAAGGCGGCCTTTTTCTCGGGATCGATCAGCAACGTCAGGCGGGCAGTGCGGTTTTCCATTGGGTTCTTCTTTACCTCGGGTGGCTTACGATTATGTTAACCGTATTAACATTGAATGCAGATTTAATGAGCATATAATTAGTCGTTAAAAGTTGCAATTAACGAGTCACTCATGCCGCATCGTGCCCACCTTTTTTCTCTCCGGATGGCTCACGCATTCCGGGAAGCGTGTATTGATGAGCCCTACCGGGGCCGCCGTTTCCTGCGCGATGTGATGGCGGGTTTGACGGTGGGCATTATTGCCATACCCCTGGCCATGGCGTTGGCGATCGCCAGTGGTGTTGCACCCCAGTACGGCCTCTACACCGCCATTATTGCCGGGTTTGTGATCGCATTGACCGGTGGCAGCCGGTTCAGCATCTCCGGCCCCACCGCTGCTTTCGTTGTCATTCTGTACCCCATCGCCCAAAGCTATGGGCTGGGGGGGCTGCTTTTGGCCACCTTGATGTCGGGCGTTTTGCTGATTCTGATGGCTCTGATGCGACTGGGTCGTTTTATCGAGTACATTCCAGAATCGGTAACTCTGGGGTTTACCGGGGGGATCGCCGTGGTGATTGCCACCCTGCAGGTCCGGGATTTTCTGGGCCTTCAGGTTAGCGATATGCCCGAGCACTATTGGGACAAACTGGCCCTGCTGGCCGGTGCGCTGCCGGAATTTGATGGGATGAGTACCTTGGTGGCCGGTGTCACCCTTGCCTGCATGTTACTCTGGCCACGCCTGAAAACCCCGGTGCCCCCGCATCTGCCGGCGGTGGTGATCGGAAGCCTGCTTGCGCTCTGGTTGAATGCCCAGGGCGCTGCTATCGATACCATCGGTTCAAGGTTCAGTTATCTCCTGCCGGACGGCACCGAGGGAGCGGGTATTCCGCCGTTCTTGCCGGAATTCGCCTGGCCGTGGCAGCAGGCAGGGGCATCGGGCGAGCCTGTTGGGCTGTCATGGTCGCTGGTCCGGGATCTGCTGCCGGCAGCTTTTGCCATCGCCATGCTCGGGGCCATCGAGTCCCTCCTGTGCGCCGTGGTGCTTGATGGCATGACCGGCAAACGCCACAGCGCCAACAGCGAGCTCATGGGGCAGGGCCTTGGCAACATCATCACGCCGTTTTTCGGCGGCATTACCGCCACGGCCGCCATCGCCCGCTCGGCGGCCAACTACCGGGCCGGCGCCGAGTCGCCGGTCTCCGCAATGGTGCATTCGCTGGTCGTTCTGCTGGCGCTGGTTTCGCTGGCGGGTCTGCTGGCGTATCTTCCCATGCCGGCCATGGCAGCTCTGCTGGTGATGGTGGCCTGGAATATGAGTGAGGCCCCCAAGTCCCTGCATCTTCTAAAAACCGCGCCGCGCAGCGACATCCTGGTTTTTCTCACCTGCTTTTCACTGACGGTATTGCTCGACATGGTGATTGCCATTACCACCGGCGTCCTGTTGGCGGCGGTCCTGTTCATGCGGGAAATGGCCCAGATGACCCGGGTTACAGATATCACCCAGAGCAAACGGATTGCAGAATCCCGGCTGCCCGATGGCTGGCAGGTGTTCAAGATTAACGGACCCCTGTTTTTTGCCGCCGCCGACCGAATTTTCGGGGAGCTTGCAGCGCTATCCCGGAATGCCCGAGGGCTTGTCCTTTATATGGATGGCGTGACGATTCTCGACGCCGGTGGGCTGTCTGCCCTGAGCAAGCTCATTGCCACCTGTGAACGGGACGGCACACAAATCGTCATTGCCGATCTCCAGTTCCAGCCATTGAGAACCCTGGCTCGTGCCGGTGTCACGCCGGTGCCTGGCATCAGCCGTTATACTTCTTCCCTGGAAGAAGCCTTACGGCTGATTAGCAATCCCGCGCCTGAATCTGATCAGGTTTCCTAATAAAGCAGTGTCTCTCAAAGGCTCCAGATAGTTTACCCTTAGGCGATGAAACTATTCCCGACATAGAGGAATGCTATGCTGCCTTTCCGGTTGATCGACCGAATAAAATTCATACTGGAACGCCAACTCGTCAAGGGAGCGGGCTTTCAGCTACTTGTGGTTGGTGTGTTTATCGGTCTGATCTCTCTGGTTGGCGGCCTGCTGGTGGTTCCCCAGGGCGGAGACTTCGAGGAACCGGCCTCGGCCATCTGGTGGGCCTTCCTGAGGCTAACGGATCCTGGCTACCTGGGCGACGATGTAGGGACCTGGCAACGATTTGTATCCACTCTGCTCACGATCAGTGGCTATGTGGTGTTCATGGGCACGCTGGTGGCCATCCTGACCCGGTGGCTGATTGCCAAAATGGCAGATCTGGAGCGCGGTCTCACGCCGGTGACTCTTAAGAATCACGTCGTGGTGTTGGGCTGGACCAGCCAGACCCTGCCGCTGCTGTCCGAATTATTAGGCTCAAGTGGCCGGATGCGGCGGTTTCTTGAAAAGCACGACGCCCAGAAACTCAATCTGGTGGTGTTGTCTGAGGACGCTTCTGCGGCCCAGGTTCATGAGCTGCGAAGTGAGCCGGGTATCGGGCGCAGGGCCCGTCAGATCATTTTGCGGTCCGGGTTGGCGATCCAGCCAGATGCGCTGCACCGTGTTGCCTGTCTGGACGCAGCAGCCGTTATCGTGCCCAGCGCAACCCATGAGGCGGGCAGTCTGGTCACATCGGATGTGGAAACCGTAAAGGCACTGCTTTCCATCGCCGCCCAGGCGCGGCACTTCAAGGCCCCCTTGCCTTTCGTCGTGGCCGAAATCCAGGATGTTCGCAAGCTTCCGGTCATTGAGCGAGCCTATTCCGGCGCCGTGGAAGTCGTTGCAGGCGACGCCACCATCAGCCGGCTGATGGTTCAGAACATTCTTCACCCCGGGCTTTCGGAAATATTCAACGAACTGCTCACCGCCGGTGATGGCAATGAAATCTATATCCGGGGCGGAGAATCGCTGGCAGGGATGACGCTTGGAGAGCTGGCCGCTGCCCGGCCCGATGTTATCGTTCTGGGACTTTTGAAATATCGGGATGTCGGCTGGGACGTCCAACTGCTGGCACCGTCAGACTCACGAATTGATTCTTCGGATCGGGTGGTCATCATGGCCCGGGACTACTCCGAGACCGAACCGGATCCCAAGAGAACAAACTTGCCGCAGCTTGCGAGAGGGCAAGCGATACGCGTCGACCGGCCTGCTGATCAGCAGAACCACCGGGTTCTGGTGTTGGGCTGGAACCGGCGGATTCCCAGCCTGATTGCCGAATTCCTGAGCTATGGACAGCGCCATTTTGAGGTGGACCTCGTTTCTGTCGTTCCCAGAGCCGAGCGGGAGCAGGCCATTGTCCAATACGTCGATAATGTCGAACGCCTGACCTGTCAGCATATCGAGGCGGATTATATGGTTGAGGGTGAGCTGCGTCGAATTGGGCCGGCGCGCTATGACACCGTTATCCTGCTGAGCAGTGATCGGTTGGCCTCAGGCGAAGAGGCGGACGCCCGCGCGATGGTGGGGTATCTCCAGCTCGAGGATATCCTGGCCGACTCTGCGCGGAGGCCCCAACTGATTATGGAGCTGAGCGACCCTGACAATCGTCACCTGTTGGATGGCCATCAGAGCGAGATGATGATCAGCCCCATGATTCTGAGTCATGTCCTCGCCCAGGTGGCCTTGCGACGGGAGCTGCGGATCGTGCTGGATGAACTGTTCACCGTTGGCGGCGCCGAGATACAGTTCCGGGATCCCACGGATTACCCGTTGCCCGCCAGCGCTACCTTTCAGGTTCTGGAGAAAACAGTTGCCGCTGAGGGGGAATTGGCCCTGGGCCTATTCCGCGGGAAACCTGATGAACGCGGTCAGCATCTGTTGCTCAATCCGCCCCGAGAGCAGTATCTGGATCTTCAGTCTGGCGACCGAGTGGTCGTCTTGTGCCTGACCCAATAGAACATGCACCCCGGTGAGTTCCCCGAGGTGCATGTCTTGTTAGTCCGTCACTCGATCTTGATCTGATTGTTGCTAAGCAAGGAGTCGATGAACTGGTCGGACGTCTGGCCGTCCATGCTCACTCCGCTTAGGGTGATCGACTGATGGGCATTGTCGCCGCTATCGGAAAGAGCCCCATCCTTGTTGAGATAAAGAACCGTATCGCCATGCTCTTCACGAGCCATCATGTAATCATTAATGGTCGCGGATGACGCATCCTGAAGCAGGTCTGTCAGCTCCAGCTGGTCGCCTTGCCCGGAACCGTTATAGCCATCCTGAGTGTCAATGGTGAAGTCCGTGACCCTGTCCTGAGTCAACTGACCATCGTTTGCATCGCCCAACTCCCAACGGAAAACATCGGCTCCAACGCCCCCGGTAAGAACATCGCCATCAGCACCTCCAATCAGGGTGTCGTTGCCTGCGCCTCCGATCAGGTAATCGTTTCCGGCACCGCCTGACAGCGTGTCGTCTCCGGCGTATCCGCGAACAAGATCATCTGTTGCGGCGCCCTGCAGGTTGTTGCCCTGCTGGTCGCCGGATACAGTCTCCTCCGTCCGATCGACCGTGACGGTGAGCGTGTCCGTTACTGATTGCTCATCGTTGTTGCCAGACTCAGTTGCGGTTGCCGTGATGGTCAGTGCGATGTCGCCACTGAATTCCGCCGGAGGCAATAACTGAAGGTCGTTCAGGTCACTGGCGCCCAGGCTCCAGGTGCCGTCAGGATTCTGAACGCCGGCAGTTAGCGCAGCACCAGCAGGCATGCCATCAATCACAATGCCCAGGGTTTCGGAGCCGTCCTGATCGGCAAGCGCTGCATTGATTACCAGATCTACTGGCATTCCGTAGTTGCCAGCCAGCCCGGGAGCCGTAACGGTTGGTGTCGTCAATGAGAGCCAAGAGTCCTTGTTGCCATCGCCGCCGTTTAACACTAACCATTGGAACTGATGGTGCCCCGACTCCGTTGCTGTGTAGGTGAATGTTCCTTCTACGGCCTGGTTCGGGAATTTATTTTCCGAGGAGTCTACCAGCAAGGTCTCCCTGGCACCGGATGGTGCCGTGACCACCAAAACGACCAGGTCGTTGTAGCCTAAGGACACCTCGTTCGCGAAATCCTCACCGTTGGTGAATGTGTAATCCCAGGTAATGTCCATGCCCGCTGTCAGAGCCTGCGAACTCCCTGTTATTTTGCCGTCTACCACGGTTACGTTGCCCGGATCGGTGACTTGGTCACCGTCCGGATCGAAACGATTGTTGAGGAAATTGTTGGGCAGGCCAAGCTCGATTTCGAGGTATTGCCTGTCGACACCCGCGCCGGAGTTAAAGGCATCGGGCTCCACCGGTTCATCCGGTGATCCGGTAGAAATAGTGGTGACGCCAGCCTGGACACTGGTTGCATCGATCGCCGTCAATGTCGGTGCATCCGCAACCGGTTTCACATCAACCGTGACGGTCGCAGTGTCTGTGCCGCCTTGGCCGTCGCTGACCGTGTATGAGAATGAGGCGTCACCTGAGAAGTTGTCATCCGGCGTGAACACGATATTGCCGCTGCCGTTAAGAGCCACAGTTCCGTTAGTGGCATCCTGAACACTCTGGATGACCAGCGTGTCGCCATCCTCATCGACGTCGTTTTCGAGCAGAGTTGCCGGTGAAATTTCCAGAGACTGGTTTTCATCAACGATCAGAGCCGAATCAGGGCCGGTATGGGAAACGTGCTGGACACCAAATGTCTGGTATTGCCCGCCCTGTTCGCGAATCTCTATCCGTAGTTGCGCTCCTCCAGCTTGATCCCAGTACACGATTTCAACGGAGTGGGGGCCGTCGCCGGACAGAGTGAACTCGCTGCCAGAGCGGGTTGTGGCACCCTGGTTGCCGTTAAATTCGGCAACGGTCTGGCCATTAACTTCGATACGATAACCGTCATCGGCACGAACCCGGAACTGATACGTGCCAGCTTCGAGCTCAAGGTTGCCCGTCATCCGGATAATGGCGTCAGAACTGTTGTCGGGATCCTTTGACAGCGAATTACTGTCGGTTTTCAGAAAGTTCTGAAGCTTTCCATCGCTGCCCAGCCCACCGCCGATCAAACCGTAGTCGATGCTTGTTCCAATGAAGGTGGCGTCGGCCTGTGTTGCGGCGATAAAGTTTTTGACCTGAGCCACGTTCGTCAGGTTGCTGCCATCTGTTCCCTGCTGGTAGGCGAAGTACTCGCCGAACAGGCCGGGGATAGTGCTGAACACATAGGTGTCATCCGTAGCGACAGGATCGTCGTTTGCTCCGTTCAGGGTGATTGTCACTTCCTGCGTGGTCACGCCATCGGCGTTGGTCACCGTGATGGTGTCGGTCAGGGCGTCGCCTTCGGCCAGTTCCTGGATAGCCTGCTGGCTGTTGTCCGCACTGTAAGTCCAGGTGCCGTTTTCACCGATGACCAGTTCGCCGTAGGTACCCGTGAGGGTTTCGGCGGTGAAGACGTCTTCGCCGGCGTCCCCGCCAGTGGCTGCTAGAGCACCCGTGACCGTGAGGGTGTTGGCGTCGTCTTCGGTGACTGCACCGGTGGTGTCGCCAGAGATCAGTGGCACATCATCGGTGCCGTTAATGGTGATGTCCTGGGTAGCGGTCGTGCCGTCATCACTGGTGAAAGTGATGGTGTCGGTGAGTGTCTCACCGGCTTTCAGGGCCTGCACCGTCGTGTTGGTGTTATCCAGCGTGTAGGTCCAGTTGCCGCTCCCATCCACGGTCGGGGAGCCGTAGTTCGCGGTTGCGCTGCTTAGTGTGCCTTCGCCGCTATCGGCATCGCTCACATTCACTGTGCCGCTTGCGGTGTTGTCATTCGCATCGTCTTCAGTAACCGCACTGTCGGTGGCCTGCACGGTGATGTCCGCCGGGTCAGCCACCGGATTGACGGTAATCGCGACAGATGCTGAATCGGTGCCGCCATTGCCGTCGCTGACGGTGTAGATGATGGTGTCGTCGCCGGCGAAGTTGGTATTCGGGGTGTAATCCAGCGTGCCGTCAGCGTTGATGATGACCATGCCATTGGTGGCGGTTGCCTGGGTGACACTCAAGGTGTCGCCGTCGCTGTCAGTGTCATTACCCAGCACGTCGATGTTGCTCAGCACCGTATCTTCGTCGGTGGTGAGGGCTGCATCGTCATTCGCCACAGGTGCGTCGTTCACCAGGGTGGTGGTCACCGTGTTAGTGGCGGTCACACCGTCGTTAGTGGTCAGGCTGACGTTGGGAAGTGTGTTACCCGCATCCAGATAGGTTTCACCGGCGGAGGTCAGACGGACTTCGTTGCCGACGATCTCGTAATAGCCGTTGTCGTTGGTGCCGGCTGTGAAATCGACGGTCGCGTTACCTTCCTCGTCAGTCAGGGTGATCTCGCCGATCACCGCGCCAGCGCTGGTGCTGTCTTCGGTGACCGAGCCATCGGTCAGGCTGAGGCTCGACTGGTCGTTCACCAACGTGGTGGTCACGATGTTGGTCGCGGTTACACCGTCGTTGGTCGTCAAACTCACGTCCGGCAAGGCGTTTCCGGCATCCAGGTAGGTCTCACCAGCGGAGGTCAGACGGACTTCGTTCCCGACAATTTCATAGTAGCCATCGTCATTGGTACCCGCCGTGAAGTCGACGGTCGCGTTGCCTTCCTCGTCAGTCAGGGTGATCTCGCTGATTACGTCACCGGCGGAGGTGGTGTCTTCAGCCGCCGTGCCATCAGTCAGGCTCAGCGTCGAAGTATCGTTCACCAGCCTGGTGGTCACGGTGTTGGTGGCGGTCACACCATCGTTAGTCGTCAGGCTGACGTCTGGCAGTGGGTTGCCGGCATCCAGATACGCTTCACCGTCTGCGGTGAGGACCACGTTATTGCCGACAATCTCATAGTAGCCGTCATCGTTCGTGCCGGCGGTGAAGTCGACGGTGGCGTTACCTTCCTCATCGGTGAGGGTGATCTCGCTAATCACCGCGCCAGCGCTGGTGCTGTCTTCGGTCGCCGTGCCATCGGTGAGGCTCAGGGTCGAAGTATCGTTCACCAACGTGGTGGTTACGGTGTTGCTGACAGTGACGCCATCGTTGGTGGTCAGGCTCACATCCGGCAGTGCGTTACCGGCGTCCAGGTAGGTCTCACCAGCGGACGTCAGGCGGACTTCGTTCCCGACAATCTCGTAATAGCCATCGTCGTTGGTGCCGGCGGTGAAATTGACGGTCGCGTTGCCTTCTTCGTCGGTGAGGGTGATCTCGCCGATCACATCCCCGGCGGAGGTGGTGTCTTCCGTGGCGGAGCCATCGGTCAGGCTCAGGGTTGAGGTATCGTTCGCCAGGGTAGTGGTCACGGTGTTGGTGGCGGTCACACCATCGTTGGTGGTCAGGCTGACGTTGGGAAGGGTGTTACCTGCATCGAGGTAAGTCTCACCAGCCGAGGTCAAACGCACCTCGTTACCGACAATTTCATAGTAGCCGGCGTCATTGGTACCGGCGGTGAAGTCGACGGTGGCGTTGCCTTCTTCATCCGTGAGGGTGATTTCACTGATCACCGCGCCAGCGCTAGTGCTGTCTTCGGTCGCCGTGCCATCGGTCAGAGTGAGGCTGGACTGATCGTTCACCAGGGTTGTGGTCACGGTGTTGGTTGCGATCACGCCGTCGTTAGTGGTCAGACTGACGTCTGGCAGTGCATTACCGGCGTCCAGGTAGGTTTCACCAGCGGACGTCAGGCGGACTTCGTTGCCGACGATCTCGTAATAGCCGTCATCGTTCGTGCCCGCGGTGAAATCGACGGTCGCGTTGCCTTCCTCATCGGTGAGGGTGATCTCACCGATCACATCCCCGGCGGAGGTGGCGTCTTCAGTCGCCGTGCCATCAGTCAGGCTCAGCGTTGAGATATCGTTCACCAGCGTGGTGGTCACGGTGTTCGTCGCGATCACACCGTCGTTGGTGGTCAGGCTCACATTTGGGAGCGCGTTACCGGCGTCCAGGTAGGTCTCTCCAGCGGACGTCAGGCGGACTTCGTTGCCGACAATTTCATAGTAGCCATCGTCATTGGTACCCGCCGTGAAGTCGACGGTGGCGTTGCCTTCTTCATCCGTGAGGGTGATTTCGCTGATCACCGCGCCAGCGCTAGTGCTGTCTTCGGTGGCAACGCCATCAGTCAGAGTGAGGCTGGACTGATCGTTCACCAGGGTTGTGGTCACGGTGTTCGTTGCGGTTACACCATCGTTGGTGGTCAGGCTCACGTCCGGCAGTGCGTTACCGGCGTCCAAATAAGTCTCACCAGCGGACGTCAGACGCACTTCGTTGCCGACAATTTCATAGTAGCCATCGTCATTGGTGCCGGCCGTGAAGTCGACGGTGGCGTTGCCTTCTTCATCCGTGAGGGTGATTTCGCTGATCACCGCGCCAGCGCTGGTGCTGTCTTCGGTGGCGGAGCCATCAGTCAGACTGAGGCTGGATTGGTCATTTACCAAAGTGGTGGTTACGGTGTTGCTGACAGTGACGCCATCGTTGGTGGTCAGGCTGACGTCTGGCAATTCGTTACCGGCGTCCAGATACGCTTCACCGGCGGACGTCAGACGCACTTCGTTGCCGACAATTTCATAGTAGCCATCGTCATTGGTGCCGGCCGTGAAATCGACCGTGGCGTTGCCTTCCTCGTCGGTCAGGGTGATCTCGCCGATCACGTCACCAGCCGAGGTGCTGTCCTCGGTGGCAACGCCATCAGTCAGACTGAGGCTGGCCTGGTCGTTCACCAGGGTGGTGGTGACCGTATTGGTCGCGGTCACGCCGTCGTTAGTGGTCAGGCTCACATCTGGGAGCGCGTTACCCGCATCCAGATAGGCTTCACCAGCCGAGGTCAAACGCACCTCGTTACCGACGATCTCGTAATAGCCGTTGTCATTGGTGCCCGCCGTGAAGTCGACCGTGGCATTGCCTTCTTCGTCGGTCAGAGTGATCTCGCCGATCACGTCACCAGCCGAGGTGCTGTCCTCGGTGACGGAGCCATTGGTCAGGCTCAGCGTTGAGGTATCGTTCACCAGCGTTGTGGTTACGGTGTTGCTGACAGTGACGCCATCGTTGGTGGTCAGGCTCACATCCGGCAGTGCGTTACCGGCGTCCAGGTAGGTCTCACCAGCGGACGTCAGGCGGACTTCGTTGCCGACGATCTCGTAATAGCCGTCATCGTTCGTGCCCGCGGTGAAATCGACGGTGGCGTTGAATTCCTCGTCAGTCAGGGTGATCTCGCCGATCACCGCGCCAGCGCTGGTGCTGTCTTCAGTCGCCGCGCCATCGGTCAGGCTGAGGCTGGACTGGTCGTCCACCGGATTGACGGTAACCGCGACGGAGGCGGAATCGGTGCCGCCATTGCCGTCACTGACGGTGTAGGCGATGGTGTCGTTTCCGGCGAAGTTGGCATTTGGGATGTAATCCAGTGTGCCGTCAGCGTTAATGATGACCGTGCCATTGGTGGCCGTTGCCTGAGTGACGCTGAGGCTGTCGCCATCGCTGTCGGTGTCATTGCCCAGCACGTCGATGTTGCTCAGCACCGTGTCTTCGTCGGTGGTTAGGGGCGCATCGTCATTCGCCACAGGTGCGTCTTGGGCACTGTTAATGGTGATAGTGACCGTCTCGGTGGTCACGCCATCGGCATTGGTAACCGTGAAGCTGTCCGTCAGGGTTTGGTCGGTAGCCAGACCCTGAATGGCCTGTTGACTGTTATCTGCGCTGTAAGTCCAGGTGCCGTTTTCATCGATGACCAGTTCGCCGTAGGTGCCGGCCAGGGTCTCGCCAGTGAAGGCATCTTCGCCAGGGTCGCCGCCGTTGGCTGCCAGAGTGCCCGTGGTAGTGAGGATGGTGGCCTCGTCCTCAGTGACGTTGCCGGTTATATCGCCAGAGATCACTGGCACATCGTCGACGGCATTGAAGGTGCCTGATGTGCGGTCAGTAACGTTGTTGCCATTACGATCCTGAGCGGAGGCTTCAATGGTGAGACTTCCATCCACGAGGCCCGAAAGATCCACGCCAGCGATGCTGAAGGAACCATCAGCACCAACGGTTGCAGTTGCTGTCACCACAGTACCTTGAGTGTCAGTAATCGTCAGTTCGACCGCGTTACCTTCCGCGACGTCGGTAGTGGTCCCGGTCAGGTCAATGGTTTGTGCATCGTTGTCAATGGATTGGGCTGTCACGTCCAGCATTCCGGTAGTGACGTCCAGCGTACCCCCTGTTGAAGCTGTCAATCTTTCGCCATTGGCCGCCGTTGCGGAGGCATCAATCGTGATTGGCCCATCAACCAGCCTAGTCAGTTGAGAGATGACCGCTGTATAGCTGCCGTCAGGTCCTGGGTTGATCACCTGCGAAACTGTCGTTCCGTTCTGGTCAGTGATTGTTACCGTAATCGATTCGCCATTGGCCAGGTTGTTGCCCGAACCATTGATGGTGTAAGCGGGAGTGTCGCTGGTTCCGCCGGAAACACTCTCAATGGAGAGAGTGCCGGGTTCGGGGGCGGTCGGGTTCAGGCCAGAGCCCCCGTCAATATCAACCACCGGTGTATCGGCCTGTACTGTTGTCAGGTCCAGGCTGATGTCGGAAGGGTTGATGTTCTCCAGAATGCGGGCAAGGCGGACAGAACTGCTGCCTCCAGCACTACCACCTTCCAAACCGGCGGCCGGTGCCTCGGCCTCCTCAATGCTGGTGCCCAAAGCCTCCTCGATGGCTGCAAGTGCCTGCGCAACACTTTCATCTTCAACGATGGAGTCCTCGTTGGGTGAGGGAACGAAATTGCTTGCCAATTCGGCGCTCGCGAGGATTGTTACACCACTGTCGACAGTGGCTGTGTTGTTGTAGCCGAAATCAAGCAACACACGACCGTCTTCCGCAGTGATCAGTCTCTCACCCAGCATTAGAGCGTCACCTTGTTCCAGAAGTCTGCGGCTTCCGTCCGGCGCCTCTGCCCAGACTTTCCCGGAAACGTTCAGAACGATGGCAATCGTGATGCTCATGGCAGGCCTCTTTATTTCAAAATAGAACTAGCAGGGAGTTTTATGAACTTTTTTACTGCCCTTACGGTAGGCTGGCTTGCAACGCCTGCCTACTGGACTGGGGTACAGGTTCGGGCGATTTCTGGTGATAAATTGTAAATGGTTGTTAAATTGCCCCTTTTTACTTGCGGTCCGATACAATAGCGCGCAGCCGAGTTGGCTGAAGTGGGAATGCGGCAAGTGGTTGGTGGTCGTGCTCCAGTTCCGAATAGAAAAGGGTAGTGCTTTCTTGGGCGAAGCCCTTGTTAGCCTGGAGGTTGGAAGTTTGTCGATTATCAAGAAGATCATGGAATCAGGGGCTGCCGCTGTTTTTGCCGCAACTTGCCTGTCAGCGCCCCTTTTTGCCCAGGCCAAGGGCGATAGCGCGGTCGATGCGATCAGAAAAGCGATCGAAACGAATCCCGAGGTTCGCGCGAGCTGGCATCAGTTTCTGGTTGCGGGTCATGAAACAAAGACCGCCTATGGCGGCTACAAGCCATCGCTGGATGCCAGCGCCCGTTATGGCCTGGAGAATCGAAACTACGGGCCAGTGGACGAATACGATGGTTATGATGGTCAAGTGACTCTGACCCAAATGTTGTATGACGGATTTCAGACCCAGAGCAGCGTCCAGCGGTTTGAGGAGCGGCAGCTGGTCAGTTACTTCGATCTGCTGGGGCAGATTGAAGAGACCTCGCTGGAGGCGCTTCGGTCCTATCTGGATGTTGCTCGTCAGAGGGAACTCGTGGCTTTGGCGCGAGACAATCTCCAAACCCATCAGGATGTCTATGATCAGGTAAGTGAAAGTGCCGAAGCCGGAGTGGCGCGGGCGGCTGACCTTGAACAGGTTAGTGGTCGCCTGTCTCTGGCCGAAGCGAACCTGTTCACGGTCGCCAGCAATCTCCATGATGTCCAGGCACGTTATCTACGGATTATAGGCGAGAAGCCGCCAACTGAACTTGAAGAAGTTCAGTTGGCGGCTGATCTGGTCCCGCCATCAGTGACCGATGCCCTGTCTATCGCCTATGAGGGCAATCCAAGCTTCAGGGCCGCGCATCGTGAAATCAAGGCTGCAGAGGCAAGCGTTGAAGAGAACCGTTCCGGATTCCACCCGAAGGTGGATCTGGTAGCCAGCTACGGTCACCGTTCCTACGATGATCTGGGCTTTGATAACTCAGAGACTGACGGTCGGATTGGCATCGAGCTGAACGTCAACCTGTATCGGGGCGGGTCTGACCGGGCGCGGGTTCGCGGTGCCTATGAACAGGTAAATGTTGCCAAGGACCTTCGTGATAAAGCATGTGTGGATATCCGACAGGAAATACAGATTGCCTTCAACGACGTTCGCAATCTGGAGAATCAGATCCCCATTCTGAATAATCACCGGCTTTCCTCAGCTCGGGTAAGAACGGCCTATAAGGATCAATTCGATATCGGTGAACGTACCCTTCTGGACGTTCTGGATGCGGAAAATGAGTACTTTGACGCTAGCCGGGCTTATGCCAATGCAGTCTATGACCGAAAGCTGGCTGTTGCCCGGGTGCAAGCCGGAATGGGTCACCTGGTGTCGTCACTGGGGTTGGTACGAGATGGTCTGCCTTCAATGGAAGAGCTGGGAGTTAGCCCTCTCGAAATTACGGACAGTGTCTGTCCTGCGGTAGCCCTGGATGACTCCGTTAACCTGCTGCTCGATTCCGACAAAGACGGAGTCAAGAATTATAAAGATCGGTGTCCGGGTACGGCTCCGGGAGCGCGTGTTGATGTAAAGGGGTGCGAGGTTGCAAGCGAACTCGAAGTGGTTAAGACTGCCGTTATTGAATTTGCCAATGACTCCGCCAGAATTGAGCCGACCAGTCAGGAATACCTGGATGATATTGGCCGTTTCCTGACCCAGAACCCTGAAGCGCAGGTCGAGATTGTCGGACATGCGTCCAGGACAGGCGCGCCTGCCTACAATCAGGCGTTGTCGCTCAGACGTGCAGAAGCGGTAGCCCAGGTTCTGGCTGATCGTTACGGTATCGACCGCCAGCGTTTGACCACCGAGGGGCAGGGGTTCTATCAGCCAAGGTTCTCACTGGGATCCGCTGCAGCCTTGAACGCCAATCGCAGGGCAGACGTCCGAGTATTGGCCTCTGGCTCTTCTTCACAACTGAAGTGAAGCGAGGAAAACTATAGGTAATTGAGTGGAAGAACCAGGACAAGGCTATCAAAGTGACCGTTTGCTGACGTGTCTTCAGATCCTCTGCAAATTCCATGGGCGTCAGGCGTCGGCAGAGAGTATTGCGTTCGGGCTTCCGCTGGAGGCGGGCCAACTGACGCCCTCGACGTTCGGGCGAGCGGCCCACAGGTTGGGGTTTACCAGCCAGATTGAGAAACAGCCGCTCGATGCAGTCAATTTGGCACTTCTGCCTGCCGTGTTGCTCCTTGATGATGACCGAGCCTGCGTCCTTCATTCCCTCAATAAAGAACGGGGCACCGCCTCCGTCGTTTTTCCTGAACTCCCCGAATCCGAAACAGAAGTTTCCATGTCGGAATTAGCAGCGGCTCATTCTGGCATGGTTTTGTATTGTCGCCCGAAGTTCCGCTTTGATCGTCGTGCGATCCAGACCCGGGCGGCCCAGGGTGGACACTGGTTCTGGAGCGTTATCGCCGAAAACAAAAAACTTTATCGGGACATCTGCATCGCAGCGCTAATGATTAACATTTTTGCTGTGGCGATGCCGCTATTCGTCATGAACGTTTATGACCGGGTTGTCCCGAACCATGCAACCCATACCCTTTGGGTGCTGGCTATAGGTCTTTTGATCGCCCTTTGCGCGGATCTTGTGCTTCGCCTGATGAGGGGGTGGTTCATCGATCTGGCGGCGAGTCGGGCCGATGCAAAGTTGTCCGCATCCATCATGGAGCGGGTGCTAGGGTTGAGCCTGGCGCATCGGCCACAGTCTGCCGGCGCGTTTGCCGCGAATGTGCAGTCGTTTGAATCCATCCGCTCATTCGTCAGTTCCATGACCGTGGTTGGGCTGGTGGATCTGCCTTTTGTGCTTCTTTTTTTACTGGTAATCATGCTGATTAGCTGGCCTCTGGGTATTCCCGTGGCTGTCGGCGCTATTGGATTGATCATCTATGCCTCAATCGCCCAGCGACGTTTGAGGGATTTGTCTGAGGAGAGCATGTCTGCCGGTTCCCAGCGAAACGCCACGCTGGTGGAGGGCTTGTCGAATCTGGAATCGGTCAAGAGCTTGGGTGTTGAAAGCAGGATTCAGGCGACCTACGAGCGTACCTCGTTGTACATCAGTAATATCAGTGCCCGCCTGAAGTTTATCTCCGCAACAATTCAGAGCGGCGCCCAGTGGGTGCAGCATCTGGTCGCTGTGGCGATCATCATTCTCGGCGTCTATCTGATCATTGAGGGGGAGCTGACACAGGGTGGGCTGATCGCCGCTTACCTGCTCTCTTCCCGGGCGATGGCTCCGGTGAGCCAGGCGGCGGGTCTACTGGCACAGTATCATTATGCGGCCACCGCCCTGAGAACCCTGGATGAGATCATGGCGCTGCCGCAGGAACGGTCGTTGGATAAAAACTGGGTTTCCCGACCGGTGCTCAGCGGGAAAGTAGAGTTCAGGGACGTTCAGTTCCAGTATCCCGAATCGGGTCAGCTAGCACTGACAGGCGTGTCACTCAACCTGAAGGCGGGCGAGCGAGTCGCCATTCTGGGCAAGAATGGTTCGGGAAAGAGCACGATTCAGCGTCTGTTGCTGGGACTCCACTATCCTGCCTCTGGCACCATATCTCTCGATAATGTCGACCTGAGACAGCTGGATCCCGCAGAGCTTCGACGGAATATCGGCTACGTGCCACAGGACGTTGAGCTATTCTATGGCAGTCTTCGGGACAATATCATACTGTCCCGACCTGTCTCGGACGAGGAGCTGTTGCGGGTTACTGAGCTGAGCGGGTTGAAACCCTTCGTTGACGCGCAGCCAGACGGCTTTGATCTGCAGATAGGTGAACGGGGACAACGATTGTCTGGTGGCCAGCGACAGGCTCTGGCCATTGCCCGGGCTATGGTGGGCGATCCGCCAATATTGTTGCTTGATGAGCCTACCGGTTCTCTTGACCACTCCAGCGAAGAGCATTTCAAGCGGAGTCTGGCTCGGGCCTCGGCCGGCAAGACTTTGGTTATGGTGACCCACCGAACCTCTTTGCTGGAGCTGGCAAATCGCATCATCGTTCTTGATGGCGGACGTATCGTGGCGGACGGTCCCAAAGAAACCGTCGTGGAAGCGCTCCGACAGGGTAAAATCCGGGGGGCGTCATGAGTGAGTCGAAAGACCGGTCGTCTCTGGCGGAAAAGGGCTTCCATGGCATTGGGCGTGGTTCTGATAGGGTCGGACAACGCACTGAACGTTGGTTTGATCGTCTGATGGGGCGATGGCTTAAGATTCCTGATGGACGCGGCTGGGAAGTCGACAGCGAGTGGGCGAGGGTTCAGCAGGAGCCCATCCGCCCCCGGGCTTTGTTGTGGACGATCTTCCTGGCGTTCGTTGCTTTGCTGGTATGGGCAGGTTTTGCGACGATTGATGAAGTGGCTCGTGGCGATGGGAAGGTTATTCCCTCCAGCCAGTTGCAGGTTGTCCAGTCTCTGGATGGCGGAGTAGTTGAAATGCTCTCGGTACAAGAGGGCGAGCTGGTAAAAAAAGGTCAGCTTCTTGTTAGTGTCGAGTCAACCCGGTTTGACTCTGATTATGCCGAGCAGATGGCCCGGGAATTATCGCTGTTGGCCGATACTTTCCGGTTACGGGCGCTGGTTGAGGATACGGAGATTTCCTTCCCGAGTGACTTTCAGGAAAGGGCGCCTCAGCTGATTGCGGTGCAGAAGTCGTTGTTCGAGAACAGTCGACGGGAATTGCAGGAACAGCAAGCGATCTATCAACAACAGCTCGAGCAACGGCAAGCGGATCTGCAGGAGGCGCTATCGGCCCGTCAGCAGTACCGGGAAGTGCTTGGGCTTGCCTCCAGAGAACTTGAGTTGAAGCGCCCATTGCTGGCTTCAGGTGCAGTCTCTGAAGTAGATCTGATCAAGCTTGAAAGGGAGATTTCCAACGCGCGGGGAGAAGCCGCCCAGGCGGAGTCTGCGATCAATCGTTCCCGGGCAGCCATTGCCGAGGCAGAATCAAAAATTCGAGAGACTGGCCTGGTAATGACTAACCGCTGGCGCCAGCAACTTTCTGAAGCCATCAGCGAATTGGCTGCATCCCGAGAGATGCTGGAAGGGCTGCAGGATCGAGTGAGCAAAACCAGGATCGTCGCCCCGGTCGATGGAACCGTACAGCGGCTGTTTGTGAAAACAGTGGGTGGGGTCGTAGCGCCGGGGCAGGACGTTGTTGAGATTGTCCCTCTGAATGATGAACTGCTTGTGGAGGCTCGGGTATCCCCGAAGGACATTGCTTTCATCCGAAGGGGGCAAGGTGCAATTATAAAGTTTAGCGCCTACGATTTTGCGGTTTTTGGCGGGCTAAAAGCGACCGTCGAGCATATCAGTGCAGATACCATTACCGATGAAAAAGACAACACCTATTACCTGACTCGTCTGCGCACTGAGACTCAGAGCTTTTCCGAGCAACTGGCCATCATTCCCGGTATGACGGTGCAAGTGGATATACTGACGGGTGAAAAAACGATACTGGAATATTTGCTAAAGCCGGTATTGCGAGCCACCTCTCAGGCATTGAGCGAGCGATGACGACCGACCACTCTATTCTTGTCTACGGCCCGGCGTTTCGGCCGCTGGACCACTGGGAGCGTGTGCTGCCCGGCGTCGGGCTGGTTGAGGCCGGAGGCGATCTGCAGCGCATTGCTCCACCAGCCTTGCTCTGGGTATGCAGTGATGTACCCGAGTGGAAGACTCTCGTTCGCAATTGGTCGGATAGGGGCGGAAAGGTAGCCGTATTAACGCGACAGCCTGAACCTGAAGAAATGAATCGGGTGCTGGCCTGCGGCGCCCGTGCCTATCTTCCTGCGCTGTCCAACGAGCGCGTGTTTCAACAGGTTGCTGAAACGGTTCGGGCAGGTGGTCTCTGGTTTCCGGAACAGCTGCTGGCGTCTCTGCTCAAGACCGTCGCCAGTGCGCTGGAAAGTGCTCCTCTGCCGTCATCGCCGGCTGACCTAAGCGCTCTTACCGCGCGTGAGCATCAGGTGGCTCTCCTGGCCGCGAAAGGATCGAGTAACCGGAATATCGCTACGAAACTTGGCATCACCGAGCGTACGGTGAAAGAACACATGGGCTCGATATTCAAGAAACTGGCTGTCCGGGACCGGATGCAACTGATGTTGCTCGTTACCGGTCAACAGAATACGGGGGCGGGCGGTGATGTACGTCAGGCGTAACGATAACGGTGACATAGTCGCTGCGAGTCAAGAGCCGTTGAGTGGCTTCACAGAAATTGCACACGATGCGCCTGAGCTGCAGGACTTTCTCTGTTCGCAACTGAATGTGACGGAAGGCCACCGTTTCCGGGAATCCGACTCATCGCTGATCCGGGTCATCGAGGATTTGGTGGACCTGCTGGCATTCAAAGGCATCATCCGCTTCACGGACTTGCCACCAGAGGCCCAGAACAAGCTGATGGAACGGAAGTCCATGCGTGGCCAGGATGACCATCTGAACCTCATTGATAACGTCGGCGACGACCTTTTTGACTTTGATTAGTCGCTGGTTTTCACGCCAGGCCCAGTGACGCCGTCGACACCCACATCCCAGGCCGACTGGACACACTCTTCAGAGCGGGCTCCGGCCAGGTAAACCTTGAGTCCGATCGAGTGCGCCAGTGCCGTTAGCCGCTGGAGGTATTGCTGTGTGGCTGGGTCGGACGCCAGGCGTTGGGCGTAAACGGGGTCCGTTTTGATGTAATCCAGCCCAAGCTCATGCACCCGGGAAATACGCTCCAGGTTCTGGCCAATTCCGCTGACTCCCACTTCACATCCTCGTGCCTGGGCTTCGTGAACGAATGTACCCAGTGCCAGCTCTCCGATGGCCAGTGTTGATTCGGGAAGCTCCAGGCGGAAAGCCTGGGACGGATGTGAGCGATGTTCGAGCAGCTTCAGAATATGATGTCGGGCCTGATCGTTCAGCAGACTTTCCCTTGAAATATGAATCACGATGGGAGTGTTGCCTGGCTGGGTTGTTGACTGGGTGAGGTGCTTCACCATCGCTATGTCCACGTCAGGCAGCAAACCAAGCCTTCGGCCCCAGGGGAGAAAATACCCGGCAGCGCGCCAGTTCCCATTTAACTGCAGGCGGACCTTGGCTTCCTGGTGCAAGGGCTTGCCATCGCGACCAATCAGAGGGTGTAGAAGGGCTTTCAGCGCATTCTTTTGCAGGGCCGAGTCAATTGCCTCCCGCCACTCTGTTGCATTCTTGAAGGGAATATCCTCAAGGTCTTCTTCATCGATCACAACCCGTTCCTGAGTTTGCTCCGCCTGGGCGAGGAGGTGATCCACTTTCATGAGAACTCCGGCGTGCGAGCTGCCGGGCTGGAAAGTGCAAATGGAAAGGTTGGGTGCCTGACCGGCCGGCCCTGTTACCCGGCGAGACAGTGTTTCACTGAGCAAACCGGCGTCGTGGAACTCGGTCAGCAGGACCCCGAAGTCTGAGCCATTCAGGCGCCCTATGAAAGCCTCAGCGGCGAGGTGCTCATCATCGTCAATGGCTTCGGATATCTCCTGGCAAAATCGCCTGAGCTCGTGGTTCACGACTTCTCTGCCATGTTCTGCATTGAGCTCTGCGAGATTCTGAATTCGAAGCAGAGCAATGGTATGCCGCGCGTCCGTGTCGGGGTCGTCGATCAGGCTGTCCAGTTTGCTGATGAAAAATTCCCGATTTCCAACGTCAGTCACTGGGTCATGTAGGGCCTTCTGTCGCATGTCGGCCAGTGCCCGGGCTTCGGTTTCCAGAATGTGTTCGACGCGACGGGATAGCTTGTTCATCGCCCTTACCACTCGTTGAAACTCTGTGGTGCGGGGTTCACTGGAAACGATGAAACGTTTTTCTCCAATCGCCTCTGCCTGCTGAACAACTTCGTTCAGAGGCCGACTGATCCGTCGGACAAGCCAGCTTCCTGCCAGTCCGGCTGCCAACGCTACCAGGGCAAGCCACAGTAAAAGCCGTTGCGCCGTCACCCAGAGTGATGTCTGTGCGTAGGTCGTGTCGCTTTCGATCGACAATGTGCCAAAGTTCACCCATCCGTCAGATACGGTGGCCACGCCGGCCGGGACCTCAAGGGGGAAAATAGCTCGAAACCACCCCGGAGCCTGGTGCTCCATGGTGTCTGACTGAAGATCGAGCGAGGTTCCGCCGGGCATGGTGAGGCGAATGCGCTGGTAATGTCCGGTCGCAAACTGGGCATCCAGGAAAGACCGCAACAGAGCGGTCTCCTTTTCTGTGTGTGAAAGGGTGATCGCCAGCGAATTCGCACTGTCGATGTTCTTGAGGGCAAGTTGCTCCTCGTAATAGGCCTGGGCCGAGATCAGGCTTGCGGCAAGGCTGGCAACAAACGCCGTTAATATCAGGAAGCTGGTAGCCAGCCACAACTGTTTAACGAGGGACATTAAAGGTCACTCCTTCGCTTCTCATTCGGTCAAGCACATTACGCCAGGGGGAAAGTCGGGCGGTGGAGCTTCCTGCTGAAGCGCCGGAGCCTCCTGCCCAAAGCTCGCTACTGTTAAAACTGAACACCGGCGTCAGGTCAGTCCGTTCGCTGGCGGGAAGAATGTCTTCTATGAGGCTGTCCAGCAAAATAGGTTCAGCTCCGGGTTCAGGATAATAGCCCAGAACCATATGAGGTCGGGTAACCGGGCTGGCGGGACCTCCAATGCGCGCACGAACGTATATGAGCCTAAGCTTGTCATCGCTGATGCCTGCGCTCAAAAGGCTTATGTACTGGATGATGACGAAATCCTCGCAGTCACCCCGGCCTTGTGCCAGGGTTTCAAGCGGTGACGCCCAGTAATCTTCTCGCCCCCAGAGCGCGCTATCTAGCTGATAATTTAAAACATCATGAACAAATGCGTTGATCTGTCGAAGCTTTTCATCAGTGTTAAGCGAGCTTGCCCGTTGCAGCAAGGATTGCCACTGGTCGAGAATGGTGTTGTCAGCACCGAACCCATAACGATCCCATTGGTTGCGGCTTTGTTCAAAATCGATAGCAGTAAAAACAGGTTGCTCTTGAGTTTGCCGCGAGGACAATCCTGGCAAACTAAAAAGCATTACGCCCAGCATGATCGCAGTTCGTAACCATTTCCTATATCTCAGGAGGTTGATACCGACGCCCATCGACGCTCACTTGATACGTTTCATTTGGCTGCAGCCCGGGCTCGGGTGCAGAAAATGCAGTCTGTTCCAACCACACCGAATTGTCAGTTGTGGGTGTGTAACCGAAACTGTGGTGCGGAACTGGCCGGTATTCCTTCTGAACACTTCGAGAGCTTTGTCTCGTTTGCATGAATGTTAGTCGATGCTCTCCAGCAACGCAGCCATGATGTCATCCATCACCACAAAGCCCTTCAGATCGTTGTCGGCCAACACAAGCAGGCGTTTGACCCGGTATTTGCTCATGAGGCTTGCCGCGTGCCGGACATTCAGGTTTTCACCGACGCTGATGACAGGCTTGGCGCAGGCGTCATAAACGTTCAGAAGATCGATGTCACCGTCTTCGGCAATAACCGTTTTCAGCACGTTGGTATAGGTGATCAGACCCCATGCATCGTGCTCGCTCGTTTTTTCCACCACCAGCGATTTCACTGAGTGCTGTTTCATCTGTGACAGCGCCTCACGGATGCTGGCAAACGGAGAGATGGTCATTACATCCCGCACCATCACGTCTTTGACCAGTTTCATGGCTGTTCTCCGGTTACAGTGAATCTTTCAGATGTTGTTCGAATTTTGCCACCTGGGACATGTCGATCCCGCCCAGGTGTTCCAGGGGAAGTGTGAACACCAGTCCCCTGGAATCGTTATGGTCGGGCATGAGTATTTTCTGGATAACCTTCAGGATATCGAGCGAGAGGCCCTTCTCCAGCACCATTAGCAGAACGCTTTGGCTGCCGTCGTAGGTCAGGCCGAAGAAGGTTTTCTTCGCGGTGTTGCTGATGCCGCGGCCGGGAATCACCGTGATACCACCGGCGCCAAGGTCCCTCGCGGCATTAACGCAGTCCTGTTCCTGATCCTCTGGAACAATTGCTACCAGAACCGAAAATTTCATGAGTCTGTTTTCCTCTGCTTGGCAAGCATTTCAACAATGATGGCGTAGCTCATCACCGTCACAATCGGAAAGATGGAGGCGAAGGCAATCAGGCCAAACCCGTCGATCAGCACGTTACGACCTTCAATGCTGCTGGCCAGGCCAATACCCAGTGCGGTTACCAGAGGTACAGTAACCTCGGAGGTGGTAACCCCGCCAAGATCGTACGCCAGTGGGATGATGTATCTCGGGGCCAGCGCGGTCAGGATGATGACCAGAATATAGCCGCCAATGATGTAATGGTGAATGGAATCGCCACTGATAATCCGGTGGACGCCGAGGGTGATTCCGACAGCGACTCCGACCGCCACAATAATCCTGATGGCATTGCCGTTTATGGTGCCTGCGGCCGCCTGTTCCGCCTGGTGTCCGATTGCGATCAACGCGGGTTCGGCCATGGTGGTGGCGAATCCGATCATGAAGGCGAAGAGATAGACAAAGACGTAGCCCTCCATGCTCATCAGTTGCCGGGCCATACTGGTGCCGATCGGGAACAGGCCGAGTTTCAGGCCGACCACGAAGGCATAGAGACCGAGCACCACCAGCGCAAAACCGAACAGGATCTTGCGCGGGTTGGTCAGCCCCCGGCGCAACACCAGGTACTGGAAAAAAAGGATAGTGATAATGATGGGGAGTACATCCCGGATCATGCCGGCAAGATCGAGCAGCATCGTCAGCAGAACGGGAGTCTGATCGGCGGTTCCGTTGTGTACCAGGGTCGGCACCGTGGTCGGATCGGTGGTCACACCGGAATAGACAAAAATCCCGTAAAGCTGAACGGTAATCATGGGAACCATCACCGCGAGGGCAACCAGTCCGAAGCCGTCCAAGAGTGGGTTGCGGCCCCGAATGGAAGCCGCGAGACCAATGCCGAGGGCCGCAATCAGGGGAACGGTGACGATGTTGGTGGTCACGCCACCGGAATCGTAGGCAAGACCAACAATCTCGGGTGGCGCGAACCAGGTGATGATCACCACCACGATGTAACCGATGATCATGAACCAGTGCAGCGGGTAACCAAATATGGTTCTGAACACGCCCAGGGCAACGACGAGGCCAACGGAAACGGCCACCAGTATCCTGAGCGTCAGGGCCTTTATCTTGCCCTCGCTGATTTCCTCCGCCTGCTGGGCCACGGCAATCAGTGCCGGCTCTGCCACCACCGCAGAAAAGCCCATTGCAAAGCCGAACGAGAGCAGAACCGGCACAGAGCCCCTGCGGGCAAACTGATTGGACAGGCTTTTGCCAACCGGGAAGATGCTCAGCTCAAGGCCCTGGAGGAACAGGGCAACGCCGACAGCCACGATCAGCAGACCCGCTGCCATCGCAAGCGTGTTGTCCGGCATTTGCCGGAGAATAACGAGCTGGAAGAAGACAACGACTGCGATGATCGGAAACAGGTTCTTCAGGGCATGCACAAGGGAGTGGCTGAAAGCTCGCAGGTAGAACACTGTTTGCGCCTGATGGGGTCGGTTGGAACTTGCTCACTGACAACAGTAACAATAGCCAATGTTCCGGGGTTGATCCAACTCAAGAATGAGGGGTTTTTGCCATTCACCAGGAAAATGCCGAAAATAGATCATATAAATTTCAATTATAAATTTGAAACCACTAAAGTAACCGTCAACGTCAGCGCTTCGCTCAAAAAGTGAGCAGGTTGTTGGCTTCGGAAGTGGCTGTACGCTTCTCCGCATCGACTTAGAAAACCAACGTAGAAAGGATTGAGACCATGCCCTACGCACAAGACGTTGACCAGATCGCTTCCCTGTTGAAGCAGCACCCGACCTGGAACGCCATCAACCCGAAGCACGCCGCTCGCATGCGCGCCCAGAACAAGTTCAAGACTGGTCTGGACATCGCCAAGTACACCGCCAAGATCATGCGCGAAGACATGGCGAACTACGACAACGATACTTCCCAGTACACTCAGTCCCTGGGCTGCTGGCACGGTTTCATCGGTCAGCAGAAGATGCTGTCCATCAAGAAGCACTTCGGCACCACCAAGCGTCGTTACCTGTACCTGTCCGGCTGGATGGTTGCTGCACTGCGTTCCGAGTTCGGTCCGCTGCCTGACCAGTCCATGCACGAGAAGACCGCCGTATCTGGCCTGATCGAAGAGCTCTACACCTTCCTGCGTCAGGCGGATGCCTGGGAACTGAACCACCTGTTCCGTGCCCTGGAAGAAGCCGAGAATGCCGGCGACAACGCCAAGGCTGAAGAGCTGATCAAGCAGATCGACAACCACGAAACTCACGTTGTTCCGATCATCGCTGACATCGACGCTGGTTTCGGTAACGCCGAAGCGACTTACCTGCTGGCCAAGCAGATGATTGAAGCCGGTGCCTGCTGCATCCAGATCGAGAACCAGGTCTCTGACGAGAAGCAGTGTGGTCACCAGGACGGCAAGGTAACTGTTCCCCACGCCGACTTCCTGTCCAAGATCAACGCCGTTCGTCTGGCGTTCCTGGAGCTGGGTGTGGACGACGGTGTTATCGTTGCCCGTACTGACTCCCTGGGCGCTGGCCTGACTCAGAAAATCGCCGTGACCAACGAGCCGGGCGATCTGGGCGACCAGTACAACAGCTTCATCGACGGTGAAGTGATCGAGAAGGCAGAAGACATCAACAACGGCGACGTTGTGATCAAGCAGAACGGTCAGCTGGTTCGTCCGAAGCGTCTGGCGTCTGGCCTGTTCCAGTTCAAGCCGGGCACGGGCGAAGACCGTGTGGTTCTGGATTGCATCACCAGCCTGCAGAACGGTGCTGACCTGCTGTGGATCGAAACCGAGAAGCCGCACGTTGGCCAGATTGCAGCCATGGTTAATCGCATCAAGGAAGTGGTTCCTGACGCCAAGCTGGTTTATAACAACAGCCCGTCCTTCAACTGGACTCTGAACTTCCGTCAGCAGGTATTCGACGCATGGAAGGAAGAAGGCAAGGACGTTTCTGCCTACGACCGCGCCAAGCTGATGAGTGAAGAGTACGACAATACCGAGCTGGGTCAGCTGGCTGACGAGTGGTGCCGTAACTTCCAGCGTGACGGTTCACGCGAAGCGGGTATCTTCCACCACCTGATCACCCTGCCGACTTACCACACCGCGGCCCTGTCTACCGACAACCTGGCCAAGGGTTACTTCGGTGACGAAGGCATGCTGGCCTACGTGGCTGGTGTACAGCGCAAGGAAATCCGTCAGGGTATCGCTACCGTTAAGCACCAGGACATGGCTGGTTCCAACATCGGTGACGACCACAAGGAATTCTTCGCTGGTGAGGCGGCCCTGAAGGCCGGTGGTAAAGACAACACCATGAACCAGTTCGGTTAATCGACGGTTTGGATGTTGCTGAAGCGAGCCCTACGGGTTCGCTTCAAGCCAGAAAACCCCGCCTGGAGCGGGGTTTTTCTTTTTGACACCGCTGATTTTTTGTAAGTATTTGAAAAAAGATAGAAACAGCGGGTTTGCTGTTTCTCCTGCGTTCTCCCTGTTTCATCCCTGAAACAGTTTTCCTGCCTTTCTGTTCTGCCACGTCTTGAGTGATCTTTGTAAAGGTTAGTAAAAACATCAATTTGGAGTCGGTTTACGGATTCTGGCACGGGAATCGCTCGTGTGTTCTGGCGGGTCTGAACCTTGGCTTACCCGAAGGCTAGCGGGTTGGGTCGGATCCCTTAAAAGCCAATAACTTCAAAGGAAATGACATCATGAACACCAAAAAAACACTACTAGCAGCTGCCATCGCAATGAGTCTGGGCGTTTCCGGTTTTGCCTACGCTGACCAGGGGGGAGATGGAGATCCGAATACCAATGCGGATAATACCTCCACGGCCAACAACGGCTATTCCGGCAATACCGATTCCGCTAACGACAATTCCACCAACACTGACAATTCGAATAATTCGGATAACTCCGACAATTCGGATAGCTCTGACAACAGCACCAGTGTGGCGGACTCGTTCAAGATTGCTGAAAGCGGCAATGATATGTCGGATAACTCGAATAACTCGGACAATTCCGACAACTCCGATAATTCCGATAGCTCCGACAACAGCACCAATCTAAGCGATGCCTTCAAGATCGCTGACACTGGCAATGACATGTCGGATAACTCGGATAATTCCGATAACAGCGACAACTCGGATAACTCGGACAATTCCGATAACAGCACCAGTGTCGCGGATTCGTTCAAGATTGCCGCCAGTGGGAACGATAATTCCGATAACTCCACCAACGTTGCCGAGAGCGGCAACACCAATGTGGCAGATAGCGGAAACACCACGATCTCCGACAGCGGAAACGACAGCTCCGATAACTCATTGGCTCTGGATCTGGATGTGTTCCTGAACAACGCCGATCTTGACGGCAGTGTATCGGGCTCTTCAACCACCTACGGCGATGCCAACGGCAGAGCGTCCTACACCGAGGCCCGCAACCGCAATGAAATCTCCGGCGGTTCAGCGAACTACACCGGCGTTGGCGCCTTTGCACAGAGTGCAGGCAACGGTAGCGTTACACAGGCGAATGTCAGTGTAATGTCCAACCTGTCCACCGGTGGTGGCACCCAGTAAGGAATCCGGGCCGCATCTCAACGGGAGCGGCCCGGTCATTCCGGGAGAACTGCCATGGGTTACGTCATCAGAGGGAAACTGAAGGCTGCCTTGCTGGTATTGTTGCTCGGAACATCGGGATTTGTTTCGGCCGAGCAGTGGATGGATACCATGGCCCTGACAGAGGATCAGTTGGCGGATGCAAGTGGTCGCCAGGGAGTTTCGATGCAGTTGCAGGTTAACAATAACCAGCAGAATGCGAATGTCTCCGACAACCTGCTGTCCGGAAATGTTGTCACCGGAAATAACAGTATTTCCGACAACGCTTTCGGCAACATGAGTGGGGTTGCCACGGTTATCCAGAACACGGGTAATCAGGTGGTCATTCAGGACAATACCCAGATCAACATACTGATTAATCACTGATGGAGGTGGACCATGACCAGGAAGGTTCTTGTTGCTGTTTGCGCGAGTGCCGGGCTGCTATGGTCCACCGCATTTGCCGGCTCGGTCATGGTGCCGGGTATTGGCGGCGATATCCGGCTTACGGTGAACAGTTTCGAAAGCCGTCGCTTTGACAGTGTACTTCGACAGCAGTACGACTTCAGCTGTGGCTCCGCAGCAGTTGCCTCGTTATTGAGCTTTCATTACGAGGATCAGGTCAGCGAGCACGATGTTTTCATTGAAATGCTGGCGTTGGCAGATGAGGAAAAGGTGCGCCGGCATGGCTTCTCCATGCTCGATATGAAGCGCTATCTGGCATCCAGAGGGTACCAGGCCGATGGATTTCGCTTGCCCTTGGCTGGCCTCAGGGAGAAGATTCGCCTGCCGATGATTGTGTTGCTGAACATTGAGGGTTTCCGTCATTTCGTTCTGATCAAGGGCATCAGTGAAGACGAGGTGTTGATAGGAGACCCCGCCCGGGGTCTGAAAATCTATTCTTACGCAAAATTCAGCGAGTACTGGGATGGCACCGCCTTTGTAATTCGCAGTCATCTTGATCGGGGGCGCGATCACTTTCTCGCCGATGGTCGTTGGCCCCAGGTGGCCAGGGCGCCATTGGAAAAAGGCCTCGGTGGACCATCTCTCGGCCACACGCTGCCGTACTGGCCCTCCACGAGGGAATGGTGATAATCATGAAGGGCAGGATGCCTAAGGTCGCATTGCTGGCTATCGCCTGCACAACCTTATCGCCGGTTACGCGGGCCGAACTGAATCCCGGGGTTGACCCCATCAGTGACACGGAACTTTCGGAGTATCGTGGCGGCTTCCTGATGGATAACCTGGAGATCAGTATCGGTCTGGAGCAAATTGTTGGTATTAACGGTGACACCCTGGTGATCAACCGATTGACCATTCCCAACCTTAACCAGCGCGTCAATGATCGTTTGCCGGATCACCAGATGGAGACCGTATTGGAGGTGATCAGTGCGAACCGCAGCGGCGGTGCACGGGTAGCCAGCAGTATGGCGGGTCCCAACGGCTGGATGACGTTGGTTCAGAACAGCCTGGATAGCACTGTCATACAGAATATGCACCAGCTGAATATCGAGCTGAACAATCTGGGCGCGGGGAATCAGCTCCCGGCCCGGTTCAGTGATCAACTGATTCAGTTGCTTGGCCGCTGAGAGATGATCAATTCCTCCCTAGAGACTGATCGGAAGCTTGAGTGTAATCTCGCTGTTAGGCGCGTTTTCAGTAACGCCAATGCTTACCGTCAGGCTCAGGGATGTGGATTGCGTCAGGCGCTGAGACAACCCGAATGACAGCGATCCGATCTGAATTCGGTCGAAATTGGATTCAAAAAGATCAATGTTTCTCTCGAACGTGGTTTTTCGGATAACGGAGTGATCATAGCCCAGGCTGAACGACGTGCGTTCGTTAAAGGCGAATCCCATCCCGAAGCCAAAACGTACGATATCGCCGGGGTCGACAGTGCCTCCGTTTTCAAAGCCTTGCTCCTCTTTAAGGGTCCAGACATAACTCAGGTTGCCGAACAACACGGCCGGGTCGGTCGGGTAGATGAATGAGAGTCCGGGTTCGAATGCCCAGAAGCCTGAACCTGTTGGCCGGCTTTCCAGTTCGATGCCAATCGGATTGCCCTGATTATCCTCGATGACCCTCTGGTCAACGTCGTAGGGGCCCTCGCCGGTTGGCGCTCTTACGCGCAACGCGCCAATCACGTAGGGCCAGCCGCCCAGGCCGTCGGTTAATTGGTAACGGGCTGAAACTTCAACATCACCGAGACCCTCGCCAGAGGATTCACGCAGTGTATCCACCGGTGTGCCCTGGAAAACCTCACGCTCTCTCAAATCCTCATTGATGCTGAGGTAAGGCACGCGGACCGCCGCCTCAAATTTGCTGGTGAAGCCGTATTTGAGTGACATGGCACCGACAAAAATATCACGCTGGATCTCGGAAATATTGATCAGTCCGATCAGTAGGGCAGGGATCACAGTGTAACCTTCGATCGCGACTGCCGTTGAGTTGCTGTGGGCATGGGAAAAGGATGGTTCGATGGTAAACCGGCCCGGCCGGGTGACGATGCCCCGGTCCGCGGTAATGGAGGCAATATCGGTTGCCGGGTCGTGGCTTTCGTCAGTTGTTGCCCGGATACTCGTCGGGGCGGCCGACGCATCCTCGTCGGCCTGAGCGCCTTCTGCCAATATGGAGTAGCCCAGAGAAACAAGCGGGATTAGCCATAGTGTGTTTTTTTTCATGGAGAAACTCCTTCAGTTGTCTTTCTGCGGCCGGGTTGATGTGCCATGAGGCACTCGGTGCTTATCCATCAGCCGGTAGAGCGAAACCCTTGAAATATTCAGAAGCCGGGCGGCGGCTGACACGTTGTTGTGGGCAAGCGCGAGACTTACCGAGATCGCCTGTCTGTCCGCTCTCGATCGAAAAGCGTCTAGTGAAAGTTCTCGGCTGCGTTCGTGGTTATCGGTTGGGATGGCGGTGAAACCCAAGTCTTCGGCCCCGATCTGTGGGCTTTCTCCCAGCAATAATGCCTGGCGCAAGCGGTTCTGCAGCTCCCTCAGATTGCCTGGCCAGGGGTGGCTAGCCAGACAAATCAATGCATCGTCAGTGAGGCGCCTGGAGGCTCTAGCTGAGGGTGTGGACGAGAGAATCCGACTGGCAATAACAGGAATGTCTTCCTTGCGTTCCCGCAACGGTGGTAACAACACATGCAGGCTTCCAAGCCGGTAAAACACATCGCTTCGGAACACCCCGGTCTTGACCAGCTGTTCGAGCGGCTTCGTGCTTGTCGCAATGAGCCGGGTATCGACGCTGATGGGATGATTGGAGCCCAGGCGCTCAATCAGGCCCTCCTGGAGGAAACGCAGAATGGCCGATTGTTGTTCTGAGCAAAGTTCATCGACACCGATCAATAACAGAGTGCCGCCATTGGCCGCTTCAATTCGACCTTTCTGGGCACTCATGGCATGGGTAAATGCCCCTTTTTCGTGGCCGAAGAGCTCATTCTGGGTCAAAGAGCGGGGCAGGGCTGCACAGTTCACTGCGATCAGTGGCTTGTTTCTGCGTGGCGAACTGTCGTGAATGAAACGGGCGGCGGCTTCCTTGCCGGTTCCGTTCTCGCCATAGATCAGTACGGATTCTTCAGTGCGGGCAAATTTTCGCAATAACTCTCTGACCTGCCGGATCGCCACTGACTCACCCTCAAGAGCAACGTCGTGATAACAGGCGGGTTTCGCTCGGGATGCCTTCGCCTGAAGCTCAGACATACCCAATAGGTGGCCGAGAATGCCATTTAGTCGGTCGGCCTGTAGCGGAAGTGTATGGTAGTCCTTACAGTAACGGTTTATCAGAGCACAGATTTCGGGGCTCTGGATCTGATGAGGTTCCAGTGTAGCAACCCAGTGCTGGACCGGAATCGTGTCCAGCCACTCGGGCAAGTGGGCCAGTTGATCCCCTTTTAGGGAGCCCAGATCAAACACGCCAACTCTGACCCCACTGCCGGACCTCTCGCCTGCGCAGGGTTTGTCTGTCGGGGGAACATGAATAAGCTGCCAGTCCCTTAGCACGGGCCCGCTGGCAGCTAAAGCCGGGTACACCGCCGACAACCAAACAAGCGGTCGTTTTTCCTTCATGGCGACTCTCCCAGAGAATGTGCCTTGAAAAAAACGAACTGCTGAACGTTCAGTAAATGTTGGTAATACCGGAACTGCTCGATCCGATCACTGCCCTGTGACCGCATACGGCTGGGGGAAACAGGCAAAAACTCCTGCTGGCGGACATTCAGTTTATATGCCAGTTTATATACTTGCAGACCTTTCAGGAGCTTATGAACAGCGGCTTCTGCCTTACCGAGCTTCCTGTAAAGTATGCCGACACAGGCCGTGGAGCGGCCGTGCAGTGGGCAACGTCATGGAGGTACAGTGAGCGCCAGTCAGGCTATTGTTTTTTCGATCCTGGGTATCGCCCTGGTGTTGTTTGTCTGGAACCGAATCCGGTTCGATCTAGTCGCCCTGCTCGCGCTTCTTGCTGTCTCGATTGCCGGGATCGTGCCTGTGGATCAACTGTTCGACGGCTTTGGCCATCCGGCGGTTGTCACGGTGGCGGCGGTTCTGGTGATCAGCCAGGGTCTGGTCAACGGCGGTGTGGTTGACCGCCTGGCCGGGCTGCTTGGAAAGGTCGGGCACCGGCCCACGCTGCAGGTGCTGATGCTGACTTCGGTGGTGGCCCTTTGCTCGGGGTTTATCAACAACGTTGGTGCACTTGCCCTGTTGATGCCAGTGGCGGTCTGGATGTCCAGGGAAGCCGGGCGGTCGCCCTCGCTGCTGCTGATGCCCCTGGCATTTGGTTCCCTGCTTGGGGGAACCATGACACTGATTGGCACGCCTCCGAACATCATCATTGCCAGTTATCGGGAAGCTGGTTCTTTCGGCATGTTTGACTTCGCACCGGTGGGCCTCGCTATCACTTTGGCAGGCATCGGCTTTATCACGCTGGTCGGGTGGCGGCTGACGCCGCGGCGGGGTAAACCCGACGACGGTGGCAAGCTGTTCAGTGTGGGCGACTATGTTACCGAGCTTCGGGTGCCGGAGGATTCCTCCCACGTCGGGGCAACCCTTCATGGGCTTCTGACGCGCGCGGATGCCGAGAAGGACGTCGTGGTTCTGGCGCTTATCCGGGGTGATAAGCGGTCGCTGGCCCCCTCTACGTTCTCTGTCCTGCGCGGCGATGACTTGCTCCTGGTGGAAGCGGATACCGATGCCCTGCAGGACTTTCTGGACAGCACCGGGCTCGAGTTGGCGAGCGTGGAGGAGGTTTCTTCAGAGGCGTCCGATCAGGACGAAGCAGAGTCGGGAAAGCCAGGCGAAAAGTCCCTGTCCGAGGGCGACGTGCGTTTGATCGAAGCGGTCATCACACCGGAATCGGGGCTGATCGGAAAAACCGCCAACAGGCTCAATCTTCGCGAGCAGAACGGTCTTAACATCGTTGCGATTGCGCGTCAGGGTCAACGGTTGCAGCGACGTCTGGGTGATATTCGGTTTCAGGCCGGCGACATCCTTCTGGTCCAGGGCGAGGAGGAAACCTTGCGTGTCACGCTTCAGGGGCTCGGCTGCCTGCCCCTGGCCGAGCGGGGTCTTCGGTTTGGCAGGGAGCGCAACTCCCTTCTGGCTGGCGGCCTTTTTATCGCCGCCATCGCTTTGATTGTGGTTGGCTGGTTATCGCCCCCCGTCGCGCTGGTCGCCTGCGCCGTGATCATGGTTCTCAGCAAGGTTCTCAGCAATCAGGAAGCCTACCGGGCGATTGACTGGCCCGTTATCGTTCTGCTGGCCGCCATGATTCCTGTGGGGCAGGCCCTTGAGACTACCGGTGGGGCAGAATTGATCGCGTCCTGGATGCTGATGCTGGGCTCTGGAGGCGATGCCTGGATGGTTGTTACCATTATCCTAACGGGCACAATGCTGCTGTCGAACGTTGTCAACAACGCGGCAGCGGCCATCCTGGTTGCGCCGATTGCCTTGAGTCTTTCCGGGCAGCTTGGCATTGCTGCCGATGCCATGTTGATGGCGGTGGCGGTTGGCGCCTCCTGCGCCTTTCTGACCCCGGTAGGGCATCAATCCAATGCTCTGGTTATGGAGCCCGGAGGTTATCGTTTTGGGGACTACTGGCGGCTGGGGCTGCCGCTGTCTCTCCTTGTGACCCTGGTAGCTGTGCCGGTCATTCTGGCGGTCTGGGCGTGACGCCGTTTAACCCCTGTCTGAACTCTCTGTTATGCTGTTGGTCATCTGTTTTAATGGGTGGCTGGCACGATGACAGCGATTGAGCAAATCGATCTGGCAAAGTCGGAATTGCTGGAGCAGCTTGAATGGACAAGGAAGCGAACCGAGACTCTCGTGTGTTCTCTTCCCGAGACAGCGCTGGACGTTCCCTACCATCCGGGCGTCAATCCTCCGCTCTGGGAAATGGGCCATGCGGCCTTCTTCTACGAGGTGTTCCTCTTCAACCTCCTGGACGGCATGCCCAGCCATGATCCCTCAATGGACGATCTCTGGGACTCCTTCCATATCGATCACCGGGATCGCTGGAACCGGGAGTTGTTTCCCGGGCGGCAGAAAACCCTCGACTATTTCAATCTCATCTATGATCAAGTTGCCGAGCGGATCGAGAAGCAACCGTTAACCGACCAGGCACGTTACCTCTACCGCTACGCAATCTACCACCAGAACATGCACATCGAGTCGATGATCTGGTGCCGTCAGACCGTTGGCTACCCGGCTCCGCCGGGCACTGATTTTTACCGGCCGGCGCCAGGTGAGTCGCATCAGGGAGATGCCTATGTTCCAGCAGGAGAGTGGCTGATCGGGATGCCGGGTGAGTCCGAGCAGTACGCCAGTGACGATTTTGCCTTCGACAATGAAAAACCATGGTTTACCGTGGAGCTGGAATCGTTCGCGATCTCAAAGTGCCTGGTCAGCAACCTGGACTTTATGGAGTTTGTGGACGACGGTGGCTACCGGCGGCCAGAGCTCTGGTCTTTTGGCGGCCGGAAATGGCTCCAGACCGAAACCGATGTTGCCCTGGTTCACGGCAGTGATGAGCCTCTTTTACGGACACCCCGCCATCCGCTTTACTGGCGCTGGCATGATGAGCAATGGCAGGAGCGGGTGTTCGATCGCTGGCAGCCGCTCAATCCGAATGCACCGGTCACTCACGTGACATTCTGGGAAGCGGAGGCCTGGTGCCGTTGGGCAGGGCGTCGGCTGCCGACGGAATACGAGTGGGAAGTAGCGGCTCTGGGCAATCGCCGGGGCGAGCCCTTCCGGCGATTTCCCTGGGGCAACTCGGCGCCGACCGAGCAGCTGGCGGATCTCAACGGGCGCGCCATGGCGCAGAACCCGGTGTTCGACTTTCCTGCGGGTGACAGTCCGTTCGGCTGCCGGCAGATGACTGGCACGCTCTGGGAGTGGACCGGCGATCAGTTCCTGCCCTACGACGGTTTCAAAGTGGATATGTACCCTTTCATGTCCACCCTGCAGTTCGGTGATCACAAAGTCACCAAGGGCGGCAGTTGTGCAACGTCATCCTGCCTTATCCGGGGTACCTATCGGCAGGCCTATCTCCCGCTTCGGAACGACGTATACACTGGCTTCCGAACCTGCGCGCTCGAACAGGCCTGAACGTCGGCTGTAAACGCCGATACAGTTACTCAGGTTTGCCGACAACCAGGGATGGTTTGGCGGGCTTTTTATCGATCAGGTGGCTGGCGAGTGCCACGCCGGTTTCACTCATGGTCAGGTAGGCTTCATCCGCCCCGGCTTCCCGGATCTGTTTCGCCTCATCTTCATACATGGTGTGGGCCACGATAAAACCCTTGAAGCCCAGTTTGCGCAGCATCCGGGCGGCGATCAGCTTGCCTTCTATGTCACCCATTGCCAGGATCACCGACTGCACTGCAGGCATGTGCAACCCATTCCAGAAGGAAGCATCCTCGGCATCAGCAAAAACCACGTTGCGACCTTCTTTCTGGTGTTCACTGGCTTTCGCAGGGTCGGAATCCAGGCCCATCAGTTTGGGCTGATCCTCGCAGAGCCAGTCATAGGCTGCGGTCCCTGTCCGCCCCATGCCCATGATCAGGATGCGAGTATCCCCGAGGGAAATCGGTTGCTCATCGGGATGATGTTTGCTGCCTTCAAAGCGGCTGAGATCCTGGGAGTAACGTTCATAAAGGCCGTGCGCAAACCGGTTGATCGGGGCTGAAACCAGGAACGACAGCGACACCGAAATCGCCAGGGGTACCAACCACTCCGGCAAGGCAACGCTTGCCACAATCAGGCCGAATTCGCTGTAGTTGGTCAGTGCCAGGGCGCTCAGGAAACCGCTGCGGGCCCGTAAACGGAAGGCCAGCAGCAGGAAGAAGAACAGGATGCCTTTCAGCGGCAGCACGAGCCCCGCAATGATTGCGAAAATGAGCGCATCCCCGTCGGGCAGACCGCCAATGCCAATCTGCAGGAAGAAACCCACCAGGAACACTTCCTTGACGCTCCAGAGCGACTTTGAGAGTTCCTGTGACCGGGGGTGATTGGCCAGCATGGCACCGAAAACCAGGGCTCCGAGCTCCGAACTGAGGCCGACGGCCTCAAAGCCAAGCCCGCCGACAACGAGCGCCAGAAGTAATCCCAGGAGCACCAGGAGTTCGTCGTGGCCGCTGGCATCGAGCAACTTGAACAGCAGAGGGCGAAGCAGGGGAAGCCCAAATACAATCAGGGCCCATTCGGAGGGCGTTTTACCCGCGGCCAGGCTCATGACAACCAGGGCGATCAGATCCTGCATGATCAGGATGCCGATGGCGACCCGTCCATGGAACGCCCGCAGTTCCCGTTTGGATTCAAGAACCTTGGCGGCCAGCACCGTGCTCGAGAATGACAAGGCGATGGCCAGCATCAGCGCGGTCGACCAATCGAGGTCCATCAGCAGGTAGACACCGGGGGTAAATACCGCGCAGGTGATGCCAAAGTGCAGAAGGCTGCCGCCAATCACTTCCGGACTGACGATGGATCGGAGCTTCAGCTTCAGCCCCACGGTGAACAGCAAGAGGAGCACGCCAAGGTGCGCGATGTGCTGGAGAACAGCGGTCTCCTCAATAACAACGCCGGTTGCCTCGGCAATGCCACTGAGCACAAAGCCGGCAGCCAGATAGCCAACAAGGGGAGGGAGGCCAACGAGCTTGACCAGCAGGCCAAGACTGAAGGCAAAGGTAATCCAGATCGCTTCAGGCATGGGGTATCATTTCAGACGTCGAAAGCACAATGGTTGCTAGGCTACCCTGTTTTGCCGTGCCCTTGTAGTCGCTGAAGGTGGAATGCTGGCATATTGCTTGGTCGAGGCTCACCTGACCGGTTGGCCGAGGAACGCCCGAAACAGCTCTGCGGATTCTTCCGGGGCTTCCACCATTGGAGCGTGGCCGATGCCTTCCATCAGTTCCAACCTGGCATCCGGGATTGTTGCTGCAAACACCTCGCCGTTCCGGTAGTTGATCACCCGGTCTTCCTTGCCCCAGATGATCAGGACCGGGGCTTGGATACGGGTAATGGCATTTCGGAAGCCCGACTCGAAGCCGGCATCACGAATGGCTGCAAAAATAACCTCGTTGACGTCCCGGTTGGCGATGGCGCGCTCCTCCATCACACCCATGATCGGCCAGGGGACGAAAGGTTTTTTCTCCAGCGCAAAATCCATGAGCCGTTCAAAATCACCAGGCTGCTTCGGGATCAGGGGGTTGTCGCCTTCCATCACCAGATCCACCAGCTCGCTCTCGTATTCCAGAATGCCGGCCGGATCGAACAGTACCGCTGACTTGACTCTTCCCGGATAACTGGCGGCATACAGAGCGGTAATCGCACCACCCATGGAGTTGCCCATGATATGGGCGTTCTCGACCGACAGCGTCTCCATAATTCGGGCAACGTAGCCGGCCTGGTCTTCCAGGCGGTAGCCGATGTCCAGCGGCTTGCTGCTCTCGCCGTGCCCCGGCAAATCGATCGCGTAGACGTTGAAGTCGTCGGTCAGGTGGCCGGCCAGGCGGGTCCAGTTGTCCTTGTTGGCCCCGAAGCCATGGATCATCACGATGGTGTCGCCATCTACCGCCTGATGATTTCTCAGATAGGCGATCTCGAGGTCATCAACCATCACGGTATCCGCTTCCAGTCCTGCGGAGGACCGCTCAAGCCCGATGGCTGTCTCGTAAATGCCCTGGCGTGAGCAGGCGCTCAGAAGCAGTGAGGCAGTCAGAATGAAAACAAGGTTCAGTGATAGAGAGCGTTGCATCTGGGGCTCCTGTCGGGCGGCTCATCGGCATCCGTTGCTAGGCGTTTACATTACTCCATAAAAAAGCCCGGTCAATGACCGGGCTGCGTTTTCGAGGACTGGTTCAGGCCAGGCGTCAGGACTGCTCCCGGGCAATGGCACGGAAAGCGATGTCCTTGCGGTAGAACACGCCATCCCACTGGATCCTGGAGGCCAGCTCATAGGCCCGTTTCTGGGCTTCGGTAACGGTATTGCCAAGCGCCGTGGCACAGAGCACCCGACCGCCGTTGGTAACCACCTGGTCGCCGTTGAGACGAGTGCCGGCGTGAAACACTTTCTCGCCTTCGGTCTCGGTGTCCGGCAAGCCGGAAATGGCGTCGCCCTTGTTATAGCTGCCCGGGTAACCACCGGCTGCCAGCACGATACCGACGGAGGCGCGGTCATCCCATTCGGAATCGCACTGGTCCAGCTTGCCGTCGATGGCCGCGTCGCAGAGTTCCACAAGGTCAGATTTCATCCGCAGCATGATCGGCTGGGTTTCCGGGTCGCCAAAGCGGCAGTTGAACTCGATCACCTTGGGAGTGCCGCTGTTAACAATCATCAGGCCGGCGTAGAGAAACCCCTTGTAGGGATGACCCTCGGCCGCCATGCCGCGCACGGTCGGATAGATCACCTCATCCATGATGCGCTGATGAACATCTGCGGTCACCACCGGGGCCGGCGAATAGGCACCCATGCCACCGGTATTGAGACCGGTGTCGCCGTCGCCCACCCGTTTGTGATCCTGGGAGGTGGCCATGGCCAGAACGTTCTCGCCGTCCACCATCACGATAAAGCTGGCTTCTTCGCCTTCCAGAAACTCTTCGATGACGACACGGCTGCCGGCATCGCCGAACGCGTTCCCGGCCAGCATGTCGCGGATGGCGTCTTCGGCTTCTTCCAGGGTCATCGCAACGATCACGCCTTTGCCGGCAGCCAGGCCATCGGCTTTGACGACGATCGGGGCGCCCTGCTGGCGAACATAGGTCAGGGCTTCGTCCACATCAGTGAAGTTGCCGTAACCGGCTGTCGGGATTTTGTGGCGCGCCAGAAAATCCTTGGTGAAAGCCTTGGAGCCTTCGAGCTGGGCAGCGCCGGCACTCGGGCCGAAAACCCTCAGGCCACGCTGTTCAAATTTGTCGACGATACCTGCAACCAGCGGCGCTTCCGGGCCGACGATGGTAAGTCCAACGTGGTTGGTAGCGGCGAAGTTGGCAAGGCCGTCCAGGTCCATCACGTCGATGTCGACATTTTCCAGGCCGGTTTCCCGTGCCGTGCCGGCGTTGCCAGGCGCCACAAAAACACGGTCTGCCTTGGGGGATTGCGCGGCTTTCCAGGCCAGGGCGTGTTCGCGGCCGCCGGAGCCAATAACGAGAATATTCATGGTGATAACCCCTCAGTGCCGGAAGTGGCGCATGCCGGTGAAGACCATGGCGATGCCGTGTTCGTTGGCCGCATCAATCACTTCCTGATCGCGCATGGAGCCACCAGGCTGGATGACAGCGGTGATACCAGCCGCCGCCGCAGCGTCAATGCCGTCGCGGAACGGGAAGAAGGCATCGGACGCCATGACCGATCCTTTCACTTCCAGGCCCTCGTCGGCGGCCTTGATACCGGCAATCTTCGCGCTGTAAACACGGCTCATCTGGCCAGCGCCGACGCCGATGGTGCGACCCGCCTTGGCATAGACAATGGCGTTGGATTTGACGTATTTGGCCACTTCCCAGGCAAACAACAGGTCGTTGAGTTCCTGCTCGGAGGGTTGGCGCTCAGTGACCACCTTGACGTCTTCCATGGCCACCATGCCCAGGTCCCGGTCCTGAACGAGCAGACCACCGGTCACACGCTTGTAATCCATGGAGCGGGCACGGTCGCCGTCAAACTCGCCGCACGCGAGCAGACGCACGTTCTTCTTGGCGGCTACCAGTTCCACTGCTTCCGGGGCCACAGTGGGTGCGATGATCACTTCCACAAACTGGCGGTCGATGATGGCTTGGGCGGTTTCCGCATCCAGCTCACGGTTGAAGGCGATGATGCCACCAAACGCCGAGGTGGGGTCGGTGGCGAACGCCAGGTCGTAGGCCTGCCGGATATCGGCGCCGATCGCCACACCACAGGGATTGGCATGTTTGACGATCACGCAGGCCGGATCTGCGAAAGGCTTCACGCATTCCAGGGCGGCATCGGTATCGGCCACGTTGTTGTAGCTAAGCTCCTTGCCCTGAAGCTGTTTGGCTGTGGCCACGCAGGCTTCCTTCGGGTTGCGCTCGGCGTAGAAAGCGGCGCGCTGATGCGGGTTTTCGCCATAACGCATGTCCTGGACCTTCACGTACTGCGCGTTGAAGGTGCGAGGGAAATCAGCGTTGTCGTTATCCGGCGTGCGGCCGCCCAGGTAGTTGGCGATGGCGCCATCGTAGCCAGCGGTGTGCTCAAACGCTTTTACGGCCAGATCGAATCGGGTGCTGTAGCTCAGTTGGCCATCGTTGGCTTCCAGTTCTTTCAGGACCCGGCTGTAATCACTGGCGTTGACCACGATGGCGACGTCGTTGTGGTTCTTGGCGGCGGCGCGAACCATGGTCGGACCACCGATATCAATGTTCTCGATGGCGGTCGCCAGATCACAGTCCGGCTCTGCCACGGTCTCCTCGAAGGGGTAGAGATTGACCACAACCATATCGATAGGGCTAATGCCATGCTCGGACATCACCGCATCGTCAGTGCCCCGGCGCCCGAGAATCCCGCCATGGATCTTCGGGTGCAGGGTTTTTACCCGGCCATCCATCATCTCGGGAAAGCCGGTGTAGTCGGAGACTTCGGTTACCGGGATGCTGTTTTCTTTCAGGAGACGGTAGGTGCCGCCGGTGGAGAGCAGCTCGACGCCGCGTTCGGTCATGGCACGGCCGAATGCGACGATGCCGGTTTTATCACTCACGCTGATCAGGGCGCGACGGACGGAGGTGTTAGCCTGGTTTGCCATGGGTCACTTTCTTCGCTGGAGATGAACGAATAAGGGCCTCGCGAATGGTGTCCGGGAGGCCCTCTTCAAATCAGGGTGTCTGGATTATAGCAGACCGTACTGCTTCAGCTTCTTGCGCAGGGTCCCGCGGTTCAGGCCCAGCATGGTGGAGGCCTTGGTCTGGTTGTTGCGGGTGTATTTCATCACCTGTTCAAGCAGGGGAGCTTCCACTTCGGAAAGCACCAGCTGGTAGACCTCGGTCACCGGAGCGCCGTCCAGTTGGGCGAAGTAGTTTTTCAGGGCGACCTCAACGCTGTCGCGCAGGGTGACGGTGTTGCCGCTGCTGTTCACCGTCTGCAACTGATGGATATCATCGTTGGCCGGGGTGCTCAGGTTGTCGTTTGCCAAAGTCTCAGCGCTCATGCTGCGAATACCTCTCCATTTCGTAAGCCTGCAAAATACCGTTGAATCGTGTCTCTCTGCTCCAGCGCATCTTCGATCGCGTTGAAGCGTTTGCGGAACTGTTTACCCGGATCATGGGACTGCAGGTACCAGCCCACGTGTTTTCTGGCAATACGCACGCCCATGGTCTCACCATAGAAAGCATGCAACGCCTGGAGATGCTCGGTCAGAATATCCTCGACCTCATCAAGCTCCGGTGCGGCCATGTGGCTACCGGTTTCCAGGAAATGCCGAATTTCCCGGAAAATCCAGGGGCTGCCTTGGGCAGCGCGGCCAATCAGCAACCCATCGGCACCGGTATGGTGGAGCACGTCCCGGGCTTTCTCCGGCGATGTAACATCCCCGTTGGCAAACACCGGAATGCCGATGCGGGATTTCACATCGGCGATGGTGTCGTACTCGGCATTGCCCTCGTATTTGTCCGCACGGGTTCGACCGTGAATGGCCACTGCCTGAATGCCGGCATCCTCCGCCATTCGGGCAATAACCAGTGCGTTGCGGTTGTCCCGGTCCCATCCGGTTCGCATCTTGAGGGTGACTGGAACATCAACCGCCTGAACCACCGACTCCAGAATGTCGCGGACCAGGGCTTCATCTTTCATCAGGGCGGAACCGGCGGCCTTGTTACAGACCTTCTTGGCCGGGCAGCCCATATTAATATCGATGATCTGGGCGCCGAATTCCGCATTCTGACGGGCGGCATCGGCCAGCATTTGCGGATCGCCGCCGGCAATCTGCACCGAGCGGGGTTCAGGCTCGCCTTCATGGTTCAGGCGGGTCTGTGATTTGCGCGTATGCCAGAGTTTGCTGTCCGCTATGACCATCTCCGACACCGCCAGTCCTGCGCCCAACCTCCGGCACAAAAGACGGAAAGGGCGGTCTGTTACGCCAGCCATAGGCGCAACAATCAAGGGGTTGGGCAAGGTGTACGGCCCGATTTTTGCCGTTGGCAGCATGATCTGAGTCCGTGTCACAGCGGGTTAAGCAAAGGTCGGGCTGAGCGGTTGTTCAATAAGTAACCGATCCAGCATCCGAAGGGCGGTAATGATACCGCCGGGTGGACCATGATTGAAGGGGCTGGGCGGCGAAAAAACTGATTATTTTTCGCCCTTTCTGGTTGACTTTTGTTCTGTGCGATGACCGTCGGGAATGGCTGTCGAGTAAATACTTCCTTACTGCATCAGGGTGCGTGGGGGCGGAAGAGGATGTTGTAATTCACCGCGTCACGGCCCGGATCCCGAATGTTGATGGCAATGCGAACGGGGGTATCCGTGGGCATGGCGTCCAGCTCCCGACCTTCGCCGGCCAGGTACTCCTCAGGCGTGAACAGACTCTGTGCCACCACATCGCCATTCAGGTTGGAAAAGGTGAGGGCAATGGCGGGAAAGGGTTGCTCGAAGTCGGCCCGGTTAATGATCACCGCATCGACCACCAGTTGCGAGCGATTATCCGGATCGGTCCGCACCACCAGTTTCCGGCTCTGGATGGCTTCCACATTGATCAGCGGTTTGAGTTCGCAGCCGGCCAGTTCACAGCCTTTCTCATAGAACGGGCGCAGCTCTGGGATGGCCGACAGTCGATCGAACTGGAACCAGGTTACCTGGGCGATCAGAACACCGATCAGGCCCAGGACAATAACGCTCCACACGATCGTGCGGACGCCACTTCCACCGGAATCGACAGCAACCGGCTCCCGGCGTAGATCCCGGAAGGGCGGGTCAGCATGGAACGCGTCGGCCGGCCGCTCCGGCTCATCAAAATCGAAACCGGATTCGTCCACAAAGTCATCGAACGGATCGGAATCTTTGGCCGGCCGGGTCGCCGCGGAAGAGGGTGTTCCGGTCTGCTCAAATACCGGTTCTTCCTCCAGGCTCAGCTCAGGGCGAGGCTCTGGCCTGGGCTCAGGTTCGGGAGAGGTTTCTTCAGGCTCCGGTTCGGGGGTAGGCTCTGGGCGCTGGGGGGCAGAAGGTTTTCGGGATGCTGGCTCGTCATCCTGAAGAATGGCTTCGGCCCAGCTTTCATCGACTTGCTCATCGGGGCTGTCGGTGTCAGCGTCTTTGTAGTCTGCTTCGTCGCGCTCATCAAAGCTGCGGAAACTGTCGCTTAACTCGTCATCGGAGAAGGTCAGCTTGGTGCCGGCGTAAGGCCCTTCCGCCGCATCCTCTTCCGGGTTGTCGGCGAAAACAAAATCCTCCTCGCTGACGCCGGAGCCGGAAGCAGAACCGGCAGACGATGATGCACCTGCGGGTTGTGCCGGGGCAGTCGGGGTTCGTGGTTTCTCGCCACCGCCCGGGATAACCTGGTGCTCTATGGCATTGAACACCTTCATGCAGTTCCCGCAGCGCACTTTGCCCTTGGCAATGCCAAGCTGTTCTTCGGTTACCCGGAACCGTGTCTGGCAATTCGGGCACTGTGTCTGCAGGCTGCTCTGGGTCATGCTTCTTCCTGAAAGCGACTAGGCTACGAGTTTCGGAGTTTAGTCGTTAAGACCGGTTTCGTCATCTGTCGTGGCGCCGTCCTGTGAGGCGTATCCACTCTTCCCGCTGCTCGGGCTCGTCCATAACGAACCATGGCTCATAGGCGGCCATTACTTCCCGGGCCTGGTTAGACAGGATGCCGGACAGCACCAGATCGCCGCCGGGCCTGGTTCGCGAGGCAAGATGGGGAGCAAGGCCGATCAGGGGCTGGGCCAGGATGTTGGCAAGCATGATGTCGGCTTTGGTCTCGGGTTCGTTGTCTGGCAGGAACAGGTCCAGCCTGCTGTCTTCGACACTGTTGCGGCGGGCGTTTTCCCGGCTGGCTTCGAGGGCCTGCGGATCGGTATCGACACCAATCACATGGTCTGCGCCAAGGAGCAGGGCCGCAAGGCCGAGAATGCCGGAGCCACAGCCGTAATCGATCACCTGCTTACCATGGGGATCCTGGCCATCAAGCCATTCGAGGCAGAGAGCTGTGGTTGGATGGGTGCCGGTACCGAAGGCCAGACCGGGGTCCAGCATCAGATTCGCCGCATCAGGGTCAGGTGCGTCATGCCAGCTTGGGACTATCCAGAGCCGCTCGCCGAATTTCAGGGGCTGGAAATCGTCCATCCAGGCCCGCTCCCAATCCTTGTCCTCAACCAGAGTGACGTCGATTTCCGGAAGGGCCTGCTGGGTTTGCTGGTGCCAGGCATCCCGGATATCGGCGCAGAGCTGCTCGATATCCCGGTCGGAATCGAACAGCCCGGTCACCGTCGTCTGGCTCCATAAAGGGGTGGTGCCGGGATCCGGCTCATAGAGGGGCTGGTCGGCGGCATCTTCCATGGAGACGGCGTCAGAGCCCATCTCCATGAGCAGATCCTCAAGCTGATCCGCGTTGTCCGGATCAGCGGGAATCTGGAGTTGTATCCAGGGCATCATTAATCCCGTATCAGTTTCTCGAGGTAGTGGATGGTGAAGTCTACCTGTTTAAAGCCACCATCGCGTACCAGTTTCCGATGCAGAGATTGATTGGTCTTGATGCCCTCGACCACCAGTTCGTCCAGCGCGTTCTTCATCCGGCGACGGGCAATGTCCCTGTCGTCGCCCCAGGTGATCAGTTTGGCCACCAGGGAATCGTAGTAGGGGGGAACCGTGTAACCGCTGTACAGGTGTGAATCCACCCGCACGCCATTACCGCCCGGGGCGTGGAAGTGTTTGACCTTGCCGGGGCTGGGGATAAAGGTTTTCGGATCCTCGGCGTTGATCCGGCACTCCATGGCGTGGCCGGAAATCCGGATGTCGTCCTGGGTGTATTGCAGCGGCAGGCCGCTGGCAATGCGGAGCTGTTCGCGGACGATATCAACACCGGTGACCATCTCGGAGACCGGATGTTCCACCTGGACACGGGTGTTCATTTCGATGAAATAGAACTCGCCGTCCTGATACAGGAACTCGAATGTACCGGCGCCCACATAACCGATTTCCTTACAGGCATCGGTACAGGCTTTCAGGGTGCGCTCGCGGGATTCCGGATTGATGTTCGGGGCCGGAGCTTCCTCTATCACCTTCTGGTTTCGGCGCTGCATGGAGCAGTCGCGATCGCCCAGGTGAATGCAGTTGCCGTGCATGTCAGCAAGAACCTGTACTTCCACGTGACGTGGGGTTTCCAGGAACTTCTCGAGGTAAACCGTCGGGTCGCCAAAGGCATTCTTGGCTTCACTCTGGGTGATCTGGACACCCTTGAGCAGGGCCGCCTCAGAATGGACCACCTGCATCCCGCGGCCGCCGCCACCGGAAGCCGCCTTGATCATGACGGGGTAGCCGATTTCCCGGGCAATCCTCAGGGTCCGCTCCTCATCGTCGTCCAGCGGGCCATCGGAGCCCGGCACGGTCGGAACGCCGGCCTTGATCATGGCGTTGATAGCGGACACCTTGTTCCCCATCAGCCGGATGGTTTCGGCCTTGGGACCGATGAAGCGGAACCCGCTCTTTTCCACCTGTTCGGCAAAATCGGCGTTCTCGGCAAGGAAGCCGTAGCCGGGGTGAATACCCACGGAATCGGTTACCTCGGCGGCGCTGATGATGGTTGGGATGTTCAGGTAGCTGTCGGTCGCACTGTTAGGGCCAATACAGACAGACTCGTCGGCAAGACGTACGTGCATCAGGTCGCGATCGACCTGGGAATGCACTGCCACGGTCTTGATGCCCAGCTCCTTGCAGGCGCGCAGAATCCGGAGGGCAATTTCACCCCGGTTTGCGATCAGAACTTTTTCTAACATGGCCATGAGTAGCTATCACCGCGTTCAGGAAATGACGACCAGGGGCTGGTCAAACTCAACCGGCTGGCCATTCTCGACCAGGATGTCCTTGATTGTGCCGCTCTTGTCGGCCTCAATCTGGTTCATCATCTTCATGGCCTCCACGATGCAGATGACATCACCCACATTGACGGTCTGGCCAACTTCCACAAACGCCTTGGCTGTGGGCGAGGGTGAGCGATAGAAAGTGCCTACCATGGGAGACTTCACGCTGTGCCCGGATGGGGCCGCTGGCGCAGAGGACTCTTCGGAGGTCGGAGCGGACGCTGCCGGCGCCGGAGCTGGCTGCTGGGCGGGAGCTGGCGCCGGGTAGTGGCTCACGTACTGGGGGCCGGCAGCCGGTTCACGCCGGCGGGAGATGCGTACCGAATCGTCGGCCTCGTGAATCTCCAGCTCCTCGACGTCAGATTCCTCGAGCAGCTCGATCAGTTTCTTGATTTTACGAATATCCATAGTCAGTCCAGTCCCGTTTTGTCAGGTCTATCGGTGAATGCGTTTCAGGGCTGCCTGGAGTGCGAGTTCGTACCCCTGGCTACCCAGCCCACAGATAACGCCTTCGGCGATATCCGAGAAATAGGAGTGATGCCGGAACGGTTCCCGGGCATGCACGTTCGAAAAATGCACTTCTATAAAGGGAATTCCCGAGGCCAGCATGGCGTCGCGCAGGGCAACGCTGGTGTGGGTGAAGGCCGCGGGGTTGATGATGATGAAATCCACGCCTTCCGCCCGGGCCTCGTGAACCCGCTCAATCAGTTCGTACTCGGCGTTTGATTGCAGGTGCAGCAGATGATGCCCCTGCTCTGCCGCCAGTGAGCGCAACCGGTCGTCGATGTCCGCCAGTGTCTCGTAACCATAGACCTCCGGCTCGCGGGTACCGAGCATGTTGAGGTTGGGTCCGTGGAGCACGAGAATTGTCGACATGGTTCTGTCTGCCTTGATGTCTTTTTACAGGATCGCCGATTTTAACGGCATGTTCCCCCAATGGTGCGTGCTTGTTTTGTTCAGATCAACACTTTTTGACAATCGTCCCTGTTGTCCATTGGTCGTAAAAAGACTGCAAATGAATCGAAACGGGATCTTTCCGCTGATGACAATCATTGTCGTGAACGGCGGAACGGACTTCCATACGACGTTGGTTTCATAAAAGGTAGCAGTCGGGCAGTGACTGAGCCATGCCCGACCGAAAATTGTCTGAAGAGAGGAATTCGGGCCGTGGCACGGCCCGAATTCAGGAATCGGCCAGGCTTACGCAGTTGCGGCCAAGCTCCTTGGAGCTGTAGAGCGCACGGTCGGCCCGCTCGCACAGTGCCTGGGAGGTGTTGTCGTCCCAGGCCGCGATGCCACAACTGAAGGTGACATTGAATTCCCGGTCGCCGGCCGGTTGCTGCAACTCAGAGAACCGCTCCCGGATTTCATTGAGAACGTTCCGGGCATCGCTTGGGCGGGTGTTGGGCAGGATGATGGCAAATTCCTCACCACCGTAACGGCCGATGTGGTCGGTCTTGCGCAGGCGTTGTTTGAGGAACATCGACAGACTGCGCAGCACCCGGTCGCCGATCGGGTGGCCAAAGGTATCGTTCACTTTCTTGAAGTAGTCGATGTCGATCATCGCAAAGCATAGCGGCTGTTCTTTCTGGCGCGCCCGCACGATCTCCTGGTCCAGCAGGTGGAGGGTGTGGGTGTGGTTGAACAGGCCCGTCAGGCTGTCGCGAATCATCAGGGCCAGCAACGAGCGGGCACGCCGCCCGCGATTGTGGATTGTGGCAATCAGGTGTTTCGGGTCGATCGGTTTGGTCAGGAAGTCGTCGCCGCCCAGGCTCATGGCGTGGAGCTGTTTCGTAACGTCTTCCTCGGCCGAGAGGTAAATGATGGGCACGCTGTGAAAACGGTCCTGCTGGCGGATCACCCGGGCGATTTCCATGCCCGTACAGCCCGGCATATACATGTCGAGGATGATGATCTCCGGCGAGAATTCCTCCAGGGCGTGGATGATCTGCATCGGGTCGGTGATGATGTGGGCGGTCATGCCCGCTTTCTTCAACACCGTTTCCATATATTTTGCCTGAGCCCGGGAATCATCCAGAACCAGAACCTTATAGGGCTCCACGGTGTTGCCGTGGGTATAGGTCTCGATCTTTTCGATCAGTTGCCCGGGATCGACAGCAGGGTAGAAAAACTCTTCCCCGCCGCAACGGGAAGCCTGCAGACGGGTCTCGATGGAACCGTCCTCGTCACTCATGAAAATAATCGGAATGGGCGTATCGTGTCGTTCCTGCAGGCGTTCGATGGTGGTCATGCCGGCATTGGGCGAGCCGCCGAAATTGACGTCTACCAGGATGGTTTCCGGCTTGTGCAGTGCGCAGGCTTCGGTCAGTTCATCGGCATTGGCAAAGGCGGATGCCCGGAAGCCGAAGAATTCCAGCTGCCGGATCAGGCGGGCTGCCATCTCCTGGTTGGCCAGGGCAATGTAAACCGGGGTTCGACGAAATTGGTGGGGCGCTTCGGAACTGTTGAGGTCGGTCCTGCGCAGAGTGCTCTGGGACAGGGTCTCGATGGCATCCTGCAGCTGTCGCTCCAGGCTCTCGTTCAGCGCAGATCCCGGTTCCCACTGGTTGATCAGCGCCAGCGTGGTCTGACCGGCCCGGGCGTGGCTATCCATTTCAAACCGCTGGGCGTAGCGCACCAGTTTGTCCGTAGCCGCCGCGAACTCGTTGCGGTGGGCCGCGGCCTTGTCCCGGTCCTCGTGAATTTTCTGCCAGGTATCCAGAACAACCCGGGCCTGGGTTGTCACACGGCGTGCGAAATGCTGCCTGAGTTTTTCTTTCTGGCTTTCGTCGTTCATGTTGCTCGGGCCTGTCTCTTTTTCGTTATTGGTCGTCCTTTCCCGGGGTGGACGATTTTTCAACCTTAGTCCTTTTGCAGAGTCTATAGTGTTTAATGTTGTCGGCGTAGGTTGCGCTATGTAAATGTTTGTCAACTCTGCGGTGCAGGTCACAAACACCTGGCCGGCTGGCTCACAGCCAATCCGGAGAAGCTCCCCATGGCACGGAAGCACATCCCCCTGAAGCAGACGCAACAGGGTGCGGTCACATTGCGAACCCTGCTTCTGGTGTTGACCGGAAGTCTGCTGGTTACCCTGCTGGTTGCGGTGTTTATCACCAGCTACGGTTATTTCCGGGACTATGTCTCGGATCAGCTGGCAGGTCATGCCCGTGACGGGGCCACGGCCATCGGGTTGTCCCTGTCCAATGCCATCGACGGCCGCGATCCGGTCGCCTCCGCCTCCCTGATTGATGCGGTGTTTGATAGTGGCCGCTACCTCTCAGTCAGCTATCTGAATCATCAGGGCGAGCAGGTTGCCGGTCGGGCCATGACGCTCAATAAAGTGGCTGTCCCCGCCTGGTTCCGCGACCTCGCAGATCTTCCGCTGCCCGTTGCCGAGGCAGAAGTCGTTCGTGGCTGGAGCCGTCTGGGAACCGTGCAGGTAATCAGCCATCCCGGTCGCGCCTATGAGGACCTCTGGCGAATCACCATCGGGTTGACTGCCAGTACTGTCGTTATCGGGGGGATTGGACTGTTTGCGGTTTTCCTTCTGCTTCGTCGTACCCTGCGCCCGCTTCATGCACTGGAGGATCAGGCAAAGGCCCTCGGGCAGCGGGATTTCAGGAAGCGGGTCTCTATCAAGTCGACCCGTGAGATCAATCAGGTGACCGACGCCATGAACCGGATGGCGGATGACCTGGGCCAGCTCTTCGAAGGCCAGGCGAAACTCATTCAGCACCTGCGTCGGGTGAACAATGAGGATTCGGTCACCGGTCTGGCCAGCCGGAGTGCCTTCGACCAGCGCCTGAAGGTGGAGGTGGAGTCCGAGGAAAAGGCGGCACCCGGAATTCTCATGCTGATTCAACTGGCCGACTTTTCGGGATACAACCAGGCCTATGGCCGGAGCGAGGCCGACCGGTTGCTGCTGAGGGTAGCAACCTGGATTGGCGAATTCGTCATGCAGCATGCCGGGTCGTTTGCCGGACGCCGAACGGGCGCCGAATTTGCCATTTTTCTACCCGGTGCGATGCCGGCTGATGCCGGTGTCTGGTGTCGTCAGCTGGTCACGGACCTCGATGGGGTATATGCAGATCTTGCTTCGCCGATGGACACCGCTGTTCATGCCGGGCTGGCGAGGACGCTTGAGGGTCGTGGTGCCCGGGATCTGATGGCGGCCGCGGATGAAGCATTGCGCGCTGCCCAGAGCAGGGCCGAGACTGGCTGCCATCTGGCTGACCCTGAAAAGGACGGCCATCACAACCTCGAAACCTGGCGGGTGATTATCAGTCAGGCGATCCGCCAGCAGGCCTTGTCGCTATGGCTCCAGCCCATGGTGAACGAGGGCCGGCTCATGCCGGTCTATCATCAGGTGTTTTCCCGGATCGATTCCGCCGAAGGGGCCTTGAGGGCAGGCACCTTTGTACCAATGGCTGAGCGTTTCGGGCTGATCTCGGAACTTGACCGTCTGCTGGTCCAGCGGGTGCTCGATCGCCTGAAACAGAGCCCGGATCAGCCGCTGGCGGTCTCGCTCGGCAATGCCTCCGTGGCCAGCGAGGCATTTCGCACGGATTTGCTGGACCAGCTGCGGCAGGCTGGTTCGCCGGCACGGAATCTCTGGATCGGTATTTCAGAGCAGGCCATTCATCACCACCGGACCGCGGTGGGCCTTCTGGTCAGGGCGTTGGGGCGACTTGGTGTGCCGGTGCTGGTCGACCGCTTCGGGGTGGGAGGCGTACCGTTCAGTTACCTGAGAAATCTGAGGTTTCAGGCCCTGCGTATCGACAACAGCTTCATCCACAATATCGATACCCATGAAGATAACCGCTTTTACCTTGAGTCTGTGCTGGCCATCGCTCACAGTCGAGGCGTGAAAGTGTTCGCTACAGGAGTGGAAACTGCCGCGGAATACTCGGTACTCTGTAAACTGGGTATCGACGGGGCCATGGGTTACCATCTGGGCAGGCCGTTTGCCGCTGACAATCAACAGACAGGGGATTAAAAGTCATATGCCAGGCAAAATCAGACAGTACTTCAAGGATAAGAAAGACGATGTTCAGGATTATGCCGGTGGCAGCGGCGTAATTGGCAAACTGATTCTGGCGTTGGTTGTGGTCTACCTGCTGGTGGCGCTAGTGCTCGGCATGATCTGGAGCAGCGAGCCGGACACCTTCTCGGTGCGCGAGCACACGAGATCGGTGGCCAACACCATGGAAAGGGAACCCATTACCGGTTTTGCCACCACGGTCACCATGATTCGTATCGCAGAAACCCTGCTGGACAAGCCTGGTGGCTATATTTCCAACGACATTTTCCCGCCAGGACTGTGGCTGGATAACATGCCGAACTGGGAGTACGGCGTTCTGGTCCAGCTTCGGGATCTTTCGCGCGCCATGCGCAAGGACATCAGTCGCTCGCAAAGCCAATCTGCGGAAGATCGGGATCTGACGATCGCCGAGCCCCAGTTCCATTTCGACAGCGAGAGCTGGGCAATCCCGTCAACCGAGGCCGAGTACCGTCGGGGTATCACCGCTCTGAAACGTTACCTTGACCGGCTGTCGAGCCCGGAACAGGCCGACGCCCAGTTTTTCGCCCGAGCGGATAACCTGAGCAACTGGCTGGCGGACCTGGAGACTCGCCTGGGAAGTCTGTCCCGTACGCTTGGTGAGAGTGTCGGCAAGGCATCGGTATCAGACTCGGTGATCACCATGAACTCCGGTGATCCTCTTGCTGAGGAAGCGACCGGAGAAGATGTGAAGACACCCTGGACCAAGATTGATGACGTTTTTTATGAGGCCCGCGGCAGCTCCTGGGCGCTTCTGCACATCTTCCGGGCAATTGAAGTGGATTTCCGGAAAGTGCTGCAGGACAAGAATGCCATGGCCAGCGTACGGCAGGTGATCATCGAGCTTGAGGGCGCCCAGGGCGAAATGTGGAGCCCGGTGATTCTCAATGGCAGCGGCTTTGGCGTACTGGCCAACCACTCGCTGACCATGGCTGCCTACCTTTCCCGCGCCAACTCGGCGATCAGTGACATGCGGGACCTTCTGTCCCGGGGCTGATGACAGGAGAGTCTGATCCAGAAACAAAAAACCGGGCGCGAAGCCCGGTTTTTTTATGCCATCAAACCAAGAAGAGCCCGGCTCAGCCTTTGTAGGCGTTCACGGAATCCACGATGGCTTTTTTGGCAGCGTCGGCGTTGTCCCAGCCTTGCACTTTCACCCACTTGCCGGGCTCGAGCGTCTTGTAGTTCTCGAAGAAATGCTTGATCTGGTCGCGCAGCAGCTCGGGCAGATCGTCAATTTCCTTCACGTCATGGTAAGTGGTGGTCAGCTTGTCATGGGGAACTGCAACCAGCTTGGCGTCGCCACCGGCTTCGTCTTCCATGTTCAGCACACCCACCGGGCGGCAGCGAATCACGGAACCGGCCTGGATCGGGTAGGGGGTCACAACCAGTACGTCCAGGGGGTCACCGTCGTCGGCCAGGGTGTGCGGGATGAAACCGTAGTTGGCCGGGTAGAACATGGGGGTCGCCATGAAACGGTCTACCAGCAGGGCGCCCATGTCTTTGTCCAGTTCGTACTTCACCGGGGAGCTGTTGGCCGGGATTTCGATAGCAACGTAGATGTCTTCAGGCGGGTTCTTGCCTGCGGGGATGTTGTCGAATTGCATGTGCGATCCTTCCTGGTACGTTAAAGGTACGTTTAACTGCGGTTAAAAAGTGGGCGCAATTATACGGGAGTATCCTGCAGTTCGAAACTAAACCTTGGTCGTTGAGGTTGGGCCTTTTTGTTCTGGCTTAGGTGCACGCTGCTATCTGGCGGGACCTTCCGAAAAACGCCCGTGAATACGTCCCTGTAGGGCTCGGTCGCGCCATCCTTGGCGCTCCACGTTTTCGGAAGGTCCCGCCAGATACCCGCCCGAACCTTTGAGAAAAGCCGGTGAAGTAAAGGCAGATTAAAGCTTGATCTGCTTGGCAATGAGCTCCTTCATGATCTCGGTGGTGCCGCCGCCGATGGAGAGAATCTTGGCGTCACGATAGAGGCGCTCGACGACGGTTTCCCGCATGTACCCCATGCCACCGAACAGCTGTACTGCTTCCCGGGTGACTTTTTCGCAGACATCCACCGAGAAGTTCTTGGCCATCGCCACTTCCTTGATGGGGTTTTTGCCCGCCTGCATCAGGGCGGCGCATCGGTAGGTGTATTCCCGGGCTACGTCGATCTGGGTCGCCATATCCACAAGCTTGTGGCGGGTCACCTGGAAGCCGGTAATGTTGCGGCCGAACGCCTTTCGTTGTTGGGTGTATTCCAGCGCCGCTTCGTAGGCCAGTTGGGCGGTCATGTAGGCCATGATGGCAAGGCTAAGGCGCTCAAACAGGAAATTGCTCATGATGGCGATGAAGCCGGCGTTTTCGGCGCCGATCAGGCGGTCGGCCGGCACGCGGCAGTCCTCGAAAAACAGCTCGGCGGTATCGCTGGCCCACCAGCCCATTTTTCGCAGTTTCTTGCCGGTGGAGAATCCGGGCATGTCCCGGTCGATCAACAACAGGCTGATGCCTCCATGGCCCTCGCCGCCGGTACGCACTGCCACGGTGTAGTGGTCGGCGCGCATGCCGCTGGTGATGAAGGTTTTGCTGCCGTTTACAATGTAATGGTCGCCGTCGCGGACTGCCCGGGTTTTAAGGTTGGCGACATCGGAACCTCCGCCGGGTTCGGTCACTGCCAGGGCGGCAATCTTTTCGCCCCGCAGTACCGGCGGCACGATCTGTTCACGGATGTCCCTCTTTGCCCATCTGGCGACTGGCGGCAGCCCGATATCCAGAGACCCTAGGCCAGCGACGAGGCCGCCTGATGTGGAGCGCATAAGCTCTTCGGAAACGGCTACTTTCAGAAAAATGTCGCCTTCTCCGATGCCCCCCAGTGCTTCCGGAAAGCCAATGCCCAACAAACCTGCATCCCCGGCTTTTTTGTAGAGATTCCGGGGGAATTCACCCGCTTCTTCCCAGTCGTCGATGTGCGGCAAAACGTGGGTTTCGATGAACTTGCGGGCGGTCGCGCGGACCTGCTGATGGGTTTCGTTGAAGTATTCGGACACGGTCTGGCTCCCCTGATCGGAATCAATGGGAAGCAGTGTCGCCTAAATATTATTACCAAGCAAGCGCTTGGTTGATCGTCGTTCCAGGCAATAAAAAAGCTGGCCCGAAAGGCCAGCTTCAACATCGAGGAGCGAAAGAAACCGGTCAAGCGTCGTCGCTGGAGATGCTTTTTACGCCGTCTTTGGTCCCCAGGAGCAGGAGATCGGCGCGGCGGCGGGCGAACAGGCCGTTGGTGACCACGCCGACGATGTTGTTAAGCTTTTCTTCGACCCGGATCGGTTGGGAAATGTCCATGTTGTGGACATCGATGATAATGTTGCCGTTGTCGGTCACGACCCCTTCCCGATAGACCGGGTCACCGCCCAATTTCACAATTTCCCGGCCAACATGGCTCCGGGCCATGGGAATGACTTCTACCGGAAGCGGGAATTCGCCCAATACGCCGACCATCTTCGAGTCATCGGCAATGCAGATGAAGGTTTTGGCGACCGCTGCCACGATCTTTTCCCGGGTCAGTGCGGCACCGCCACCCTTGATCAGCTCCAGGCGTTCGTTGGTTTCATCGGCGCCATCCACGTAGAACTCAAGGTCACCGGCGCTGTTGAGGTCGTAGACCGGAATGCCGTGGCTTTTCAGGCGCTCGGCAGTGGCTTCGGAACTGGCGACTGCGCCGTCAAAGTCGTTTTTCAGTTCAGCGAGCATGTCGATAAAGAAGTTGGCGGTGCTCCCGGTGCCAACACCGATCACGCTCTCACGTTCAAGTCGGGGCGCGATGTATTCAATGGCGGCTTTGGCGACGGCTTTTTTCAATTCGTCCTGGTTCATCGTTGGCTCCGGCTGAAAATCATGTTGGCTTTTCTTGCATTATAGCGCTTAAGAGTCCCCTGCTTATAGACGGCTGCCGTGCAAACTTTCTACACTGTGGGCTTTTCTCAGCCAGTCATCACTCACCCATCGATCAAAAGCCGGAACTGCTATGCCGCAACGCTACATCAAGAAGATTCTCGATGCGCGCGTCTATGACGTGGCCATCGAAACACCCCTGACTGAAGCCCGCAGTCTGTCCAAGCGCTTCGGCAACAATATTCTGCTCAAGCGTGAAGACCTTCAGCCGGTGTTTTCCTTCAAGATTCGCGGTGCCTATAACCGGATTGCGCAGCTTTCAGAGGAGCAGAAGGCCAAGGGCGTGATCTGTGCCTCAGCCGGTAATCATGCCCAGGGCGTGGCGCTGGCTGCCAAGAAACTAGGGATCAAGGCGGTGATTGTGATGCCGCAGACCACGCCGGAGATCAAGGTGCGTTCGGTGCGGGATCACGGTGCCAAGGTGGTTCTCAAGGGCGATGCCTTCGACGAGGCGGCGGCCCACGCTCAGGAGTTGATCGCAAAGCACGGCTACACCTATATTCCGCCGTACGATGATCCCGACGTGATCGCCGGCCAGGGCACGGTGGCCATGGAAATCATGTGGCAGTTCAGCAAGCCGATCCACGCCATCTTCATCTGTGTTGGTGGCGGCGGGCTGATTGCCGGCATGGCCGCTTATATCAAATATCTGCGCCCGGAAATCAAGGTGATTGGCGTTGAGCCCGAGGACTCCAACTGCCTGCAGGCGGCTATGAAAGCTGGCAAACGGGTGGTGTTGGACGAAGTGGGCATATTTGCTGACGGCGTTGCAGTCAAGCAGATTGGTAAGTACCCCTGGGAGATCTGCAAGGACCACGTGGACGAGGTGATCACCGTATCCACCGACGAAATCTGCGCGGCCATCAAGGATGTATTCGAGGACACCCGCTCCATTGCCGAGCCGGCCGGTGCCCTGGGTGTGGCGGGCATCAAGAAATACATCGAGCGGGAGAAAGTTGAGGGTGAAAACCTGATTGCCACCCTGAGCGGTGCCAACATGAACTTCGACCGTCTGCGCTACATCTCCGAGCGCACGGAAGTGGGTGAAAAGCGTGAGGCGATCCTGGCGGTGACCATTCCAGAGAAACCGGGCGCCTTCAAGACGTTCATCAACGCCTTGCACAAGCGCAGCATCACCGAGTTCAATTACCGCTACGCCGATGCTACCAATGCCACGATTTTCGTTGGCATCCAGATTGCCGCAGGTGGTCACGGCCGCGAGGATCTGGTTCAGGATCTTCGGGAGAGCGGATACTCGGTGGTCGATTTAACCGACAGCGATCTGGCCAAGCAGCACATCCGCCACATGGTGGGCGGTCACGCGCCGACCATCACCAACGAAAAAGTGTTCCAGTTCGAGTTTCCGGAGCGCCCGGGCGCGCTGCTGAAATTCCTGATGTCACTGGGTACCCGCTGGAATATCTCCATGTTCCACTACCGCAACCACGGTGCAGCCTACAGTCGTGTTCTGCTGGGCGCCCAGGTGGACGACGATGAAGTGCAGGATTTCGAGAAAATGCTGGATAAGGTTGGCTTCCGCTATGACAACATGACGGACAACGAGGCCTATCAGCTGTTTCTTGGGCAGGGCAACGCGCGTTCAAGTTAACTCTGGGTAGGGCAGGGTCTGGCAGGGCTTTCCAAAACTGTGCGGAGCCAAGGGTGGAGCGCGAAAGCGCTTCACGGGTAGGCCATGGATGGCCTTCCCAGGACCCTCAGCGCGACGCAGGAGCAAGAAGCGCTGAGGGGCGGAGCCAAGCGTACAGGGATGTATCCACAGCGTGTTTTGGAAAGCCCTGCCAGACCCTGGCCGGTCCCCGAATGCAAAGCTTACTGAATTTTAATCTGTCAAAAATTGTAAAAGTACAGATAGGTGTTAGTCTTTCTTCTGATTCTTGAAGTCAAGAATAGCTATCTGATTTCCCGACACTTTTAAAACCGCATTTTGAGGAACTGAAGCCATGGGCGGCAAGCCTGACATCATCAAAGCCATTGTGCTGATTTTTGCCATCGGCCTTGTGATTACTGGTTTCACATCTATCCACGCCTCCGAAGATACAGACGCACGAGCGGCCAATCTGGTTGGCTCCGTTCAGGTCATGAATCAGCCGCTGAACCGATAACGTCGCTTATCGGTCACTACGCTGTGAAGGGGCACGTCCCAGGGCTCTATTGGCAGCTTCTTAACTTTCTGGAAATCGTGGGCCAGGCCAATCAGCTTCGGCGCCAGCCTTGGCCGTATCCGGCTGAAGGCAAACGTTCTGTCGTAAAAGCCTCCTCCCATCCCCAGTCTTCCGCCCTGTTCGTCAAACCCCACTAACGGAAAAAGTACTGCATCCAGTGCCCAGGCCGGGCGCCGCAGGCCTTTGCTGAATCCTGGCTCGGGGATGCCAAACCGGTTGGCGGTAAGTTCCACGCCGTCGTAGTAGGGGCTGAAAACCAGCCTGCCTTCATGAATCGGATGGAGTACCGGCAGGTAGAAGCGGATGCCCTTGCGCCGAGCGATGTCCAGGTAGAGGTGGGGGTCGATCTCGCCGTCATTGGGCAGATAGATGGCAATGTGCCGGGCCCGGTGCAGGTCTGGATTCTTCAGCAGATTGAGGGCCAGGTGCTCGGCGGCCTGTTGCTGTTTTTCAGCGCTCAGGTCGCGACGATAATGCCGCAGGCGTTTGCGAAGTTCACTGCGCGACAGGGTATCAGGGTGGGACTGGAACGATTGAGGCTCGATAAACTGGCTCAAAATAAAGCTTCCCGGGCTGCCGTTATCGGATGTGGCCCTTGAACCCAAAGTTCAGGTTTCCGGTAAAATATGGCATTGAAAACAATGGCTTACGGTCGCCTTGCTTCTGGTTTTGTACCAGGCATCTGTACATCATCCCAGCCTATTTCGGATTCATCAAGTCATTGTTTAGGGATAAAGCGGTTTATCATTTAATCAGCTCGAATGGCAGTCTCTCTGGATGTGGCCGTTTGTTTATGTTGAGATGCATGCCGGTAAGCTATTGCCTCGGCTAGAACGCCGCCAAGAGACTGGACCAATGCTGGAAGGAAACAATGCGTACAATTGGGATAAGAGCAGAGCCGAAAAAGGTGACTTTTGTCATATATGACACGTCAGAGAATGCGGTCATTAATATAGAAGAAATTAAAGTTCCTAAGGTGTTGGACTTTCCTGAAGTATTGAAATACCTAAGGAACAATATTCTCGATGTGATTTCAGAATATGAGGTTCTTAGGGCTGGACTACGGATTAGTGAGCCAACGGCGAAGAAAACGAATATTGTTCGGGTTCAAATCGAAGGAGTGATCCAAGAGGCGTTGGCAAGCAGTAGTGTCGAGGCATACTTTAAGGGTCAGGTATCCAATATGTCTGCCAAGTTAGGGATTGATAGGCAGGAGTTTAAAAAATACATACATGGCGATCTTATATTAGGTGACATTGAAAACTGGTTAGATTTAAGCTCAATTGAAAAAGAAGCTGTATGCGCTGCAATAGGAGCAAGTTATGCTTGATATTCATACAAAAGCTGAGCTCCAGTTCGTAATTCAGCGTGACATTGGTGATGAAGGAAAAAATTCTGATGTATTTGTGGTGCATGACAAGCAATTGGATGCAGAATTGGTTGTCAAGCGCGTTGAAAAGTCACGGTTTGTTGGTGATGGTCTAATAGAGTTTTATGCCGAAGCTAAGATTTTAAATCTAGGTTCCCACTCAAATGTCGTCCCCATACACTATGCGTGTGAGGATGAACAGTATGTGTATATGGCTTTGCCATTTTATCAGGCAGGTTCGCTTAAACGGCTCATGTCAAAGGGTTATTTGACCACTAGACAAATTGTGAGATACGCCTGTAATTTTTTGAGTGGACTCCACCATATTCATACCAAGGGTTTGCTTCACTTTGATGTAAAGCCGGACAATATATTACTTTCCTATAGGAATGAAGCTGTGCTGTCAGACTTTGGTTTGGCAGCCTTTACAGACGCATATGGCTTAGCTAAACCTGATCAGGTGTATACTAAGATGTTGCCGCCTGAACACCTCGATAATAGGGAATACAGTACAGCTTTTGATATTTACCAAGTTGGTTTGACGCTTTATAGGATGGCAAACGGAGATCAACGTTTTAACGAACAGCTAAAAAGCTTAGCTGTGGATGGAGTAATCACCAAAGACGCTTTTTATGCAGCGGTAAAAGAGGGGCGCTTCCCGGATCGCAAGGCGTTCCTAGAACACATCCCTCAACGTCTAAGAAAAATAATACGAAAATGTCTGGAAGTTGATCCAGATGATCGCTACAAATCCGTGCTCCACATTGTGAATGAATTGTCTGAAGTTGATGGCTGTGAGCTTGACTGGGTGTATACAGAGAGCCATGCTGACAGAACGTGGACAAAGGAAAATGATAAAGGTGTTCACTACAAGTGTGTCGTGCGTGGTTCACAATTGACCACGACTAAAACTGGGCCACGAAGCCCTGAGCAACGTATACGAGCCTACTGCAAGGACAATGCAAGCCGTGCAGACATACAAAACTTCTTGAAATCGTATTGATATGAAAGACAAGGTTAAAATACAAAGGGGCAAATTTCTCACGCGTTCTCAGCTTGCTTCCACAGGAACAACGCTCAGTTACAAGGAGCGTGTACGTAGAGCCGGCGCGTCTCGAAAAGCTGGAGCTCAGGTCGAGTTAGACTTCCAGGCCGGTTGGTATGCGACCGTGCGGGAAATTTGATTTGCTGTCTCCATCCTTCATGCGAGGGGCCAAACCTTGCGGGATTTCAGGAAGCTGTCGTCGACAGTGTATGTTTGAAGGAACTCCCAGCTTCCGAAAAATGCCTCATAGCGATATTGATATGCAGCCATCTTGGCAAGTTGAGTGTAGACGTCAGAGAGCCAGCGTACAGTAGTTAAGGTGTGATAGCGGCCAAACTTTTGGACAACCTTGGTCTGACCAGTTCGAACTGATGCTGTTCGCACGTTATCCATTGTCTGTTCCGACTCATCGACATGAAGCACATGAGTGAATCCTGACATTATGGAATCAATCATATTCGCACGACTCTCTACGTTTCGTTGGATTTGCTTGCCTTCGTAATGCTTCGAGAGAATGTGGTGCGCAACAAGCTCCCACCAACTTTTGATGGGCTCTTCGCTGCTGAGGTTTGGAGTGTCTAGTGATCCGAAATTCGCATACCGGCCGCGTCGGGCATCAGCAAATGAATCCAGACAGTCGACAATACTGAGAGCGATAATGTCTTTTGGGCGTTGATAAGTCAGGTGTGCTCCATGCTCCAAAGCGATCTGGTCAACTTTGTTTAGAAGCTCCGTCAGTCTATGTCCGTACCTTCTCACGACGTCTTCTGAGGGCATTTGGCCATGATTGCTTAGAGCATGATCTACGACAAGAACCAATTTACTGAGTCGTTCGAGTCCAACCGAGAGACCGAAGAACGCACTGTAATACTGCCCCAGTTGGTCTGCGTAATTAGCCCTGCCTAATGCAGTAACTCCTGATCCGATTAGGTCCCTTGCTAAAACACTTTCTCTTCGAATAGCGTGCCATTGCGGACTGTTACATGGGTTCGAGACTGGCATGATATGTACTCCAACAGCGAGATTTTGTTTCGTCTTTGCTACCCATCGAGTAGATTGCTAAGGTAAGGAAGGCTCGACTAGATTTTCTAGCTGGTCGAATGTGTCGCACTAGCTTGTCATGTTATCAGTCCTTACTTAGGTAGCTTCTAGTCTTGAGAGATTGGCCTTGACTTCGTCGATGCACGCCAGCATCGCATTGTATGCTTCATCAAGTTTTATTTTAATGAACTCAATTAAGGCTGAAATGATCATCTTAGCAATGTTGTTGACAAAGGAGCTTAATTCCGTTCGAAGTGTATCGAGTTGATCCGCGCGACTAATTTCGTTGTCAAGTATTCCCGCCTCAATGCTTTCAAATGAAGCAAATCCTTCATCATCAATCACTTTATGTAGGTCATACTGACCTTGATTTGAGTTAAGTTGGCTTACGATATGGTGTCTCATGTGTTCAAGGTATGTTGGGATATCTGTTACTCCTGCGAAATGAATCTCCTCCTTAATGGAGTCTATGAGTTCATTGAAGTACGATGCGCCGAAATCTATTTTTTCTATGTCTGCCTCTTCTAAACACAGTATGGCTTTTTGATAATTGACGCTTTTTGAGATTGGGATTGCGTCATCTCGCATGTCATCTATCGCTGAGTATATAGAATTCTTGTAGTCAGAAAATAGATAATCTAGGTCTTCTTCAGAAATTGCTAGTTGCAGCAACTCTCTTAAGTGCTTGTTATGTTGTTTTCTTGATACTGATAGGTTGATAGATGAGAGTAAATTTATGATGTCTTGCGGATGCTCTTCATCAGGATCATAGAAGTCGGTATCAATTTGTCGTTCGATTTCTGTGAAATTAGAAGCATGTGTTTTAATTGACTCAAAGTGACGATTAATGATCTCGTGGCTGTAAGAATGTCTAATTTCTGCTAACGAAGTGTCGGCAATCTCAGTATTTCTGAGAATGCAAAAGCAACTATGGGTATCTGATTTCAATTCGTCTACAATTTTGTCAGCAGTTGACCTGCCATTCTCATCGATGCGAACAATAATCTCATGATCATTAAATACTTCTGTGAAATTCTTTTCAGAGTTTTCAAGAAAAGAATTGGATGTTCCTGATACGTTTTGAGTTCCCAGGTATAGTAAGTTGTCAGCTGAAATAAGCTTGATATGGCACCGAGTGTGAAGGTAAATAGTGAGATTTGGGTGGCTTAGTGACTCGATGAACTTTATAGCCTTTTCGAATTTTTTGGTTGCATTATCATGATTGATGCCTTTAATTCCAACCACGATTGTTGCTTTGTTAGATTTTTCTACAAAGTTCCTGAAAATGAAAGAAATAGTACTTTCCAGAGCTCTTATTGATGAGTAGGTGACGATGTAAAGCTCACTTATCTCAGAAATGGATTTGAACTCTGTAAATGTATCTTCGCCAAAATGGCGATGGAACAGGTCGCCTTTTATAGATGAAAGTCTTTTCATTTTGATCGGGTTATCCATCGTCGGTTTTTGAAACGTTGATTCAGTGTTTTTGTGCCTTGTTCGGATAGTGGAGGTCGACAAGGTCCGCTTCCGGCTATGACTGGCGGCTGAGTGCGACTTCTTGTGGAGGTTGGACATCCCTCTAGTCTAACGGATTTGCCGTCCGAAAAAATTCTGTGAAGCTTAATCAGGAGCTTGAGTTCGAATAAGGTATACCTTTGGAGAACCGATCTTAAATGCCTAGCAGCCTAGTTCGATAAGTGTCTTGCCCATTGTAAATCGAACCGCTATTTTGGAACTACCCAAAACGAACTGAGGAAACCAATGCACGTTAGAGCATATTTACGAGCATCGACAAAAGAGCAAGATGCGAATAGGGCTAGAAACCAGATAGAGGAGTTCGCCAGCGAGCGCGGACTTGTAATTTCCGCTTGGTACCTTGAAAACGAATCTGGGGCAAGTCTTCAGCGCCCGGAGTTATTCCGCCTCCTTAATGATTGCTCGGAAGGTGATGTGCTCTTGGTAGAGCAGGTAGACCGTCTTAGTCGTCTGAATGCCAAAGATTGGGCAAAGCTCAAGACAGCTATCTCCGAGATTGGGGTCAGGGTAGTGGCGCTCGACTTGCCAACGTCATGGATGATGATGAGTCAGAATGATGAGCTTACTTCACGAATGATGGACGCACTTAACACTATGATGCTTGATATGTTGGCTGCCATTGCACGGAAAGACTATGCAGACAGAAGACGTAGGCAGGCAGAAGGCATCGCTAGAGCAAAGGCTGACGGTAAATATCGCGGGCGCCCATCAGACTATGAAAGACACAAGCTGATTTTCGACATGATCAATCGAGGGATGACCTGGTCGCAGGTTTCTAAAGCTACCGGGGCTTCGCGTTCAACAATCTCAAGGGTGTTACGTGACTGCCGAGGATCGGTCACCGGTTAGACTTAAGGTCAAAAAAGTTTTCGGTTAGTTGTTGTATCGACATTTCTGTTTTCTTGATTAAGAAAGAATTTCTAAAATAAGAATAAAAACAAGTGGTTACGGATATTTTTCTCTTGACCTTTGGGCTGGCTGGTCTTACAGTTCTGTCCGAATACAGGAGAAAATATGTACACAAAAACTACAACAAAAAATGCAATTCCATGGGTCTTTCAGCCCCCACATTCAGCCTTCGTTGGAGCGCCGTCCAACCTCGAAAAAAAGCACTCTCTTTGTGTCTATAGTTCAGTATTCGATACTGCTCCCGAAGAGACGCTTTGCTTGAGTTTATCTGAACTCTCTCGTGACCTTTCTGAGATTGCGGGCAAGGCTGAAGACTATTCAGATGCAAGTTCCGAAAGGCTTCGTGAGTTTAAACAGAGAGCACCGGCTGCAGTCTTTGCTAAGTTGGAAGGGGGTAGGAAAAAGAAAGATGCGTTTCGTTCCACTTCGCTTATCGCTGTAGACGTCGATCAGAAGGGAGGCTCTGCAGACTCCAATATCGGAATCAGTCAATTGCTGGATAAGGTCCGTGATGTTGAGTTGGCGGCTGTTTTATACACCACGTTCTCATACCAACTGAACCAGCCCTGCTTCCGTTTGCTTATTGACCTGGGGAAGGATTGTGACTGGGAAGACCATCAACGGTCTTGCATTTGGTTGAAGCGAAACCTTCTCTCTGAGCTTTTCGAGGCTGGAGGGGTGGACAATGCGAGTTGGTCGCCAGTGCAACCTATGGTTCTTCCTTTCGCATACAGGTACCAACAGCCGCATGTTGAACTTGTTAGGGGGCGTGGGCTATGGGACCTCTTTCGTGACGAACTTGCGTCAATCAAAGTAACGAAACCGGAAAAGACCAGTAAGAAGCAGAAACTCCAGATTGGTCAGCGTAATCTCAATGGGTGCGCGGAGAAGCTTTTCGTGAAGCAGGTAGGGTATCTGCATAAGCCACTGAAGTTCGCGCGGAAAACCGCAGGTTCCACGCAGTTCTGGCGCAATAACAGGGATTCTAATCCCGGCTTGTTTTGTAAAGACAATTGGAAGATGATTTTCGATCCCGCGAAGAGCGACAGACATTTTTTGCAGTACAGTCTCGATGATTATCGGGACGCGCTGGATCACCAAGTGACAGATCGCTCAGTAAAGGAGGGCGCCATTCGAGGGTGGATCGATTCGGATGTTCCTTACGCTCTGTTCACCGAAAACTGTGGGACGGGCAAAAGCGAAGTTCTTGTATCTCTTTCTTCAGACTCGCCACAGAAGCAGAGATACATTTTTACTTTTTCCACGCTCGCTAATCGTGATGCCTTCGCTCTGAGAGCCAATAACGCGGTCATCGTGAAGAGTACCTCTGAAATCATCAAGGGGGTAGTAGGGGAGAAGAGAGCCCAGCAAGTCCTGGCATTTCTGCAACAGTACTATGCCCCTCTTGAGGCTGTTGAAAAGCGGCAAAAGGCTCTGCCAGACGAGAATGCAGGTGCTGCGCAGTTCGTTGCGAGCTTTTTGAAGAAGGAAAAGAACAAGGCCGAGGTAACTAGGTCAATCTCTATCGCGTTGCGAAAATGTGTTAGTAAACGACTGATCTCGCGGGAAGAGCAGAGCCTGATAAGCAGTGAAATCAGGGATAGCAGAAACAGTCTCTCGAAAACGAATCACCTTTTGATGACCACGCGGAAATTCGAGTTTCTTGTCGGATATTCTGATCCAAATGCCTTCAACGAAGATGTGATCTTTACCGATGAGCATCAGGTTGGAATGCTTACCAATGTTGATGACACTCGAAAGTTTGAAGTGTACGGAGCTGAGTGGACCCCGGAAAATCCGGATGGCATCGATAGGCGGAAGTTGCACGATTTGAAGCGTTGCATCGTTACGAGCGAGAATGTTGCCGCTCATGAGTTGAGGTACAACAAGATTCGATTTGTAGAGATTGCCGCAGTTCAGAAAACTGCGGATTTTGACACTTTCGAGGTTTTATTGGTGTCGTCAACCTCGTCTCAATCCAAAGGTGACGGGAAGTCTAATCGGCGGTTGATCAAAGATGCAGTGGATCGCGCTGCAAGCACGGGCACGATTGTGATCGGCGACAAACTGGAAGCGGACTACAATCTGGTCAGCTGCAAGGGTACTAACGACCTGAGGGAAAAAGATACGGTCGTCTTACTTTCCATGCCATCCGCTCAGGAGATCGCCCAAACGCAGGCTTGTACCGGGCTCAGCCGTTGGGAAGCCACGTCGTTAATTATGTCGGATAAGGCGAATCAAGCAGTGGGACGAAATCAAGGGTATCGAAACAAGGATGGACTCGGTAACCCAGGTTCTGGAAGCAATCGTTGTTTGCTGATTATCCCCACTAATAGAAAGGAGTTTGAAATCGATCTGCACTATGTAACGCCGAAAGTCGTGAACGCAAGACACTGGTCGGCAGCCAATGATGGACTGCGAACATCAGAAGATCGGAAAAAGGAATTCTACTTTAAAGATGTCATCGATGAGATCGTAATGGCGACTCAGTGACACTCGAAAAACTTAAGCTACTAATAATACTGTTAACAACTTAAGTTTAACTGAGGCAAAGCCTCAAGACGGGTCAGAGCATTGCTCTGACCCGTCTCATTGTTTTGTTGCTGTTGGTATATGGACGTTGAAAAACGAACAACGAAACCAGGTGTTCCGAGACCATTGATCGCACATGTCCCAGAAACGGTGATATTGACAATAGTTTTCAGAGTTCAGGAACGTTACACCGGAATTCTGGCTCACACCGCCCTCATGAATAGCGCATTCGCGTAGTCTTCAATTACTTCCCTCATTGCCAATTTGGACAGCCATTCCGCAGGTATACGCTCTGAACCATAAATCGCGCCTGCCAGTTGTCCGTAAACAGCACCTGTGGTGTCAGCGTCTTCACCAAGGTTGACCAATTTCAATAATCCAGACCGAAAATCGTCGGTAGTTACCAGCGCCCATAATGCAGCCTCTAGCGTGTGCACTACGTAGCCGCTGCCTCGAATCTCCGCAGGCTTCCGCTCTCGGTACGATCCTGCAGCGATTTTCGCGATCGCTGGAGACACTGGATTGTTCTGAAACACCTTTAGGTGACCCAGATTCAATTTCAACAATTGATCTTTACTAACTCCGTCGAGTGCCAGTGCAATCAATATGGCGTAGTAACGGCATGCGTCTATTGCCTCAGGAGCTGCGTGAGTTGTTCGGGAGCCCAATGCTGCGTAATGAGCAGTCTCGGCCAGGTCAGTCCGCCAGCGCATCGGAATCGGCGCCAATCGCATCAGAGAGCCATTACCTGCAGTCTTTGGATCGATCGAACCGGCATAGGGTTCGCCCCACTGTTTGAAGGCGTCCAACGCTCTGGAAGTTGCCACACCGATATCGAAACACTCGCCAGTCGCGCTCAAATGCCCCTGGTCCCTCCACCGGCCATATTGTTGCATCTGGTCTACCGGATCAAAATCATCGGTCTTCAGGATGCTCTCAGCGAGACAGAGCGCCATCGATGTGTCATCAGTCCATTCACCGGGATTCAGATTGAACGGACCGCCGCCAACCATATCCGTTATCGGGTCGAAGGTCCCTGGCGTCGAAAATTCTAGCGTCGTGCCCAGCGCATCGCCGACTGCTAAGCCAAGCAATGCGCCGGAATACCTGGATTCTATGGAAATCGGCTTAGCCATTTTCGAAGTAATCCACGGGTTCAATTCATCTCCGTGCCAGCATTGCCCGTGGCTACTCGATTTCTCATCTGTGTCCACTCCTGGCGTAATGGTTCCTTGATAGCCCTTTCCAGCCGGCACATGCCGTCGACCATAAAATTGATCATCGTGCCCCACTGATCACGATCGAATACATTACCAGGCTGTTCCGTCTTGATCCGACATGCTCTCCGTTCTTCAAGAGGCTCCCACTCAAGCACATCGCCAAAGGCTTCGTGTATCTCGTCTCTTCGAGCAAAAAGCTGGTTGAAAATATACTCGTTGTCGGCTTTGTCGCCCCGGTCAATGTAGAGTTCAGCCCTGCAGTATTGCCTGGTGGCCGCGAAATTGAAGCCAATGCCCCCCACACCAGAACCCGCACCAATCCAACTGTAAACTCCAGGACTGATGTTCTGGTAGAGATTCGAAGAACTAGCATTCATCGCATCAATGATTTGGCTCCAGAATTCTCTGCGAACCAGGTGGCGTTGCTTCTGCTCCACCTGATCCTCAATATCGTCCTGAGCCTTCTCCGCCATACCGATCATATATTCCTCGGTGTCCTGAGTCGGGATGATTTGTTCCACATTCAGAAACAGCTCATCGCCCATGGCATAGGGCGTGGCGCGAAAGCACTGAAGACGGACCTTGAAGTTCAGGAGCCACAGGACAGTGCTTGTGACCTCCTTCCGGAAGTTGGCCGCTATGAGAATTATTCTCTGGGTCACCCCTTTATTGAGTGTTATGTCGGCGAAATCCTGGTTTCCGAAGAACTCACACAACAAATCCTCGGCTTTCGCTCCAGGCTGCACCTTGTCCAGGTAGTTCTGGTAGATGTTGGCGATGTTTGACTTCGAAAGCCCGGAGCAATAAGACGCGTACTTCAGCGCCTGCCACGTCACGTCCCGCCCGGTATCGTCCAACTTGTTTTCGATGATCACTAGCGCACCCTGCTTGTCTACCGCCAGTAGATCAAGACGTTCTTGGGTGTCGCTGAAACCAGAAAATTCCTTTTGAATAATCAGCAAGTCCTCGCCAAGCACATCGGGTTGCTTTGCGATCCACTCCTGGAGATGTTCCCGCTCCCGGAAACCTAGCCCCGAGAACGACTTTTTCTCCAGCCGCTGTATGGTGTTGGATGACCTATTGATCCGATACATGGCTCATACACTCAATTTCATTGCATTATCCCGCAGCCACTCTCGGCACTGCTGGTACTCCGGCATCACCCTCGCCAACTCCCGCCAAAACTCCGGAGAATGGTCATGGCGTATCAGATGACAAAGTTCATGGACGACCACGTAATCCACCATTCGGTTCGGTGCCATCATGATCTGCCAGTTGAATTCCAGCTTACCCTTGGCGGTGCAGCTGCCCCAGCGGGATTTGAATGTGCGGATGCTCACCCCGGCAGGTTCTACCCCTACCACCGGCTCGAAGCGTTTCACTTTCTCGGTCAGCTTCTGTTCTGCCTGCCGCTTATACCAACGCACAAGGGCATTGCGGACCATGTGCGGTTTTTCGGTGCCGTCAGGTACAGTCACCACCAATCGACCGTTTACCAGCTTCACAGGCGCGAAGTGCCCCGTTTCGACCTTCAGCCGGTAGTTGCGCCCCAGATAGCTGAAGGCTTCGCCAGACACATACCGCTTGCTGCTGGCGGGTGTCATTTCCCGGTGCAGGGTGATCTTTTCTTTGATCCAGCGGCGTTTCGCTGCCAGTAGCTGGTCGATCTTTTCGGCAGGGGTGTTCACCGGCACCACCACAGACACGGCACCGTCTTCCACGCGAATATCCGCAGACTTGCGGCGGTTGGTACGGATGACTTCGGCAATGAAGCCGTCCCCGTCCCGATATTCTGGTTTCTGCGCTGCCATCATTTGAACTTGTTCTTCGCCAGTTCCATGAATCGGTCCTGAACCACATTAACCAGGGCTTTCTCGCCAAACGAACAATCCAGAACCGCCCGTTTGATTTCTTTCTTCATCCGCTTCACCTCGTCCGGCTTGCTGAAGAAATCCACAATCTGGGTGGCTTCATCGAACATGCCCACCAAGTCCTGGCTGGTCGCCTTGATCTCGTCGTGTACGGCTTCGCTGATGGCATCTTCACCGGCATGGCTGGTCACTTCCGCCATCAGGATGTTGTAGAACGCGAATTCGGTTTCACTCAGCCCCAGATCATCCGCAGCCTGTTTGTGTTCAGACTCCATGCTATCGACCATCTGAAGCAGCATTTCCAACTGCTGGTCCCACTTGCCCGCCGTCTTTTCGATAATGTCCCGCAGGCGAAGGCTCAGGGATTTGTAGTACTCCGGGTCTTCGTCCAGATTCACCGTGATGTGGTGTTTGATGGCGCTTTCGATCTCGGACGCGCGGGATTCGGGGGATTTAATTTGCTCCACCGTCTCCTTGAAGTTCGCTGCCATCAGGTCCACGGGTGGAATCTTCGGGTCTACCCCGGTGCTGATGATGTGTTCATCCACCAGCTGGCGGACCTTTGCCCCGGCATCGCTGATGTTCAGTCCGGGATCACGGTAACGATTACGGGCGGCATTCTGCACTTTACCCCATAGCTTCAAGTCCGGAATAAAAGGTTTGGCGGCAGTATCCGGCAGAATCACATCCATCTGCTTGGCGAACTTCTTGAACGCCAGTTCGAACTGCTGGCGGGTGTCTTCATCCTTCAGGTGCAGCACGTAATCATCTACATCCGTGCCTTTAACACCGGCGAAGATGGCAGCCACACGGGTGTGAGCCGCCTTCAGGCGAGGTATTTCGTCCTTCAGCGTGTGATAGGTGCCTTCCACGTCTTCACTGCTGAACTGGCTCAGAGCGTCTGTCAGGTAGTCGGACAGCCCGTAGTAATCCACCACGTAGCCGCAGGCTTTGCCCTTATAGGTCCGGTTCACCCGCGCGATTGCCTGCATCAAGGTGTGGTCCTTCAGGCTCCGGTCGATGTACATCACCTGTGCAATGGGGGCATCGAAACCGGTCAGCAGCATATCCTTCACGATCAAAAAGCTGGTGGGGTCTTCTTTCTCTTTATCCGTACCCAGTGGCTTGGTGAAGTTCCTGATCACCTGTTTCTGGTGGGCGCTGTCGGTGTATTGGCTCAGGTATGCCGGGTCGTTGTGAGTGCCAGAAATGATCACTTCGGAAGGGGGCGCTTCCAGGTCGTCCAGGGTTTTCTTGAATACCGTGGCAGCATGGCGGCTGCCGACCACAATCATGGCTTTGAAACCATTGGGCTGAATCTTTTCCCGGTAATGCTTGAGCAGGTCAATACACACCCAGCGAATGCGGGCAGGGGCTTCCCGTACTGCTCGCTCCACACCGAACTTCTTTTTGATTTCCCGCTTTTCGTCGTCGCTTTTGTCTTTGAAGTATTCTTCAAACAGTGCATCCAGCGAGTCACCAACCACATCACTTTGAACCTGGCGACCTTCGTAGATGATGCGCACTGTGGCACCGTCATCCACCGCTTCATTGATCTTGTACTTGTCGATGTACCCGCCGAAGGCTTTGTCCATCTTCTGGGATTTCAGCAGGGGAGTACCGGTAAAACCGATCTTCGGGGTGTTGGGCAGGGCGGCATTGATGGTCATTGCCAGCCCGCCAAACTGGGTGCGGTGGGCTTCGTCCGCCAGCACAATGATCTTTTCACTGGGGTTCAGGTCGGTGAAGTTACCTTCGGCTTCCGCTTCCTGAAACTTCTGCACCATGGCAGTCACAATGTCGGAAGAATCCTTGGACAGCAGTTCCTTCAGTTCCGCCACTGAGCCAGCGTTATAGATGGTTTCGTTCTGGGCATCCCGGAAGGTTTTCGACAGCTGCCCATCCAACTGGGTGCGGTCGGTGACGAACACCAGCTTGTACTGCTTCAGCTCCGGGTCGCGGCGCATCTTAACCGCCAGCATGACCATAGTCAGAGACTTTCCGGACCCTTGGGTATGCCAAACTACCCCGGACTTTTCCTTGCGCGTGGTGCCGTTCTTGAGGCGTTCTATGACCTTGTTCACTGCCCGGTATTGCTGATATCGCGCCACCTTCTTGATCAGGCGACCATCCACCGGTTCAAACAGGGTGAAGTTCTGCATCAGGTCGAGGAAACTGGCTGGACTGAACATGCCAGCAAGCAACCGCTGTTGCGGGGTGACTTCGCTAGAACCAGTCCCGGCACCAGAAGCGATCTGTTTAGCGGCAACCAGATACTCCGGTGAGGGTACGTCACCAGTCTTGTGGCTGGATGCTGTCGAGCCAGTGGAGATGAAGGCAGGCTGTTGCAACATCGCCTGAATATCCGCATCCGTAAACGGGTAAGCATCCTTCCAGTCACCGTAATGCTGTGCGCTGGAACTGATAGTGCCTACCTTCGCCTGATTCCGGCAGGTGGATACCATCAGCTGGTTGTACCAGAACAGTTTCTGGGCACCCTCATCGTCTTCCGGGGTGCGCAGGTTGGCGTACCGGCGCAACTGGTTGATGCCCTCGGCTACCGCGTCGGCAACATAGGGTGATTTGCACTCAATTACCGCCAGCGGCAAGCCGTTCACGAAGCAGATAATATCCGGGATGATGTTCTGGTTGATGCCTTCAACCTTGAACTGGTTGGTGCACAGGAATTCGTTGTTTTCAGGGTTGTCGAAGTCGATGATCTTGACGGTCTGCCCCTTGCGACCGGCACCCAAGTCCTGTTCAACGGACAGGTAGTTCACCAGCAGGTCGTAAATGGACTGGTTATATTCCATCAGACCCGCGTGATTCGGGTGAGTGAATTCGCGGACGACTTTGCGCAGATTTTCGTCACTGATCCATGGATTGAGCCGGACCACGGCAGCTTCCAGACGCTTGGACAGCACCACGTCCCTGTAATAGCCCCTTTCACCAACCGGTGCGCCATCAACAGGCAACACCGGTGCAAGGTCTGCACCGGCTACATAGGTCCAGCCAAGGCGGGTCAGTTGCTCAATGGCGGGCAGTTCGACTTTTTCGACTTCATCCTTAAACATAGCGTGGCGGGTGCCGGGTTAGGCAACCGCTGACTCCTTTTGATCGACTTTGACTCTGACCTTGCCTGTTAACAGGTCTTGCATGAGGGCTTTTTTTAGACCTTCATAACTCCTTAGTTTGTGCAGCGTACCGTTTAAGTGGTTATCGAGTGCAGATAGGCTTTTGGCTATTTCTTGCTGCTCGTTAAAAGGCGGCAGTACAACCTGAAATTCTTTCAGGATTTGAGTCGTTAAGTTTGTAAAGATTCCTCCATGAGTAGCTGAGGAATCGAAAATACTCTGCATTGGGACCAGCTGATAATAAAGAAACTCTGGGTCGCACTGGGGGGTAATTTGCTGGAAGGCGAGAAAGCCATCGTGAATACACGCATCAACAGATAGAAATGCTGGAACTCCTACCATTCCGCTACAAACAATGGTAAGTGTTCCTGCAGGTACGGGGCGACTGAGTTTTGCGCCGGCTTCAGTGAGAGAGTCTATTTTTGGGGTGACATATTTCCCATCACGAGTAACGTCTTTAACCATTAGGCGTGGTACTGAGCCACCGTAGTATCTCGGGTCGCCTTGTGGGCGAGGACTAGCACCTCTAATAACCTTGGCTACATCCTGTATTTGGACGACCTCCCACGTCACAGGGATTCGCCCGGCAGGTGAATCCTTAAACTCAGTATGCCCAATCCCTTTGGTCAATAACTCCTGCATCATGCCGGTTTTCAGGTCTTTCAGCTTGTCGATCTGTGCGCGTGTTTTTTCGATCACGTCATCGACGGATGATAGGATGGCTGCGATTTTTTGTTGTTCGGGGAGTGGGGGCGCAGGGAATTCGATCGCTCGGAGACCTGCGCCAGTTATTTGTGGTTGAGCACTTCCGGAAATCGAGTCACCTACGCCACGATATTTTAAAGCGTAATAGAGGTAGTTTTGGGAAACCTCACGGCTCTTAATATTATCCAATGCCATGGAGTTTCCGGTGATATAGGTTTTTGGCGGAATTCGGTTGATCGTCCCGCAAGTGTTGCCACGACAAGTAATGGCAACCGTTTCATCCTCGTGATTGTATTCATGGAAGAAGCCAACGAAGCCGTTTGCGCCAAATACCGGATAGCCAGTAGTGGTCATTTCTGAAGATGAAACTGTGCGCCATTGTTTCGGGCTGCAAATATCTGTGAGTTTGCGAAAGGACCAATCATTCGGAATGGTGCTTGGAATGCAGACTACCTGTCGCAGAACATCACCGAGGTTACTCATACCCCAGCTCCTTTAGATAACCTTTCATCACGCCTTCTGCTTCAGTCACCTGTGCATCTAGCTCGCTCAGTGATACCCGGTACTTGTCCCACCAGCGTTCCAGTTGAGTAATCACCTTGGCATCCACATCGCCAATGGTTTCCCGGATAGCTTCTTTGGTATCAATTTCCGGCTTGAACTCGTAGTAGTCCGCATCCCGCCTTACAAACACTGTGGACACGTCGAAGCCTTCCAGAATTTCTTCCTGGATATACTCGCTTTCCACTTCCCGAACCGGGATGCCGCCGTGCAGGATGGCGCGCACGTCGAAGATTTCCGGGGGCGGGCTGGTGTCGGCGTAGCGGCGGATGTTCAGGTTGTAATCGTTTTCGGCGATTTCAGCCAGGGTGACGACTTTTGAATAGCGTTTGATTTCGGTGTAGTCGTCGAATGTCTGGACGATCTTTTCAATGTCCTGCTGGCGGAGTTTGTTCTGGTTCTTGCCTTCTTCGTATTCCAGTTCGCTGTTGATGAACAGTACCTTTCCTTTGCGTTCTGCCGGTTTGTTCTTGTTGATGATCAAGAGGCAGGCGGGAATGCCGGTTCCGTAGAAAAGGGCTGCGGGTAAACCCACCACAGCTTCCAGCAGGTCATCATTGAGGATGCCCTGGCGAATGGCTTTCTCGCTGGAACCCCGGAATAGAACACCGTGGGGCATGACCACGCCCATCATGCCATCGTTGTTCAGGCTGGCAATCATATGCTGAACGAATGCCAGATCACCGGAATCCTTCGGTGGAGTGCCATAGGGGAAGCGACCGTAGGAGTCGGTATCGGCTTCTTCTTTCCCCCATTTTTTCAGACTGAAGGGCGGATTGGCGATCACCCGATCAAAGGTCATCAGCTCACCACCCTGGGTGTGCTGGGGGTTGCCTAACGTGTCGCCTTTACGAATGTCCGCGCTGTAGACCCCGTGCAAGAACATGTTCATCTTGCAGATTGCCCACGTATTCAGATTCATCTCCTGACCGAATAGGGACAAGTTGGACGGGTTTTCGCCATGGGTCGCCAGATAGTTTCGGGTCTGCACCAGCATGCCGCCAGAACCGGCGGTGGGGTCGTATATACGCATTCCGGCGTGGGGCTTGAGCAGGGCAACCAGCAGCTGCACCACTTCAGACGGAGTGTAGAACTCACCGCCTTTCTTACCGGCGCTGTCCGCGAACATCTTGATTAGGTATTCATAGGCGGTGCCCAGCAGGTCCGGACGTTCAAAGTCTTCATTACGCAGGCGGTAGCGGCTGAAGTGGCTCAGCAAGTCACGTAGCTTTTTATCAGACAGCTTGTTCTTGATGTTGAAGTCGATGGACACCAGCACCGCTTCCAGCGAAGCGTTGTATTCTTCGATGGCTTCGGTGGCGGTGTTCAGTTCAGAGCCAATGTCGTGTTTCAGGTCCTTGAGGGCGTCCCAGCGGGCAACGGGGGGGATGTAGAAGGTCTTGTCGTATTCGTCTTCATCGTTCGCCAGTTCGCGAGCCTGGGCTTCGGTCTTGCCCTTGTCCATGTAGTACCGGACAACGCCTTCCTGTGCTTCTTCAAAGGCATCCGACAGGCGCTTTAGAAACATCATCCCGAAGATGTAGTCCTTGTATTCGGATGCGTCCATGTTGCCGCGCAGAATGTCGGCGGCTTCCCACAGGAAGGATTCAAGTTGCTGAAGGGTGATGTTGTGGCTCATTCAAAAGGTTCCATGTACTTCAATGAACATGAGGAGGCGAAGTCTGTTCCGATCAATACATTCACGGTTGTCATGATGTTGATTGGAAAGAACAACGCATCCGTTAGCTTGATAATGTATCGAGTGTAGTGGTCTGCCATCTGTGCAGCAATCCAGACGCTGAAACCGCTAATCGAGAATGCGTTTCTTTTTATACAGTCTCTTGGCTTTGGGTCCACCGGTTCGATAGAGGTCTTTGTTCTTCTCCCACTTCTCATCGAGAAAGTCTGGCGCTTCCGGCACGTATTCCTCGATCAAGTCACGCCCTTTCACTTCCCGCTGCCGATCACCGCTGCCCATCGTGTAACGGTCCAGCATCATCCGCGCGAGCATCAGGGAGCTGGAGGGCTTATCGCCAGTGAGAGCGTAATAGGCTGCCGCGAGCTCCTTATGATCGAAGATGTCCGGTAACAACCCCAACAACTGGATCAATCCTCGCTTGTTCAATCGTGAGTGCATCACCTGGTCAAGGTCAGCTTTCAGGTTTCCGACAACGTCGTTCACGATTTGGGTTTCAACGGAATTCAGAACACTGCCAGCTTCGGGGACGGGTACCAGAGCGATATCTTCATCCTGACTGCCTTGAAGCTTCTCCTCAGTTACCAGTTGAATATAGATCAACGTCAGGCTGTCAGTATCAGTGTCACCCGGTGAAAGAAAACCATGACGCTGGACTCCTTCCGAGTATCCAGAGAGTTCAGATGCAAGTTCAGACGCAACCGCGTCTGGACCGCCTTCCGTTAGGTCCGCCGAAGGCAACTCCGTCCCGTCGCATGGCAGCATGAGTTGCAGTTGAGCATGACCTATTGTCAATGCGATCAACTTGATTGTTACTTGCATAGGACCTCACTCACCGTCATTTAAGATGAAGAGGATACTGTATTCTTAATTAAGAATTCACCTTCCCGACAGCACTCAAACCGACAGACTTCGAGATCACGATACCTGCTCCTACTCGATAGCGTTATAGATACAGTATTGCCAACCAGTTAGTGCAACTGTATTCTTAACCAAGAAAAGGAGATAGACATGATCTTCATCACCGAAGACCTAGATTTCGATAATCTGACATCTGACCAAGTTCATCACCTCGTGCCTAAGCAACCCCTGGGAGCGTTTTCATGGGATGTGCCCGTGCGACCCTTGCCATTCATCGATTACGATTTGAGAAGCTATAGGGAGGCGGTCAAGGGCTTTTATCAACGCCTCACTTTTCTTCGTTGTGCCAGAAACACCAGGCATTCGCCGACAGATGCCCAGATCGAAGCGTTCACCCGTTACCTTGTCGAAAACCAGCGGGACAATCCTGAACTTCATTTTGGTCATGGTTCCTGGGCGATTCCGGAAGACACAACTATGCCCGGGGATGCTGCTATAGACTTTGCATTCACGCCGTCCTATTTGGCGATTGCCTGGCTGGTGCTCGTAAAAGATCGATATCCGCAGATAGCAAAGAATGTGAAAGGCGTCGACAAAGCACTTCGCCGGGGAATGCGCTTCATTTTTATCGAAGACCTGAAGGGATCAGGGCACGATTCGAATCGAGACCTTCTGAAGGCGGTTGAATACCTCTCATTGGGGGCGGTGTTCAGCTTCATTGCAGACCACATGGCTGAGTACCCTCGGCTGGTTGAACAAGTTCACGCCGTTGAGTCCAACATCCTGGGAAAACTCGCAACTGCGACCGATTACAGTGCGACGGACGCATACAGTCGACAGAAAGCCCTGCAACTCATCCGTGGCGGCGATAGTGACGACAGTCTGGTGTGCCCTACTGTATGGCATCAGTGGCAACTTTCGCAGTCTGCGTGGGCTTACAATCGCGTTCTTGAGATTGCTCCCTCGATAGCCGCCCGCACCGTCTTTCCACCAGTGAAAGAGAAGACTGTTGAGATTGTTCAGCGACTTAGGGAAGCATTTCATGAGATTAAACCGAAGCATGCTGTCTTCGGACAAAGACGACAGGTGACATCCGACTCCATCGAACTTAAGTTAGACGTATCATTTGACTCCAGCATTGAATCAGCCATAGGGCAGGTAGGAGTCGTTCCGTGGGTAGGGAATCTGTCGTCCCAGGGCTTTATGAGGGCTCTAAAACAGGCATTCATGAGTCGTTTGAGCTATGAGCTGGACAATTATTTTGCCGAGACAGAAGAATTCAAGGGAGAAGAGTTCCGTGTCTGCGTCGCAAAGGTTAATCGGCAAAGTGAACAGTACCGAATCTTTGTATCAGCTCGTGGCTGAAGCTGGTCAGCGTTTATGACACAGCTTCATCCGGCCATAGGTATTTAGTCAGCAACTCTTGGTCTGGAAGGGGCGGCCATACGGTCTCCGCCGATTTAGCCAAGGCTTTGAAATCGGAATACTTGGACTGTTGTGAGTTGTTTGCATGGCCGAGATACGCATCTTGGAGGTCCTGCCTTTTTTCAGCTTCGCGCCACAGTCCAATCACATGATGCCTAAAGCCGTGCGCTGGGCGTACCGTTGGTTTTATCCCCTGTTCTTGCCCTAATTTCTTCAATTTACGGCTAAACCTGTTGGCTTTGTTTCCGGTCATGTCCCATAGGCTTGGGAATAGCGGTTCTCGTGCAGGTCTAGTTGCATACTCTGTGAAACCCAGGTCCTTCATATAAGGGTGAACAGGAACTCTGCGGATGCTCGAATAGTTCTTCACAGTGCGACCCATGGAATGGTCCTCACGTATGCGCAAAGCTTGTGTGTCGCGAACCATAACCAAATCCTCGCCCAACATTGGAGCAATTTCCCCTAGTCGCGCTCCAGTCAAGTAAAGAGTCAACATCGCCCAAATTTCATCAACGGTTAACGACGTGAGGATGTTATCCGAGGTCAATAAGGTCTCAATTTCTTCCTTACTGTATTCAAAAGCTTCTCCCCGATGCTGTGTTTGGGTATTTGGCACCATTGGCGTGGGATTGAAGGCGTTATATTTCGTCTGTAGTTCTTGATCCGCAAACGTAAGAACCGCTGCAACTCGTTTCAAGGCCGCTTTCACGCCGCTGGCGGTTCTAACGGGCAGATTTTCTTCGCTTGCGATGTCTCGCTGTCGATCGAGAGGTAACTGACGAAATTCTTTTGGTTTGAGACCGGACCGTATCTTAAAGTTTGGGATGGTTGTGTCAGGAAGTTCGCGGAGCGCGTCTCGAAACGTTAATGCATGCTCTCGCGTCAGCATTGATAGCCTGATATCTCCAGCGTGTTGTATGAGCTTCGAGAAGTCGCTGCGGTATGTTGTGACCTTGCCCCGGTCTCTAGGGTTGTCTGAGGCGCTGTGGAGGGCTTCAAATCGATTCCAAATGCCCTTCAGCGTCGGTGTTTCTGTGTTTCCGATGGTGGCACTCGCCAGATGAGATTCGACCGGATCGCGTCCCTCGATCAGGAGTGCTTTCTCCGCCAATAAAACGAGGAGCTGATGGTACTTCGCGCTTTTGTGATTGAGAGCAATGCCGTGGTGTAGGAGTAAGGTGCGAGCGTCCGTACCCAGTGCCTTCTCCAGCTTCTTCAAGTTATTGGCTTGAGGGCAGGAATCTAAATTAAGAAATGACGGTGGCTTTCTTAGTCTCCTCGGCAATTGGTGCAGAGAGAGCGGGGATAGTGGCTCATCAGAGTCGGCACCCACTTTCGCGAGGGAATACCATTCTTCCGCCAGTTTTTGTATATGAAGGTCGGTAATCTTTTCAGTACCCAAAAGTTGCGCTCTCGCGTTGGCAATTTGTCGCTCAACGCATGCGCTGATCTGGTGATACCGGCTCCGTGCGGTTACTGGATCAGCAGTCTGGAAGCTGTATTTGATCTCGCGTTTGCCGAAATAGGGGCGCAACTCCGTTGGAATGACCTTTCGGAGGAAAAGATTGGCGGTTTCAGGGCGTCGGTGGAGGCTAGATTTGAGGCGTAGAACAGTCACTTTTTGTACCAGTCTTTTGTACCAGTTCAGAATTGAACGAAGACCGTAAGTAACTGTTTTCGGGGTAACTCGTTGAAAATAAAGCTTCCCGGGCTGCCGTTATCGGATGTGGCCCTTGAACCCAAAGTTCAAGGTCGGTGGCCGCTGTGACATATTAGGCTTTCCCCTGTCGGGGACGTGCTCACAATGCCCTGAAGTAGCCACCTGGGTAGTGCGCATCGGCTCGAGGACGTATCCGACTATCCCGAACAGCCCAGGAAGTTGTTCTCATTATACGGGCAGTGTCGGGGCCGATTGCAACACCTGTCTGCGATTCTCTGGGGATTTAACGACCGGAACCATCACCCAGCGCGCCGTCCAGTTTGTTGTCCATGGCTCGCAGCAAGGTGCTGGTGGCATCGGACATGGTGTCGCGCTCGAGCAGTTCGTGGGTAATGTTGAGAGCGGCCATTACAGCAATGCGCTCGGTACCAAAAACCTTGCCGCCGGCGCGGATTTCCCGCATTTTGCTGTCCAGATGCCGGGCGGCACGCAGCAGTGCCTCCTGTTCTTCCTCGGGGCAGGCGACCAGATATTCCTTGTCGAGGATTTTCACCTCAACCGTGGTGGATTGCTGTGCCATCAGTGATGCTCCAGGGCCCTAAGGCGGCTGATCATGGCTTCGATCTTGTGTTTCGCGTGATCGTTTTTCTGCACCAGCTGGGCCCGCTCCCGGTTCCAGTCGTCCTGCAGCTCCCGCAATGTGGCGTTGTCCCGCTCAAGTTTCTGACAGCGTTCAATCAGCCTGTCCAGCTTGTCCGCTAATGCCTGTACTTCGGACTGTTCCATGACGTGCCCAGCAGTGGTTTTATGATATTAAGCTCAACTATAAGTGTGGACGCTAAGTCGGTCAATTTACAGGCTTGTCATTGCGTTCCCTGCGTGATGCCCATCACTGATCTGCGGCCTCGCCAAAGCCCAGCCGGCGGCTCTGGCGCCATGTTTTGAAGGCAGGGATCAGCGCTACGATGAAGGCCGCGACGGGCACCGAGACCAGCAATGCCCATTCCTCGGAAGTCAGCGGGCGCAGCGCGATCTGCAGTCCATAGTTGGCCAGCAGCCATGGGCTTGCTGTTGAAACCCCTGCCATGCCAATCACGAGAGCCAGCAGACAGGCCACGCCAGCAAGGGCGACACATTCAATGATATACAGAGAGGCGATAAGTGCCGGCGAGGCACCGGTTGCTCTGAGTACGGCAATTTCGTGAGCCCGCTGCGCCTGTAAGGTTAAAAGAACGGCGATCAGTCCGATCAGGCTGGTAATCACGACGAACACGGTGATGCCCAGAAGCGCCCGCTCGAATTGGCCCATTAGCCGCCAGAGCTCGCTCAGGGCGACGCCCGGGAGTATGGCTGACAGTGGTTCACCGGAGAACTGGTTGATTTCCCGTTGTATCCGGAAGGTCAGCACCTGTCTTTCAATGCCGACAAATGCGGCGGTAATGGCATTGGGTGTGAAATCGCGGCCTTCCGCCTGCTCTCGCGTGAGTGTCCTGCCTGGAATGGCGACCCCGGATTCCCAGCCCACGTGCATGGCCTCCATGCCGTCCAGGCCAATGTAGACGGCCTGATCCACCGGCGTTCCGGTGGGGGCCAGTATGCCAGTAACGGTAAACGGCGTGTCTTCGTGGTTGGAGAAGCTGGTGCGCCCACCGCCATGGGATAGCACAATCTGCTCACCTATCCCGTGCTCCAGTGATCTGGCAACGCCAGCGCCAAGCACAACGTCGAAGACTCCGTCAAACCACTGGCCATCTGCCATTTCGAGCGGCAGGTCGCGACCATAACGGAAGTGCTTGAGAAAATTCTCGTCTGTGGCGACGACACGGTTACCCCGGTAGCTGTCCCCCAGGGAAATCGGAATCAGCCACTCGAGGCGGCTATCGCTTTTAAGACTCTGGTAAGTCGACCAGCGAATGTTGTTGGTGGCATCGCCAATATGAAACACGGTGTACAGCAGCAGGTTCAGCTGGCCACTGCGGGCGCCGACGATCAGGTCGGTACCGCTGATGGTGCTGGTGAAGGATTGTTTGACCTCGGTGCGGAGGTACTGGATGCCCAGCAACAGGGAAACGCTCAGGGTCAGGGTCAGGCACACCAGGGCCAGTACTTTTTTGCGATGCCAAAGGCTTGCCATCGCGAGTGTCATAGCAAGGCGTGCTTTCATATCCGGTTACCCCGCAGTTCCAGATGATTGCCGAAATGGCGGGCCAGGGACTGGTCGTGACTGACAAACAGCACCGAGGTGTTGTGCCGATGCGCAAGATGCAGAAGCAGTTCCAGGAACCGGTCCCGGTTGTCCGCATCCAGTGCCGAGGTGGGTTCGTCTGCGAGGACCAGTCCGGGTGCGCCGATCAGCGCCCGGGCGGCCGCGATGCGTTGCTGCTGGCCAATGCTTAGCCTGGTGACTTTCCGTTGCCAGTGGTCTTCGGGGATCGACAGGGCGGCAAGCAATCTCTCTGCTTCCTCTGCGAACGTCGGTTCGGTACGCTTTTTTCGCAGTTCAGAGAGTTCGCAGGGCAGGGTTACGTTGGCACGGGTTGTCAGGTAGGGCACCAGGTTGAACTGTTGAAAAATGACACCCATGTGGTCGGCCCGGAATTGATCTCTCTTGCCGGCGCTCAGGCGGTGAATGTCGGTGCCAAGCAGCTTTACGTGGCCGCTGGCCGGGCGAAGCATGCCCGCCAAAAGGCTCAGCAGTGTGCTTTTGCCGCTGCCGCTGGGTCCGTGCAGGAAAAGATGATCACCGCGCCTCAGGGTAATATCCGGAAAACTGAGGGGTTCCTGTACCCGGTTCCAGGAAAAGTCGAGACCGCGTACTTCAATTGACGTTTCCGCGCTCGGGGAACTGTTATTGGCTGAGTCTGTCTTGCTGGTCATGTTGGTTGCTGTCTGCCCGGTGTATGATGGCGGTTTGCGAGTTTCACTATCAGGAGTCTGTGGTCCAATGATGTTTACCCCGGTGCGTTCGCGCTTTGCGCTGCCCTCTCTCGCCGCGCTTGTCCTGGTGCTCTTGCTCCCGGCAGTTGGTCATGCCGAAACCCGGGAAATTGACTGGCTTGAACTGATGCCCGCCGAAGACCTGGCGCTGCTGGAGAATATGCCAGAGATTGAGCACGAGGGCGATGGCCCGCCGCTGCTGCCGGACGAGATCATGACCGGCCGGGTCGTGCCTGAGATGGGCAACGTGGAAGGGCGTATTCCCGGCTTCGTGGTGCCCCTGAAAACGACCCAGGATATGCAAATCCTTGAATTCTTCCTGGTGCCTTACTATGGCGCCTGTATTCACGTGCCTCCACCGCCCCCGAATCAGATTATTCACGTCAAATACAAGGAAGGTCTCACGCTTGAAGCCCTGTATGATCCGGTCTGGATCGAAGGCAAGCTGGTGATCGACCGCACCGAGAATGACATTGGCACCTCGTCCTACTCGATGATTGCAACGAATGTCGAGCCCTACAGGGAGTAGGGCCGTCAAATCGTTGTCCGCCGTCTCACTGGCCTGTCAGGCTGAAGCTGCGTTCCGTGTGTTCCAGGCGAGTCGATCCCTGACCTCCTGACCACACCCACTCGACAGCAAGATGTTCGATTTCGGGGAAGCGCTCGGTGAGGGGAGTAATCAAAGTTTCTGCCGAAGCCAGACCGGTGCAATTCAAAATCTGGGTCACTTCAAAATCTGAGTGGGTGTACCCTTCCGAATGCTCATGCTCATGCTCATGCTCATGCTCATGCTCATCGTGCCCGTGCTCTGCTTTGTGATCATTATGTCCATGGCTGTCGTGGTCGTGATTGTCATGGTCATGGTGGTCATCAGAGTCACCGCCGGCCTCCTGATAAACCTCAACACTCGCCACGGTGCAGCTGGCATCTGGCGTGTTGATCAGCGGTGTGCGTTCAAGCCATTCGGTTGTTTCCGTGATCAGGGCTTTCTGATCGTCTGTCCGGGGGCGGTGCTCGAATCCCAAAAGGTTGTAGGCCGGCGACGTGAAAATCAGATCGATCTGATTGCCATCCAGAGCGGCCTGCAGTTCTGCGTGACCGTGCTGGTGAGCGCCCGGATTGTCACTGGCGATAGCGGGCAAGGCCAACAAGGCACTGCTGGTAAACAGGAATAGAGAGCTGCGTTTTGATGGCGTCATGGCGGAGTCTTCCATGTAAATTGATACGTTATAACATTTTGTTCTCTCCCCGGATAAAAATCAACAGGCAGTGCCTTGGCACCGCCTGAATGCTAGGATAGACCTCTAATCCATTAACACAGGATCCGCCTGTTTCATGTCAGAAACCGACACTTCCGGTGCTGCCCGCGCCGCAGAATTCGAGCGCTGGGCCAACGTTTTTACAGCTCACAAGGCATTCAGCCACCCATCCGAACTGCACGGCGCGCTCTGTGGTCGCCTGGCGGCCGGATCGCGTATCAAAGAGCCGGAGTGGCTGGCAATGGTGTGTGAACACATGGGGTTGGCCGAGAATGCGGCCGAAGAGTCCGATGATCTCGCCCCGTTCATGAACAAAGCCTATGAACAGACCCTCGAGCTCTTGAAATCAGCAGACATGAGTTTCCATCCTTTATTGCCGGATGACGACTATGCCATTGAGCAGAGGCTGGAAGCCCTGGTTTCCTGGGTGCGGGGATTTCTCGAGGGTATGGCACTGTCGGCCGGCGAGTCACTCGGCCAGGCGCCAGACGAGATCCGGGAGCTGATCGAGGATATGGTGGCCATCAGCCAGCTATCCGAAGAGGAAGAAGCGGACGACGAAAGCGAGCAGCAATTGCTGGAAATTACCGAATACATCCGGCTGGGGGCGCTCGCCGTGTTCACTGAATTCAACGCCCCTGAGCCACCGAAGTCTGATTCGCCGACCCTGCACTGAGCCGGGTCCTGATTGCAGGAGAGACTATGAACTCCATGATTCCCGTAAAGGAGTTTGCCGAGCGCCGTCGCAAGCTGATGGAGCGTATGGCGCCAGACAGCATTGCGATTATTCCGGCCGCCCCGGAGCGCGTTCGTAATCGGGATGTGCTGCATCCGTTCCGCCAGGACAGCGATTTCCATTACCTGTCCGGTTTTGGTGAGCCGGAGGCCGTCCTGGCGCTGATTCCGGGCCGTGAACACGGGGAATCGGTACTGTTCTGCAAAGAGCGCAATCCGCAGAAGGAGCTCTGGGACGGTTTCCTGGTTGGCCCGGAAGGCGCCATCGAACGCTACGGCCTGGACGATGCGTTTCCGATCGCAGACATCGACGACATCCTGCCGGGAATGATCGAGGGTCGAAGCCGGGTTTATTATCCCCTCGGCAAGGACGATCATTTTGACGCCCGGGTCATGGACTGGGTGAAGATGATTCGCAGCAAGGTTCGCAGCGGCGCCCACCCGCCGGGCGAGTTCGTAGCCCTGGAGCACCTGCTTCATGATCTGCGGCTATACAAGAGCGCCAATGAGATCAAGATCATGGCCAAGGCCGGCCAGATCAGTGCTGAGGCCCATTGCCGGGCCATGAAACGGGCCCGCAAGGGCGGCTTCGAGTACAACCTCGAGGCCGAGCTCATCCACACTTTCATGGAGCATGGCGCACGGTCTACGGCCTATCCCTCCATCGTGGGCGGTGGCGCCAATGGCTGCATCCTGCATTACATCGAGAACAGTGCGCCGCTGAAGGACGGCGATCTGGTACTGATTGATGCCGGCTGTGAATACCAGTGCTACGCCTCTGACATCACTCGCACATTCCCGGTCAGTGGAAAGTTCAGCAATGAGCAGCGGGCCCTCTACGAGGTGGTGCTGGCGGCGCAGTATCGGGCCATTGAGGCGGTCTCGCCGGAAAATCACTGGAACCGGCCCCATGAGGCTGCGCTGGAAGTACTGACCCAGGGCCTGATTGATCTGGGGCTGTTGTCCGGCACCCTGGAAGACGCCATTGCCAACGAAGCTTACAAGCCCTTTTTCATGCACCGAACCGGCCACTGGCTGGGGCTGGATGTACACGACGTGGGCGATTACAAGGTCGGTGACGCCTGGCGCCAGCTGGAACCCGGCATGGCCCTGACCGTCGAGCCAGGCCTTTACATTGCGCCGGATAACACCGACGTGGATGAGAAATGGCGCGGCATAGGCATACGCATCGAAGACGATGTGGTGGTGACCAAAGACGGCTGCCGGGTCTTGACCGAAGCGGTGCCGAAAACCATTGCCGAAATCGAAGCCCTGATGGCGGACTGACAGCCTGTGACCAAGCCTGATACCGATCTGATCATTGCCGGTGGTGGCCTCGCCGGAGCGACCCTGGCCCTGGCGCTGGCACGGATGGTGCCGTCGCTGCGCGTGACCGTGGTCGAGGCCTTCCCGCTCGCGCCCGATGCCCTGCCGGAGAGTTACCAGCCGAGTTACGATGCCCGTTCAACCGCGCTGTCCTGGGGCTCCCGGCTGATCTTTGAAGAGCTGGGGCTCTGGCACCGGCTCTCCGAGCATGCCACTCCCATTGAACATATCCATGTTTCTGATCGGGGGCATTTCGGCGCTACCCGGCTGCATGCCGCCGAGCATGGTCAGAAAGCGCTTGGTTACGTAGCGGACAATCGCTGGATGGGTTTGTGCCTGATGCGTGAGCTTCTGGATACCAATGTCCAGTGGCGGGCGCCGGCAGAAGTGACAGATATGACGCCTATACCCGGTGGCGTCCGGGTCCGGCTGTCGGAGGATGGCGAGAATGCCCCGGAGCTGACGGCTCGCTGTCTGGTGGTCGCAGATGGCGGTCGCTCAGGATTGCGCGAGAAACTTGGCTTCAGGGCCGATCGTCACAGCTATGGCCAGAACGCCCTGATCGCCAATGTCTCCACCAGTGACAGTCACGGGTTCACCGCCTTTGAGCGGTTCACCGATGCCGGTCCCATGGCTCTCTTGCCCCATGGTTCTCCCACGCGTGCCGGGCACCAGTCGGCACTGGTCTGGACGTTATCCGATGAGGTCCTGGAGGAGGTTCTGGAGCTGCCCGACGACGAGAAATGTCGCTGGCTTCAGGACCGGTTTGGCTGGCGTCTGGGTCGTTTTACCCGCATCGGTGCCTGTCATCATTATCCGCTGACCCTGACCACGGTGGATGAGCCAGTGCGCCCCGGGGTCGCCCTGGTGGGCAATGCGGCCCATGCCCTGCATCCGGTCGCGGGGCAGGGCTTCAATCTCGCGCTGAGAGGGCTCATGACGCTGGTCGAACAGTTCCGCCTGGCTGAAGAGCAAGGCAGGTCGATTGGCGATCTTGAGGTCCTGAAGCGCTACCAGGCACTGCATCGGGAGGACTGGCAGCAGACGGTGCGCTTCTCCGATTCGCTTGTCCGTTTGTTCGGGCATTCCATGCTGCCGGTTACGGTGGCCCGCGATGCCGGCCTGGTGGGTCTTGATCTGTTGCCTGGGGCAAAACGCTGGTTTGCCCGCAAGGCCATGGGCCTGGGCGGCCGCCGCGCCCTGATTGAGCGGCCCGGAAGCCTGAACCGGGAGGCGCCGGCTAATGAGTGAGGCGCAAACGTTCGATATTCTTGTGGCTGGCGGTGGCATGATCGGTTCCGCCCTGGCTCTCGGGCTGTCACGACAAGGGTGGCATGTGGGGCTGGTGGAAGGTTCCGGACATGAGTCTCTGGTTGAGGCCCTGGACTCCGCCACCACCGTTGCCGATTTCGAACCACGGGTCAGTGCCATTTCGGTGGCGAGCCAGCAATTGCTGGAGCAACTCGGAGTCTGGTCCGAGGTGACCGCCGGTCGGCACTGTCCTTACCAGACCATGAGGGTCTGGGATGGCGACGGCACGGGGCGAATACAGTTTGAGGCCGCCGAGCTGCAGGCGAGAGCCCTCGGAACGATTGTCGAGAACCGCAGCATCGTCCGATCACTGTTCAGGGCTTTGGAACAAAGTCCGGTCGAACTGATTGATGGCGCGAGGATTACTGGCTGTAAACAGTTGTCTGGAACTTATACGGTTGAGCTGGAGGATGGTCGATCCTTGTCGGCGGGGCTATTGGTCGGTTGTGACGGTGCCAATTCCCGTCTGCGCCACTGGGTTGGCCTGCCAACGCGTGAGTGGGACTACGACCAGCAGGCAATCGTATGCACGGTGAAGACCAGCCAGAGCCACCGTTTCACCGCGTGGCAGCGATTTTCGACGACCGGGCCGCTGGCGTTTTTGCCCTTGCTGCCAGAGTCCGGAGATGAGCATTTCTGTTCCATTGTCTGGTCTCAGGATACCGCGGAAGCGCGGCGTCTGATGACTTTGGACGACACCGACTTTGCCGCTGAACTTGAGCGTGCGATTGAGCGCGAGCTGGGATCGGTGCAGTCCATTTCCGGCCGCTTCGCCTTTCCGCTTCGACAGCGGCACGCGAAGGACTACATTGCCCCCGGCTTTGCCCTCGTCGGCGATGCGGCCCATACCATCCATCCGCTGGCGGGACAGGGTGCCAACCTTGGCTACGGCGATGTACGGGCTCTGCTCGATGAGCTTTCGCGAGCTAAAAAGGCGGGCCTGAGTCCAGCCAATGAGCTGGTTCTGGCGCGCTATCAGCGCCGCCGGAAAGGCGAGAATCTCGCCATGATGGCCGCCATGGAGGGCTTCAAGCAGCTGTTCGGCCGTGATGAGCTGCCGGTCCGCTGGCTGCGAAATACCGGCCTGCGCTGGCTCAACCAGATGGGGCCGGTGAAAAATCGTATAGCTGCCGAGGCCATGGGTCTTAACGGCTGAATACAAAAAGGAATTGTCCAATGGCAGGAAGCAGCCTTCTGGTTCTGATCGATGACATCGCCACTGTGCTGGACGATGTTGCCCTGATGACAAAAGCCGCCACCAAGAAAACCGCAGGTGTTCTGGGGGATGATCTGGCGCTTAACGCCCAGCAGGTGACCGGTGTAAAGCCTGCCCGGGAACTGCCAGTGGTCCTCGCGGTTGCCCGCGGCTCCATGATCAACAAGGCCATCCTGGTGCCGGCGGCCCTTGCGATCAGTTTTTTCATGCCCTGGCTGGTAACGCCTCTGCTAATGCTCGGCGGTGCCTTTCTGTGTTTTGAGGGCTTTGAGAAACTGGTGCACAAGTTTTTACACCAGGAGCAGGACCAGAAGCGCAAGGGCGAGCTGCGTGAAGCCCTCAAGAGCCCGGACGTCGACTTGCGGGCGATCGAGAAAGACAAGATCAAGGGCGCCATCCGCACCGACTTCATTCTGTCTGCCGAAATCATTGCCATTACCCTCGGAACGGTAACGACCCAGACCATCGGCATGCAGTTCATGGTGCTGGCGGTGGTTGCGATTATGATCACAGTCTTTGTTTACGGCCTGGTGGCAGGGATCGTAAAGCTGGACGACGGCGGCCTCTACCTCAGCCAGCAAGAGAATCCGGTGCTCCAGCAATTGGGTTCAGGCATTCTCTGGCTGGCCCCCTATCTGATGAAGACACTTTCCATCCTGGGCACTCTGGCGATGTTTCTGGTGGGTGGTGGCATTCTTACCCACGGACTGACGCCGGTATACGACGCTATTCATCACTTTGCCGAGGGTTTCAGTGGTGTGGCTGGTGTGCTCGTGCCAACGGTGGCCAATGGCCTGTTCGGTGTGCTGGCAGGTGCGCTACTGGTGGCCATTATCACGCCACTGACGCGATGGTGGCAGGCGAGGAACGCCTGAGAAGGCCGGGGCTCTAGAGGCAGGCGTCGAACAGCCGGCTCACCAGTACCGGTACCGCGGTTTCGACTCGCAGAATACGGGGGCCGAGATGCACGCTCTGGCAGCCGGCTTCCTCCAGTTTTCCCACTTCGTAAGCCGTGAAGCCACCTTCCGGGCCAATGCAAAGCACGGTCGGCTGGTTAAGGTGCACAGGGCAGGGGGTGCTTGTGCCGGGATGCGCTACCAGGGCTCGTTTATCCGCCAACAGCGCCGGCAACTCATCTTCCACGAAGGGTTTGAACAGCTTGCGGATCTGCACACGGGGCATCAGGGTATCTTTTGCCTGTTCCAGCCCCAGCGTGAGGTTCTCCCGAAGCTGTTCGTCTGAGAGCCACGGCGTCTGCCAGAAGCTTTTCTCCACCTTGTAGCTGTTGATCAGCCAGAGGTCCTTCACGCCCAGGGCAGCGCAGGTTTGCAGGATGCGACGGAACATCTTGGGCCGGGGCATGGCCAGAATCAGGGTGAGCGGCAGAGGAGCCGGCGGAGCCTGATCCAGCGTCACTCGCAGTTCTGCCTCGCTATCGGTAAGTCGGACGACTTCGCCGGTTCCAAGCTGGCCATCCGAACGGCCTACGGGAACGGTGTCGCCAGCAATGACCTTGATAACGGACTGCAGGTGGGCCAAGCGCCGACCGCGCAGAACGGCCCGGTCAGGCGCTACGAAATCCTCGTTAAACAGTAACGCCAGATTCATTGGCCAGCAGGCTCATCGCTTTTCGGGTCTGCGACTTCCCGTTTTGCCAGCCGCCCGAAAAGGATACCGACTTCGAACAGGATCCACATGGGAACCGCGAGAAGGGTCTGTGAAATAATATCCGGCGGGGTCAGCATCATGCCGATGATGAAGCACCCCACCACCACGTAGGGGCGTTTGGCTGCGAGATCGGCGGGCGTGGTGGCGCCGGTGAGGATCAACAGCACTGTGGCGATCGGAATTTCGAAGGCCACACCGAAGGCGAAGAACATTTTGAGTACGAAATTGAGGTAGCTGGTAATGTCCGGGAGTTCGACGATGCCTTCGGGTCCTATCGCGGTAAAGAAGCCGAACACCAGCGGGAAAACCACGTAATAAGCGAACGCCGCGCCCGCATAGAACAGTATGACCGAGGTAAACAGCAGCGGAAAGGCCAGCCGTTTTTCGTGGGCGTAGAGGCCCGGCGCAATAAAGCTCCAGAGCTGGTAGAGAATGATCGGAATGGCAGCGAACACAGCCAGCACCAGGGCCAGCTTTAAAGGCGCGAAGAACGGCGAGGTGACGTCCGTTGCGATCATGGTCTGGCCAACGGGCAACAGCGAGCGTATAGGCTCGGACAGCCACAGGTAAAGTTCGTTGGCAAACGGATAAATGGCAGCGAAGCAGACCAGCACCGCAAGAACCATTTTCAGAAGGCGATTACGCAGTTCGAGCAGGTGCTCGATCAGTGGCATTTCCTGCTGTTCCGGAGGCAGCTGGTTGCCGTCGGGTTTTGCATTCATGAACGATTATCCGGCGGACTTTGCGGGGTTTCGCGTTTGGGTTGTTCGTTTCCGTCAGAGCCGGAATCTGGCGTCTGCGAGGGGCTAATAGCATCGGGCTGATCCTGCGCTGGAGCCTCGGAGCCCTTTGGCTGGCCGGATACCCGCCGTGTCGCAGGTGCAGGCCTTGGCTTCTGGGTCTCGTTCTCGGGCAGGATCATGTGCTCGTATTTCCTGGCTTCGTCCAGGGCGCCGCGCACGGTTTTCTGAACGTCGTCGAGGCCAACATCTCCTGCCTTGCGAAGCTCGTCGCGGAGTTCGCCGGCTTTCAGTTCCCGGTCCAGTTCCGAGGTGAACTGGCCAACCATGCGCCGTGCACCACCCACCCAGCGGCCAGCCGCACGGGCAGCCGCGGGAAGGCGCTCGGGACCGAGTACCAATAGCGCTATGACGCCGCAGATCAGCAGCTCAAGAAAGCCGATATCGAACATTCAGCCTGGTCTCAGCTGTGGGACTTGTCCCGGGGCTTGTCTTCGGCCGCAGCCTGTTGCTGTGGCTGCTCCCCTTCCTTGCCTTCCAGGGATTCCTGGTTCTCGGCCTTGGAGTCCTCATCGTTCATGGACTTCTTGAAGCCGCGAATGGCACCGCCGAGGTCACTGCCGATGTTGCGCAGCTTCTTGGTTCCGAACAACAGAATGACAATGCCGAGTACGATAAGTAATTGCCAGATGCTGATACCCATTACGGGGTCCTCGTTTTAAATGTTTCTGTTCAGTGACATTGTACGTTACCAGAACCGTTTCGCGGAAACCCGTTTAGAGGTATTCCCGCTCACTTGTTCCTCGACGCTTTTTCTTCCAGGCCTGACAGGTCGAACCGGCTGGCCAGTTCCTCCAGGATGTCTTTCGGGCCAAGGCCCAGGCTCGACAGCATCACCATGCTGTGAAACCACAGGTCGGCCGTTTCATAAACCACGTCCCGGGTTTCTCCGGAATGCTCTGCGTCCTTGGCTGCGAGCAGGGTTTCCGTGCACTCTTCTCCCACTTTTTCCAGGATCTTGTTCAGGCCCTTGGCGTGGAGGCTGGCTACATAGGAGGTTTCCGGGTCTGCCTCTTTCCTGGCCTCCAGAACCCTCGCCAGGTTTTCCAGTACATCGCTCACTGTCCGTGCTCCTCAGTTGCTGCCGTAAATAGTGCCGGGGTCCTTGATCACCGGGTCAACGCTGACCCACTGACCGTCTTTCAGAGTCCGATAGAAGCAGCTGCGTCTGCCAGTATGGCAGGCGATGCCGCCTTTTTGCTCTACTTTCAGCAGGATGACGTCCTCGTCGCAGTCCAGTCGAATGTCCCGGATGACCTGTTGGTGCCCCGAGGTTTCCCCTTTGCGCCAGAGCTTGCCCCGGGAGCGCGACCAGTATACGGCGTGCCCTTCTTCGGCGGTAAGCCTGAGCGACTCGCGGTTCATCCAGGCCATCATCAGGATATCGCCGGTGTCAGCGTCCTGGGCGATGGCCGGAACCAGACCGTCCTCTGTCCAGCGTATGGCATCCAGCCAATCAGGGGTCTCGACGTTATCCGAGCTATTTTGCATTTTCGTGAATCCTGAAATCTTTATCGGTTATCGGCTGCCCCGGAGCATCAGTCCGCCGGCAATGGCAAACAGTGCCCAGCTCCAGGTAGGTACGCTTTCAATCCACTGCTGGCCCTCATGCTGGGTGCCTAAAACGCCCCCGATAATCAGCAGTACCGCGAGTGTACCCCGTCGCCAGCGCCGCTCGGTGCGGATCTGCTGTTCGCGGAGCAACTCCAGTGTCGCCCGGTTCTGGGGCTCGGTGGGCCCCGCCTGCCGTAGTTGCAAGAGTGCATCGTGCACCAGCTGGGGCATTTCCGGCGACTGTTCCAGCCAGGAGGGAAGGTGCGACTGCAGCGACTTGATCAGCCCGGATGGGCCAATGCGTTTGCGCATCCAGGTCTCAAGGAAGGGTTGCGCTGTGCTCCAAAGATCCAGATCCGGATACAGCTGGCGACCCAGGCCTTCCACGTTCAGGAGGGTTTTCTGCAGCAGGACAAGCTGGGGCTGCACTTCCATGTTGAATCGACGTGCCGTCTGGAACAGGCGCAACAGGAAATGGCCGAAAGAGATGTCCTTCAAGGGTTTCTCGAAAATGGGCTCGCAAACAGTACGGATGGCCGCCTCAAACTGGTTTACCGGCGTATCGGGTGGTACCCAGCCGGACTGGATGTGCAGCTGTGCAACCTGCCGGTAATCGCGGCGGAAAAAGGCGAGCAGGTTGCGGGCAAGGTAGCTCTGGTCGTCCGGTGCCAGGGTGCCGACAATTCCGAAATCGATCGCGATATACCGGGGATCCGCCGGGTTCGAGGTGTCCACGAAGATGTTGCCCGGATGCATGTCGGCGTGGAAGAAGCTGTCCCGGAATACCTGCGTAAAGAAAATCTCCACGCCTTTCTCGGCCAGTACCTTCATGTCGACACCTGCGGCTTTCAGAGCGGCGGTATCGGCAATGGGGATGCCGTGAATCCGCTCCATCACCAGCACGGATTTGCGGGTGTAGTCCCAGTCGATAAAGGGAATGTAGATCAGCGAGGAGTTTTCGAAATTCCGGCGCAGCTGGCTGGCGTTGGCGGCTTCGCGCTGAAGGTCCAGCTCATCGTGAATGGTGGAATCGTAGTCGGCTACCACTTCCACCGGGTGCAGGCGCTTGCCTTCGGACCAGTATTTTTCCAGCAGGCCAGCCATCAGATACATCAGTGCCAGATCCTGACGGATTACCTTCTCGATGCCCGGTCGGAGAACTTTCACGACTACCTTCTGGCCGTTGCGCAGGGTGGCTGCATGCACCTGGGCAACCGATGCCGAGGCAAGCGGGTCCGGACTGAATTCGGCAAACAGGTCTGAAACCGGGGCACCGAGGGAGGTTTCGATAATGCTCCGGGCTTCATTGCTCGGGAACGGCGGTACCCGGTCCTGGAGGTTCTTCAGGGATTCCGCCATGTCGTCCGGCAAAAGATCCCTTCGGGTAGAGAGGATCTGGCCGAACTTTACGAACACGGGGCCCAGTTCCTCCAGCGCCAGCCGCAGGCGGTCGCCACGATCGAGTTTCGGTTGCGGGAACAGGTGCCAGGGCGCCAGCAGGAAAAACACCTTCAGGGGCGCGGGCAGTTCTGCGATTGGCAGGAACGTGTCCAGCCGATAGCGGCAAAATACCCAGGCAATTCGGAACAGGCGTTGCAGGCGGGTCACAGGTTCTCCGATTCGTCAGTCTTGCCGCGGTTTTCAATCAGATTAAGCCGCGCTTCCAGTCTTTCCGTGCGCAGATTCAGCTCGTCGATATCCTCGAACGTAGCTTCCAGCTCCCGTCGACCGGGCAGTGCGCGACTTTCTTCGTGCACATACTCCTCGATGTTGGCATTCAGGGACTGAAAGGCCTGTCGACTCCATCGGATAGAGCCGCGAACCCTTTGGCCCAGAAAGTGCGCGGGCACATCGCCAATGTGCCGGGCCATGGCGGCTTCCCAATCCGGTTCAAGCTGGTTCAGGGCTCGTTGTAGCTGATGGGCCAGCGCTGTGTCGCCGGTCACGTCAAGACGGCCGTCGGCAAAGACCCGGTCATCGCCGGTGGCCAGCGCTGCAAAGGCGATGGGTTTGCCGGTGATCTCGAGCGCTGGCTGTTCGACCGGCTGGCTGCCGACGCGGACGCGGTTTCCGGCCCGGTCCAGGGTGTAGGTCAGGGCAATCGGGTCGGTGATATTGAACTGAACCGGGCCCGCCAACGCTTCCATCAAGGCGCTATGCCCCGCCGGATCCAGTTCCAGTGCCCGGTTCAGGGCGCTTTCCAGGATAGCGGAGACAGCGGAAAGGAGGGTGGGGCCGGGAAACATCAGGGCTTGATTCCCACGTGCAGGGCGACGATACCGCCGGTCATGTTGTAGTACTTGCAGTTCACCAGGCCGGCGTTCTCCATCATGCCCTTGAGGGTGTCCTGGTCGGGATGCATGCGGATGGATTCGGCCAGGTACTTGTAGCTTTCACTGTCGCCGGCGATGAGCTGGCCCATCAGGGGCAGGGCGGAAAACGAGTAGGTGTCGTAGGCCTTGCTCAGCAATGGATTGGTCGGCTTGGAGAATTCCAGGATCATCAGCTTGCCGCCGGGCTTGAGAACCCGGGTCATGTCGCGCAGGGCCTGGTCTTTATCGGTGACATTGCGCAGACCGAAGGCGATGGATACCGCATTGAAGTTGTTGTCCGGAAACGGCAGATGCTCGGCATCCGCCTGTACGTATTCAATGTTGCCCGCATAGCCGCGATCGGTCAGCCGGCTGCGGCCCACCTGCAGCATGGAGGCATTGATGTCGGCCAGCACCACTTTTCCGGACGGACCCACAAGGTCTGAAAACTTCATGGTGAGATCGCCAGTGCCGCCGGCAATGTCCAGCACCTGGTGGCCGGGACGCACGCCCGAAAGCTCAATGGTGAAACGTTTCCAGAGCCGGTGAATTCCCATGGACATCAGGTCATTCATGAGGTCGTACTTGCCCGCCACACTGTGGAACACCTCGGCCACCTGGCTCGCTTTCTGGCTCTTGGGCACATTGCGGAAACCGAAATGGGTTACGTCGTCCTGGCCGTTGCTGTTTGCGGCCTGGTTGGTTGGCGTTTGCTGCTCGCTCATGGGGCATGTCCTGTCAGAATCTGAACCCCGTATTCTAACCGCTGACGGGGTTGCTACAAGGGTGGCGGTGAGTTAAATAGCGCCCTAAACTGTAAATCTATCCAAATCCGAGAGAAAACCGCTTCATGTCTGTAATTGATGTACATCGCCCGCACACCCTGGATCAAGAACACGCAAGGCAGGCCGCAGAATCCCTTGCCAAAGACCTGTCCAGTCAGTTTGACGTGCATTATGAGTGGGAAGGCGACCACCTGAAGTTCAAGCGCAGTGGCGTCAAGGGGCACCTGAACATCACGCCGACAGACCTGCACATTCACCTGGAGCTGGGCATGATGCTGCGGCCCTTCAAATCGCGGATCGAGCAGGAAATCCACTCCCAGCTGGACCAGATCATCAAGGCCTGAGCCAGCCAACTATCCCCGGCTCAGAGGTTTTCCGGCAGGCTGAACGGGTCCGGGTGATGGTCGAGAATGTTGCGCATCACCCGCTGTTCCCGGGAAACCAGCCGGTCGATCAGCAGCTCCACATCGTCCATCTTCCGGAAGGCGGAATAGCCCCGGTGCAGGAAGCTGTGCAGATCCGTCAGATCGGCCATCTCTGCCGGGCCCCGGGTCATCGATAGCAGCCATCCAAGGGTGCGGTTGCGGACATACCGATCAAGTTGCTGGCCAACGTCTGCCACCAGGGTAATCTGTTTCTTTCTCTGCGCCAGCCGTCGGCTCTCCCGGTAGGCGGCACAATAGGCGTCAGTGGTGATTGCCCGCGCAGACACACCCTGTTGATGGAACAGTTCGGCGAGCTCCAGGTCCAGCTGCTGGGTGATCAGGTTCAGTTCCACGAGGCCGGCGAAGGTGTCCAGCAGATTATCTGGCAACCACTTCACCATTTTGGGAAACACCCGATCAATATTGTCGTCCCGGCGGGTCATGCCGGCCGGGGCATAGAGGTCGGTCAGCAGAAATTCAAGGCCGCGGTGATATCCGGGATGGCGATAAAGATCCTCATGGGTCGACTTCAGCCGCTCCGCCTGCCAGTCGGCGACGGAGACGGCGTGTTCCATAAGCGGATGCTCGGCTTTCAGGCGCCGGAAATCATGGTAGTCCAGAAGCAGTTGCTGCAGCCGGCGAGCGCTTTCAGAGCGGGCTTCGGTAGCGACGAGGCGCTCACGGTACATGGGCGGTGGCTCCACTAAACCTGAGGAAAAGAGCGTAGTTTAGCGGAGCTGCAGTGGTCTTGCAGCAGGGTGTAAGCCGGGCGTCAGCCCTGCGCGGCTGTCGGGAGCGTTTCGAACCCCGGAACCCATTCCTTGCTGTCCAGCGTAATGAAGTGGCTCGGTGCCTCGGTTTCCACGATGCGCATGGTGGTCGGGCTCTGGCGGGCGCTGGCCAGCATGGATGAGCGATCGAGAATGCGATCTACGGCAGGGATCAGGAAGGTGCCGTGGCGCACATGACCGTAGACACTGCTGTCCGTCCGCGCCATCCAGTCCATGATGTTCTCGATGTTACGAACAATTGTCAGGTGATCCTTGGTGGCTGAGAACAGCTTGCTCAACAGCTGCTTCTTGCGCGGGTTCATCTTGCCGAAAAAGGTCTGGCCATAGGCTGACGACGGAGCGCTGTTGATCAGCCGGATCAGCCAGGGCCACATGCCGTGACTGACCGGTTCCAGAATGGTGGTTACCAGAGCTGAGAGCTTGCCGTTGGGGAGTACCGGTGCCTCCAGAACCACTTCCACGTCATCATAGAGCTCGGGCCATTGCTTGATGGCCTCGAGAATTACCGCTCCGCCACGGGAATGTCCATGAACCCGGATGTTCTGAGTAGTCGGCAGGCTGGAGAGCGCCTGGTTAAGAATGCAGGCGTCGTACTCGATCGTGCCTTCCAGCTGCTTGATCGGCACTTCCCATTCCGGCGTCTCCGGCGTAACGCCGTTTACCGGGATGTGGTAGTTACTGCAGGTGAGCAGGATAAGTTCAGTGGTCGGCGCTTCATAGGCCTGGGTGAAGTAGCAGTGATTTTCCAGAAAACCGTGCACGCCAATTACGGTCTGCTCCGCTTTGCCGCTGTGGTTGCGAACGGAAACAGCGCCCTTGCCGACGCGATACACATGCCCGGAAAACATTTCCGAGTAGGCGCTTTCAATCGGTTTGATCAGCTTGCGAACATGGCTCGCTTTCATAACTGTTCTCCCACCCAGCACGGCAATGGCCTGTTGTTGGAATTTGGTTGTGCTGGTAAGCCTTTTGTACCCCGATCATCTCGTTATGTTACTGGCTCTGAGTACGGATTTTTTGATGTCTCAGGGCCAATCGATCACGGATCGGCAGCGTTTAATAACCATTGCACCAAGGCTTATAACCAGTATAGGGCTGAACATTTACTCACGTGTAATTTTTTGTAACAGCGTGCGCTGGTGCCGCATATGGAGACGGCGCGGCTTGTCTGGCACAATGCGGAGTTCGGTTTTTACTTAGGGCGCCTCCTGCTTGGCATTGGATCCAGGGCCCCTTTCTTCATTACTTCTCCAGGGACGTTCGGGTTTGAGTCACGAGCAATCGCATCTCCTGCTACCTGCTGATTCGGCCTGGCTGGCCCTGGAGCGCCCGGAAAACCCCATGACCATCACCGTGATGCTGCGGGTTGATGGGCTCACTGCGCCCCGTTTCAGGGAGTTTCTTCGGGTGTACTGGATGGCCTGGGAGCGTTTCCGGTACATGCCCGTCAAACGCTCACCTGCCTGGTGGTGGGAGCAGGATCCGACGTTTGATGTTAGCCACCACCTTGATGTGGTTGTGGATCGTTTCACGCCCGACAGCCTTCAGGAATGGGTGTCCGCGCGTCTGAACCAGCCTCTGCCCATGTATCGCCCGCGCTGGAAATTCTGGCTTGCGCCCAATGCCGAGGGTGGGGCGGTGCTGCTGCTGCGCATTCACCACTGTTACGCCGATGGCCTGTCTCTGCTGGGCATCTTTGACCGACTGTGCCCATCCTCTCCCCAGCAGCATCCCGCCATTTACGGCGCCCCCGAAATCGCGGAGCTGTCACGCTGGACGGCTGCGGCAAAGGCCTGGTTCGGGCAACTGATGGCATCCGAAGAGCCTTCTGAAGAATCCCACGGTGCTGGCAATGCAGACCGGTCCGCCGGTAATCAATGGCAGGACGCGGGTCGCTTGCTGGAGCGGGTCGCCCAGAAGAGCCTGAAGCTGGTCAATGAATTTTCGGAGTTCCTGGTGGAGCCGGAAGACACGGCGACGGATCTCAGGCAGCCGCTGCTGGGGAGGCGACATTGTCGCTGGTCCGAGCCGGTGCCCCTCGACCGCTTCAGAAGCATTGCCCGAGCAACCAATGTAACCATCAACGATGTGTTGCTGAGCTGTGTGGCGGCGGCTGTGCGCACCCGCCTGGGCATTGAAGGCGAGGACCTCGATGAAGCCGTGCTGCATGCCGCCGTACCGGTGGATATTCGCAGTCGCCTGCCCGAGGAGCTCAAGCCGGCACCCGGCGCGCTGGGCAACTATTTTGGCACCGTGTTTGTACCTTTGCCGGTGGATGGTGAAAGTCCCCTCGAGCGACTTTTCCGCATCAAGCACGAAACCCGCCGTCTTAAGAAAAGCTGGCAGCCCGGCATTGCCTGGGGTCTCGCGGCCAGCGCCACGATTGTTCCAGAGCCTTGGCGGGAGCCGTTGGCCGAGGTGTTCTACCGCAAGGCCAGTGCCGTGGTGTCCAACGTGCCCGGCACTCCGGAGGCCCGGTATATTGCCGGCTGCCGGATAACCGAACAGATGTTCTGGGTGCCCCAGGCCGGGGATATCGGTTTGGGCATCAGCATTGTCAGCTACGCCGACCAGGTGCAGTTTGGCGTCGTTGCCGATGAGGCGGTGATGGCCGACCCCGAAGACTTCCTCAACGACTGCCTGCAGGAACTGGCTCAGTTTCCGGGCGATTAAGGCGGGTATTCGATCTTAAAGTTTTGTGCCTCTAAAGGTCAGGCAGCCTGATTCCGGGCTGTCTCGCTGACCGACTGGTGAATGTCTTCGAACAGTTTTCGATCTGTCTGCCCGATCGGCAAGTCGTAGGTGATGGTGGCACCAAATGCCTGTGGGTCATGGGGATCGTTGCGCACCTTGTCGAACACCAGCAGTCGGGTGCCCAGGTAAAACCCTTCCTTCAGATCGTGGGTCACCATGAAGATGGTGGTGCCGGTCTCCTGCCAGAGTTTCAGCAGAAGATCGTGCATGTCACCGCGAATACCCGGGTCCAATGCGCCGAAAGGCTCATCCAGCAGCAGAACCCGTGGCCGCATGATCAGCGACTGGGCTATCGCGAGTCGCTGCTGCATGCCGCCAGAGAGTTCGTGAGGCCATTTGTTGGCCGATGGGCTCAGGCCCACTGACTCCAGCATGGCATCCACTTTCTCCAGGGCTTCCTTGCGGGCAGCGCCGAACAGCTTGCCCAGCCAGGGTTTCTGTTCCAGTTCCAGACCCATCAGCACGTTCTGGCGCACCGTTAGATGCGGGAATACCGAGTAGCGCTGGAATACGATGCCCCGGTTTCGGTCCGGCTCGCCGGGGAAGGCCTCGCCCTCCAGGAGCAGTTCGCCGCGGGTCTGGGTTTCCTGGCCTAAAAGCATTTTCAGGAACGTGGACTTGCCACACCCGGAGGCGCCCACGAGGGTGCAGAATTCGCCCTGTTTCACGCTCAGGTTCAGGTTCTCCAGGATCACCTGTTCGCCGTATTCCTTCCAGAGATTGTTGACAGTAATGAAGCTCATCAGTGGCCTCCTGCGTTGTACCAGGGGAACAGCCTGCGGTTTGCCAGACGCAGGCACTGGTCGATAACAATGGCGAGAATGGTGATCCAGATGACATAGGGCAGTATCACGTCCATGGCCAGGTAGCGCCGCACCAGGAAGATCCGGTAGCCGAGCCCTTCGGTGGAAGCAATCGCCTCGGCAGCAATCAGGAACAGCCAGGCGGGGCCAAGGCTAAGGCGCACGGCGTCGATCAGGCGGGGCAGCACCTGGGGCAGGGCCATGCGGGTGATCACCTGCCAGGAATTGGCACCCAGGGTCTGGATCTTGATCAGTTGCTCGCCGGGAAGTTCGCGGACCCGCTGGGCCACATCCCGCATCATGATGGGCGCGGTGCCGATCACGATCAGCATGACTTTGGAAAGCTCGCCCAGCCCGAACACAATGAAGAGTATGGGTAGTATGGCCAGGGGCGGCACCATGGAGAGCGCGGAGACCAGAGGCGCCAGGTTGGCCCTGACCAGTGGCAACACCCCATTGAGAATACCCACCACCAGCGCCAGCGAGGCGGCGATACCGACGCCCATTCCAAGACGCGCCAGACTGGCGGTCGTGTCCTGCCACATCAGGTAGTCGCCGCTGCGACGGTCTTCCTGAAAAGCCATGCGATCCACGGCAGCGGTCATCTGCTCCAGACCTGGAAGGAGTTTGTCATTGGGGTTGTCTGCCAGGCGCTCCTGAGAGGCCAGGCTGTAGATGAGCATGATCAACAGAAAGGGCAGCAGGCCCAGCAGGGTAGCGGAAACACGCCCGGGGTGATGGTTGATCATTCGCATGAATCGTCTCCTCTGGTTACACAACACGGCAAGGTAATCGCGGGTAACAGCGTCCCTTGCGATTCAGTCTCCCGGGCTTTTGTCCCGCCGTGTAACCTCCCCAGAGGTCGGTAACTCTCGGACCAGCCATCCGGGAATCTTGACTGCCCGGACCGGAACCCTAGTCACCCATTTTGTCCGTCGCTCTGTCTGCGGTGTTGTGAACAGTGCTTTGAACGGATCGGGTTTTTGAAAACCGTCAGTCGGAAACAGTGCAGATGGCATGCCAGATCCGAAGAGCGGGCGAAAACGGGTCATCCCGGCAAAGGCATCGGCAAAAATATGCACCGGGTTGGTGCGGCATAGGTTCGGGTGCTCGATCATGACGACTTTCCCGCGAGCAAAGCCCGGGCGGCCGCAAGGATGCGATTGTGGCTTGCAGCCTCCCGGCCCGCACCACCGGCAACGTGGCCCCAGTCCGATTCCAGCGATTCCACGGTTGCGCCGGGCATCCGGCGGCCATCCTCACTGGCGTCCTCCCGGGTAAAATAGAGATCGGTGGTGCAGGGCATCATTCGGGTAGGCATGGCAACGGCAGAGAGCGCCGCTTCGTAATCCATGCCAAATACGGGGTTGTCGCTGATATCGCCGTTCTGCCAGGTGTTCAGTACGGTGAGCAGATCATTGGCGTCCTGGCCCAGATGATCCTGCTCCCAGAATCGAAGCAGCTCTTCAATGGAGCCAAAACCCTGTTCGCGCCAGAGCTCGTGACGGAAAAACGCCTGGGAATAAGCCCAGCCCGCATAAACCCGGCCGAAGGCCCGGAGTCCGCGTTCGGGTGGAGTCCGGTAGCGGCCATTCTCGAAGGCGTGGTCACAGGTCAGTGCCGCCTTTACGCCCTCAAGAAATACCCGGTTGTGGGGATAGCACCGCGCGGTGCAGCAGGTGGCCAGCACTGCGCGCACCTGCGTCGGAAACAAACAGCCCCACTGCAGCGCCTGTATCCCGCCCATGGACCAGCCCATCACCAGCGCGATCCGGGCGTCTCCGAAGATGTCCTCCACCAACCGCTTTTGTAGCATCACGTTGTCATACAGGGACACGGCAGGAAAGCCCGGGCCGCCCTGTGCTCCGGCGGTGTTCGAGGGTGAGGATGATTCGCCTGCGCCCAACAAAGCGGGAATAACGATGCAGTAACGCTCCGGATCGAGGGGGCTGTTGCCTCCAACCCACGGGTGATTACCCGCGGCTGCACCACCGTAGTACGTGGGCAGCATAATCAGGTTGTCTTTTGGTGCATTCAGCTCTCCGATGCGGTGGTACCGCAATCTCGCGGAGCGCAACGTTTCGCCGGAAGTCAGAGGCAGGTCACCTGCTTCGTAATCTTCTACAAGCCATTGCTTCGACGCCATTTTCCCCTCTCTTTCAGGCTGACTGTTTGCCTGAAGTCTCTCGCCTTCGCTCTTATATATACACGCTGGCATGTATGTTGAATGGCAAAAACAAAGAAAGAAACGTGCCAGAACCCAAACTGATTGCCCGCATGACGGGCCGGAGAAAAACAGGATGACGGAATTGACCAACACCCAGGCCCTGAAAGAGAAGCTCACAGAGGAAGGTGTGAAATACGCCATTGCCAGCTACGTGGACATCCACGGTGTGACCAAAGGCAAGTTCGTGCCCGTGGCTCACCTGGGGCAAATGATGGAAGGCTCGGAGCTTTACACAGGCGCCGCCCTGGATGGCGTGCCCCAGGATATCTCCGACGACGAGGTCGCCTCCATGCCGGATGCCGATGGGCTGGCCATCTGCCCCTGGAATCGCCAACTGGCCTGGTTCCCGGGCAACCTGTTCCTGAACGGCGCGCCTTTCGAAGCCTGTTCCCGGAATATTCTACGGCGTCAGCTGAGTGCGGCGGCGGATATGGGGTATCGCTTCAATCTCGGTATTGAAACCGAGTTCTTCCTGTTCCGGGATACCGAGGATGGCGGCTTTGCCCCGCTGAGTGATCGCGACAACCTGGGCAAGCCCTGTTACGACCCCCGCACGCTCATGGACAACCTGCCCATCATGGATGAGCTGGTAGACGCCATGAACGAGCTGGGCTGGGATGTGTACTCGTTTGATCACGAAGACGCCAACGGCCAGTTTGAAACCGACTTCAAATATGCCGACGCCCTGACCATGTCCGACCGCCTGGTGTTCTTCCGGATGATGGCCAACGAGATTGCCCGCAAACATGGCGCTTTCGCCAGTTTCATGCCCAAGCCCTTTGCCGACCGCACCGGCAGTGGCGCCCACTACAATATGTCGCTGGCGGATCTGAAAACCGGCGAAAACCTGTTCGAGCCCAAGGGCGACGATCTGCACAACTGCGGCATCAGCAAGATCGCCTATCACTTCACCGCAGGTGTGCTGAAACACGGCGCGGCCATCAGTGCCGTGATTGCGCCGACAGTGAACAGCTACAAACGGCTCGTTCGCCAGGGCAGCATGTCGGGTTCCACCTGGGCACCGGTGTTCATGTGTTATGGCTCCAACAACCGCACCAATATGATCCGGATCCCCGGCATGGGCGGGCGCATCGAATGCCGTGCCGCGGACATTGCCTGCAATCCCTATCTTGGCAGCGCGCTGATTCTCGCTGCAGGGTTGGAAGGCATCCGTGAAGGTCTGGACGCGGGCGCACCCCACCACGAGAACATGTACAACTACAGCGATGCTGAAATCGCCGAGCAGGGCATCGAGTATCTGCCGAGGAACCTCGGCGAGGCGGTGGAGGCCTTTGAGGCCGATCCGCTGGCGAAAGAAGTCTTCGGTGAAGCCATGTTCAACAGCTTCATCGACTTCAAGAAAGGCGAGTGGGAGAGCTATCAGAACCACGTCTCTTCCTGGGAATTGGATCGTTACCTGAAGATGTTCTGATAGCCCGTCCGGGGCTTATTCCGTGGCGGTTTCGGCGCCCTTGTAAAGCGACTTTACCGGCTGGGCAAAGACCTTGCGCACCATGGGTTCGAAGAACTCGAGGGGCAGGGTCTCGCCCTCGGGATCAAAGGCCGGGGAATCGTATTTGCTGACAAATTCGATGGTGCGCTCGAAGTGGGGGTGATCCCGATATTCGTTACGCATGTCCCGGTCCATGCCCAGGTAATGGAAGAAGTAGTAGCCCTGGAAGATGGCGTGATGCTTTACCATCCAGTGATTGGCTTCACTGACAAAGGGCTCCAGCAATACGGCTGCCACATCGGCGTGGTTGTAGGTGCCCAGGGTGTCGCCGATGTCGTGTAGCAGCGCACAGACCACGTATTCGTCATCCTTGCCATCCCGGTAGGCCAGGGTAGCCGTCTGCAGGCAATGGGACAGCCGGTCGATCGGAAAACCGCCAAAATCGCCCTCCAGCAGTTTCAGGTGCTCCAGGATTCTGTCCGGAAGCCCTTTGGCAAACTGTCCGAATGACTTTGCGATGGTCTGCCAGTCCTCCGCCGTGCCGTCTTTCATATGGGTGAACTGCGCCTGGGGCGCATTGACGTCACTCATGCTGTATTTCCTCCGAAATTAATCTCTGAAACCGGGATCAATGCGATCCAGCTTGCGCAGCAGTCCCGGCCAGGCGAGGTTGCCGCCCATACCCTTGGTGACCTGCTTGGCCTGTTCTCGGATCGAACTGAGAATGCCGTCCGGAATCTGCACCAGCGGCTGGCCCCCGGACATGGCCTGGATCTGGACTTCGCAGGCACGCTGGAGGATGTACATGCCCAGGAAGGCTTCGGCTACGCTGGGCCCGGTGGTCAGCAGGCCGTGGTTGCGCAGGATCATGAAACGGGCGTGGCCCAGATCCGCCTGCAGGCGCGCTTTTTCGTCTTCCCTCAGAGCCACGCCTTCGTAGTCGTGGTAGGCAAGACCCGAGAGCGGGAACAGGCTCTGCTGGGACAACGGCAGCAATCCTTCCTTCTGCGCTGAGACAGCCACGCCGGCAGTGGTGTGGGTGTGCATGACGCAGGCGGCATCCTCACGAATCGCATGGATGGCACTGTGAATGGTGAACCCGGCCGGGTTGATGTCGAAATCGTCAGGATTGACCTTGTTTCCTTCCTGGTCGATGCGTACCAGGCTGGAGGCCGTGATTTCCTCGAACATCATGCCGTAAGGATTGATCAGGAAATGGTGCTCGTCACCGGGGATCCGCAGGGAAATATGCGTGAAGATCAGATCGTCCCAGCCGTAGAGGGCAATCAGGCGGTAGGCGGCGGCAAGATCAACGCGCAGCTGCCATTCTTCAGCACTCACCTGTTCTTTCTTGGACGGAATCGATAAGGGTTCAGACATTCGGGTGACCTCTGGGGTGTCCGGTTGTTGTTGGAATGGAACAGCTCCGAGTCTAGGCCTATTTATGGTCAACAAACTGTCAAATGGTTTACATTTGGGGGCGTTGTCTTGCCAGTTTTCGGAGATTGTTGATGGCGGTGCCAGACGTTGAAGCGGTGATGCGTTCCTGCCCTTTATTGGCGGGCTTCCCGGATACGGCGTTTCGGGAAGTAGCGGCCATGGCCAGAACGCGACGGTTTGGCGCCGATGATCCCATTTATGATCGGGGATCGATGCAGTCAACACTCTGCGTGATTGCCAGCGGAACCGTGCGGATCACCTCGGTAAATGCAGCGGGCCGCGAGGCGACGCTGATCATCTTTGATGCCGGCTCCTGGTTCGGGGATACGGTGTTCTCGCCGGGTATGCCCAGAGTTTATGGAGCGACGGCCCACGAGGAAGCTGTCATCGTTGAGTTGCCTGGCGAAGGTTTCCGGCAACTCATGGCAAGCTACCCTGAGAGCTATCCGATTGCTCTGGACCTTGTCAGCCGGCGACTCTGGTCAGCCATGTCGATTATTGAGGACGACGCCCTGCGAGGCGTGACCGCGCGGATTGGCCGGCGCTTGCTGTTCCTGGCGGAAATCCAGGGCGTGCGCACTTCATCGGTGGAACCGGTCGCTCTGAAACTCACTCGCGAGCAGCTGGCCAACATGATGGGCATGACCCGGCAAGGGGTGCATAGTCGTATCAAGGCCCTCGAAAGCCGGGGCTTGCTCGCCTTGGGCTACGGACAGATCACCCTTTGCAGTCCCCGGGCCTTGCAGGCGTATATTCAATCGCTTGATTAATCACGTGTGATCACCGCAAGAAACGGATGGCAGCGCCGGCAGCAAACGCGCATCCTTTCAACGAATGGTCGGATGCAGATAAAGGAGTCATCACATGGCCCGCAATGAACGCTCGGCGGTGGACCGCGAACCGGAATTGTCTGCCAGTGCGCCCGATAGAATGGTCGAGCTGGCGCGGTTTATTGAAAGCCGGCCGGATGAGCGTCTGACACTCGAAGACATGGCGGCGTTCATAGGGCTCTCGGCATCCCATGTCCAAAGGGCGTTCAAGAAAACCTTCGGAGTTTCGCCAAAGGCCTATCAGGATGCGTTGCGGCTGAAGACATTCAAACAGGCCCTCAAGCATGGTCAAACGGTGACCGACGCCATATACGATGCCGGCTTTGGGTCGGTCAGTCGCGTTTACGGAAAGGCGGACCGACAGGTCGGCATGTCGCCGTCCCGTTACGGCAAGGGTGGGGAAGGTGAAACCATTACCCATGCCTGCCGGCAAACGGCACTCGGCCTTTTGATGATGGCCGCCACCGATCAGGGCGTGTGTTTTGCCGAATTCGGGGATGACGAGGCGGCGCTTCAGGAACAATTGCAGAGAGAGTTTCCTAAGGCCCGACTGGTTCCTTCTGGCGCCACGGCATCGCCGGAACTGGATGCCTGGATTGCCGCTCTGGACAAACACCTCAGCCAGAACACGCCTCGCCCGGATGTACCTCTGGATATCCGCGGCACCGCGTTCCAGACACGGGTCTGGAAACTTCTGTTGAGTGTTCGTGAGGGCGAGGTCGTGAGCTACACGGAATTGGCAAAGCGACTGGGCGAGCCCAAAGCCGTGCGAGCTGTGGCCTCCGCTTGCGGAAGAAACCGCATCGCCGTGCTGATTCCCTGCCACCGTGTCTTGCGCAGTGACGGCTCCCTGGGCGGTTACCGCTGGGGGCTGGATCGAAAGCAGCAGTTGCTCGAACAGGAACGCTCAGCCTCGGCCCAGTAACACCCAGAACTGTCGCCGGAAAAACGCGGTCTCCTGTTTCAATGAAAACAGCTTAGGCGCAAACAGCCAGGTCTGGGTAATCCCCATCAGATAGGTGTAACTCAGAAGCCCCAGATCCTCAGGATCTTCCTGCGTACTGATCAGACCCCGTTCAGCGGCCTGGCCCACCAGATCCCTGAACATCGTAATAATCGACCTGGTCAACGCCCGCTCCCGCTTCAGCGTCCGGCTCATGGCATCGGTCAGTTCGGTCTTGTTCAGCAGAATCTCGAACGACTGACGATACTTCCGATCATTGGCCAGCAGGCCCAGCCAGCGCTTGATGAAATGGTCCATGGCCTCAATGGGTGTTTCCCGCATGCCTGAACACTCCGCGACCAGGGCTTCCAGCGGTTCCTGAGAGTAAGCCAGCACGGCCTCGTACAAATCGTCCTTGTTCTCGAAATGCCAGTAGATTGGTCCACGACTACAGCCGGCTTCTTTGGCAATACGGCTTAACGTTGTCAGCGAGTATCCGTCCCGGCTGAAGAGCTTCAGAGCAGCTTCCAGGACCGTTTGGCGTGTCTTTTCGGCATCTTCCTTGGTACGGCGCATAGGTCTTTTTCTCGACGCTTCACTGAGGGTATGGGGGTGTGGGCTGATGGCTTCTCCAAAACTGTGCGGAGCCATGGATGGCGAAGCCCAAGCGCCCCAGGGATGGGCCGAAGGAGCGTGTTTTGGAGAAGCCATCAGCCCACACCCATGCTCCGAAGCCCACAAAAAAAGGGCACGATTAATCGTGCCCGATCCTAGCAGAGTTTTAGAGGATAATTGCTCAGATCTCCCCGTCAGCCCCCATTTGCATGTAGCTGTCGTTGAACCGAAGCTTCACATTGCCTTCATCACCCATAATGGTACCGTCCGGGAACTCGATTCCCACGAAGTCCGGGCTCATGGCGCCCTGTCCCAGCAGGCCCTTCTCGAAGGAGAATTCACGCACGCTGTCCATCGCTTCGGAGGCCTCGTCGCTGTTGATGAAGTCCACCGACATCTGCGGCTCCCAGAACATCTTCATGCCTGCCAGCTGTGCTTCGTAGCCGGCCTGGTCCGTGCCGGAAAGCTCGCCCAGGTATGCCCGCGCCTCCGCACCCTCTGGAGTATCGGACTCAAGAATACTCATGGTCTCGTACCAGGCTCCGACCAATGCCTTGCCCAGCTTGGGGTTGTCGGCCAGGGTCTCGGTGTTTACCAGCGTCAGATCCTTGATGTGGCCCGGAATCTGGCTGGAATCAAAGAGTTTGGTAGCACCGGGATAGGCTTCCACTTCGCTCAGCAACGGGTTCCAGGTTGCCACATGACGTACATCGTCAGTCTGGAATGCAGAGACCAGATCAGCGTCAGAAATGTTGACCACGCTCAGGTCACGCTCTTCCAGACCAACACTGGTCAGGGCGCGGGCCAGGAGGTAGTGGGAGACGGACAACTCAACCAAATGAACGGTTTCGCCTTCCAGCTCTTCGATGCTGGACGCATCTTTTGAAACCAGGCCGTCGTTGCCGTTGGAGTAATCACCGACGATCAGCGCTGTGGTATCCACGCCAGAGGCTGCGGGAATCGATAGGCCATCCATGCTGGTAGCGGTCACGCCATCAAACTGGCCGGCGGTGTACTGGTTGATGGACTCGATGTAGTCGTTCACCTGCACGATATCCACCTCGATATCGTACTTGTCCGCCCACTTTTTCATGATTCCGTAGTCCTCGGCATACTGCCAGGGCACCCAGCCGGCATAGATGGTCCATGCGATGCTGAAGGAGTCCTTTTCCTGGGCCATTGCACCCATGGACAGGGAGGCCGTGAACAGACCGGCCGCCAGACGTTTGGTGATGTCGCGTGTATTCATGGTGTCTCTCCTCGGGCCTTGCCCGTGTTTGCAGGTTTGGTCTTTCTTCAGTTTTTTTGGGTTGCTGGCATTACTCGGTAATCTCTTCGACAATCACGACCGGCGTTCCGGGCGAGACCGCCTGTCCCGCTTCCCGACGCACGTCCACCACGCGTCCGGTTACCGGGCTCAGTAATTCGATTTCCATCTTCATGGATTCAATAACCGCCACCGGCCGCTGGGCATCGATGGTGTCGCCTGGCTTGACCAGGCACTCCCAGAGGTTACCGGCTACGTGGCTTTCTACCGCGTGCTGGCCCGCTGGCAGATTGGCGATGTCGTCTTCGCCGGTGTCCTCGATCGGTGCCTCGGAACTGAAGTTGATCTGGCCAGACTCGATCCAGCGCTGCAGTTCCTCGTCGAAGGCCTGTTTGCGCTTGTCAGTGAATGTCTGGATCTCATCGTCGTTGTCGGCCAGAAATTGCTCGTAGTCCTTCAGGTTGAAGCGGGTTTCCTCGACCTTTATCGGGTAGTCGCCGTTGGGGAAGTCCCGGCGGATCTGTTGCAGCTCTTCGGCACTGACCTCATAGAAGCGCACCTGATCGAAGAAGCGCAGCAGCCAGGGCTTGCCCGACTCAAACAGGTCTGTCGTACGGTAGCGGTTCCACATCTGCAGGGTGCGCCCAACAAACTGGTAGCCGCCGGGCCCCTCCATACCGTAGATGCACAGGTAGGCGCCTCCGATGCCAACGGAGTTTTCCGCCGTCCAGGTGCGGGCCGGGTTGTATTTGGTGGTCACCAGCCGGTGGCGGGGATCCAGCGGGGTCGCCACCGGTGCGCCGAGATAAACGTCGCCCAGGCCCATCACCAGGTAGCTCGCTTCAAAGAGCGTCTTTTTGACCTCGTCGATGCTGTCCAGCCCGTTGATGCGGCGAATGAACTCCAGGTTGCTGGGACACCAGGGCGCGTCCTTGCGCACCGACTGCATGTACTTGGCTATGGCGGTCTGGCAAGCCTCGTCGTCCCAGGATAGCGGCAGATGCACGATGCGTGCGGGCACATCCCATTCGGGCTGTTTTTCGAGTTCCTTTTCGGCGCTTATCAGCAGATCCAGCAGCGTGCGCTGATCCAGTTTCTGACTGTCGTAATGCACCTGGAGAGAACGGATGCCGGGGGTCAGCTCCAGAATGGCATCGTGATTCTGCTCGCGCAGCCACAGCATCAGTGCATGGGCGCGGAAGCGCAGGCGGATATCCAGCTCCATTGGGCCGTATTCCACCAACACGTAGTTGTCGCCGGCGGCCCGATAAACCACGCCGGTTTCGTGTTCATCGTCACTGAGTGCCGCCAGAACCGGGGAGGTTGGCGTGATCGGTTTGATATGGGCGGTCGCTGCGGTCAGGGTGGCGATGGACTCGTCGAGGGCTTCCCGCAGGGCCACGGCCTGGTCCTGACTTACCGGAACAAATTGGACCTTGTCACCGGCTTTCAGCTGGCCCAGTTTCCACAGGTCAGCGCTGATGACCGTCACCGGGCAGACAAAGCCGCCCAGGCTGGGGCCATCGGGACCGAGAATCACCGGCATATCGCCGGTGAAATCCACGGTGCCCACGGCGTAAGCGTTGTCGTGGATATTGGACGGGTGCATGCCGGCCTCGCCGCCATCGCTGCGGGCCCACTGGGGTTTCGGGCCAATCAGCCGTACGCCGGTGCGGCTGGAGTTGTAGTGGATCTCCCAGTCGCTGGCGAAGAAGGTGTTGATATCTTCGTCGGTAAAGTAGTCCGGCGCGCCGTGGGGCCCATAGGTGACGTGCAGTTTCCAGGTCTTGCCGATGGTTGGTTTAAGTTCGGCGGGCAGGGCGGTCAGGCCGGTTGGCTCGGACTCCGCCAGGGCCAGCACATCGCCGGCCCGCAGGGCACGGCCACAGTGGCCGCCGAACTGGCCGAGCGTAAAGGTGCTGCAGGAGGTCAGGTATTCGGGGCAGTCCAGCCCTCCGCGGAACAGTACATAGGCCCGCGCGCCGTCGGCGGTGGTGGCGCCCAGTTTCAGGGTGGCGCCGGCGGGTACGTCTATCACCTGCCAGAAGGCGACCGGTTCGTCGTCCAGCGTTGCGTTTAGTTGGGCGCCCGTCAGCGTAATCTGGGTAGCGCGGTTGAATGTCAGCACCGGCCCCTTGAGGGTGATTTCCAGGCCCGGAGCGCCTTCAGCATTCCCAAGCAGGCGATTACCAAGGCGGAAGGAATAGCTGTCAAACGGGCCTGACGGTGGCACGCCGATTTCCCAGTAGCCGATGCGGCCGGGATAATCCTGAATGGTAGTCAGGGTGCCCCCGCTGAGCACATCCACCGTCGCCGGCTGGTAATCGAATTCGTTGAGGGTTCGAGTAAACAGCCTGCCCTCGGCAAAGCGCGGGTCGTCCAGCACCTGGCGCACATACTTGAGGTTGGTCTCGATGCCATAGAGTTCGCTGTTTTCCAGGGCCCGCATCAGCCGCTGGCGGGCCGATTCGCGATCGGCCTCATGCACAATCACCTTGGCGAGCATGGGATCATAAAGCGGCGACACCTCTGTGCCCGGCTGAATCCAGGTATCGATTCGCAGGGCCTCGTCCTCGGGCCAGGCCACGTTGGTGAGCAGGCCGGCGCCGGGCTGGAAATCCTTGTTGGGGTCTTCCGCATAGATCCGGGCCTGGATGGCGTGGCCGGAAGGCGCGAGGTTGCTGCCCAGTTCTGCCAGGTCGGGCAGGGTGCCTGCGCCCAGTTCCACCATCCATCGGACCAGATCCACGCCATAAACCTGCTCGGTCACACCGTGCTCCACCTGTAAGCGGGTATTCACTTCCAGGAAGTAGAATTGGGTAGTGTCCGGGTCGTAGATAAATTCCACGGTGCCGGCACTGCGGTAAGCAATGCTCTCGCCCAGCTGTCGGGCGGTCGCGTGCATACGGGTTCGAACGTCGTTGGAAAGCCCGGGTGCCGGCGCCTCTTCAATCACCTTCTGGTTACGGCGCTGGGCGGAGCAGTCACGCTCGCCCAGTGCCAGCACCTGACCTTCGCCATTGCCAAACAGCTGCACTTCCACATGGCGGGCGTGTTCCACGAATTTTTCCAGGAACACGCCGCTGTTGCTGAAGTTGTTCTGGCTCAGGCGCTGGACCGACTCGAAGCTTTTGCTGAGATCATCCGGGCCATAGCAGCGGGACATGCCGATGCCGCCACCGCCGGCGGTGCTTTTCAGCATCACCGGGTAGCCGATGGTGTCTGCGGCTTTTAGCGCTTCCTCCAGATTGGTCAGCAAACCGGTGCCTGGTAGCAGTGGTACGCCGGCGCTTTCAGCCAGTGACCGTGCCGTATGCTTGAGACCGAATTGCTCCATCTGCTCGGGTGTCGGGCCCAGGAAGACCACGCCTTCGGCGTCACAGCGTCGGGCAAAATCGGCGTTTTCGCTCAGGAAGCCGTAGCCGGGGTGGATGGCGCCGGCACCGCTCTTGCGGATCACCTCGAACAGTTTGTCCTGATCCAGGTAAGTGGTCGCTGCCGGGCCCTCTCCCAGGGAATACGCCTCGTCCGCCTGGCGTACGTGAAGTGAATCGGAATCCGCTTCGGCGTAGACGGCAACCGAGGTCAGCCCCATGTCACGCAACGTGCGAATAACCCGGCAGGCGATGGCGCCGCGGTTGGCGATCAGGACCTTTGAGAATCTGCCGCTCAGCTCCATACCAGCACCTCGATCGGTGTCGGGTTCCAGCCGTTGCAGGGGTTATTCAGCTGCGGGCAGTTGGAGATCATCACCAGAACGTCCATCTTCGCTTCCAGCTCCACGTATTTGCCGGCATCGGAAATCCCGTCGGCGAAGGTGAGTCCGCCGTCGGCCGTGACCGGGACATTCATGAAGAAGTTGATGTTGTGGGTGATGTCCCGTTTGCTCATGCCCAGTTCTTCATGTTCGGTGACGGCCACCAGCCAGCTGTCCCGGCAGGCGTGCATGCACTTTTTCTCGAGGGCATAACGCGTGGCGTTGCTCTCCGCCGCGCAGGCGCCGCCCAGTGTGTCGTGACGGCCGCAGGTGTCGGCGGTGATTTCCAGCATCACGTTGTTTTCAGAAGACATCAGCTTCGAGCCAGCCGTCAGGTAGACATTGCCCTGCTCGCGGATGGTGTCGACGGCGCTGTAGCGTTCGGTCGGATTGTGGGCGTTGTAAAACAGGGTGTCGGCGGCCTGGTTGCCTTCCAGATCCAGGATCCGCACGGTCTCGCCGGCTTTCACCACTTTCAGAAAATACTCGCCTGCCGGTACGGTTTCACGGAAGGCGGCGTTTTCAGGCTTCAATACGCTTTGCTTGATCATGTCCGGCCTCCGTTACTGGAACAGGTGGTACAGGGCGTTATTGGCGAAGGCCCGGGTGGCCTCGGGGGACGACGTCTTGCAGGGATCGGCATCGGTTACCGGGGCCGCCTTGAACAACTGGTACCGCAGCGGATGGCTGGGATACTCGCTGGCCGGGTTCATCGGATGCGGGCAGGTGTGCAGCACCACGATGGTGTCCATCTCGAAGCGCAGATCCACTATGGCGCCGGCACGGGAATGGTCTTCGGCAAAAGCCATATTGCCGTCGTCGTCGGTTTTCACCTTGCTGAACCAGTTCAGGTTGGCGGTCAGGTCTTTCTTGCCGAGGCCGTATTTAGCCAGTTCGTTCAGGAAACTGGTGAAGCCATTGCGGTGGTAATGGTTGTGAGCTTGCTGATAGGTCTTTAGGCCCCAGCGCTTTTCTACCAGATCGGCGTTGCAGGTGCCGCTGACCGTATCGTTCCAGCCCAGATCATCGCGGATGATGGAGGCAAACACCCGTCCCATGTCCGAGAGCAATACGTGGCCCTTGGTTAGCAGGAAGGTGTGCTGGTTTTTCAGGGTGTCCGGCATGTTGTACCGCTCGAGCGGGTTCTCGGGGTTGTACATCAACATGCCGACGTTGGCACCGCCGGTTTCGTCAATCAGGCGCAGCACATGGCCACGGCGCACGATAAAGGACCAGTGGGATCCGCCGGGAATCAGATCGTCGTAGAGGGGGGCTGCGGTTTGCAACATGGCCTTTTCCTCCTGGTTAGGGCATCTAAAAAAGCGAGAGGCGTCAGTAACTGAGCGATCCTCCCGGGCTTTTGTCCCGCCGTGTAACCTTGGAAAAGGTCGTCAACTCTCGGACCAGTCGCCTGCGTTTATTGGTTGCAGACCGGAACCCTAGTTGACCATTGGTCAGATTGTGGCGCTTTGATTGTGGTTTCAGTAACCGACGTCTCGCTGCGTATTGGATCCTTTGCAGAGTCCATGCCAATCGCTAACTTACTGTTTTTATTGTGGTGGGGTTTGAAGTGTCTGGCAGGTCTGCTTCTTGCCTGGGCGGGCGCACTGTTTTTGTGCATCGATCAGGACCTTTCCTGTGCATTTATTTTCGCAGAGTGATTTCGAAGCCGGGCCACTGGTGGCATGGCCTTCGAGCCATCTACTACCAAGGGAGGAGTTTTTCGCCTCCATCGCATCATTCAAACATCGGGGATTGAGGTCTACATTGAATGAGTAAACGCGAAAGGCCGCGTTGCCCTGCGACAAACACAACAAGAGGTCGAGATCATGATCTACGCACAACCAGGAAAGGATGGCTCCGTCGTTTCTTTCAAATCCCGTTACGAGAACTACATCGGTGGCGAGTGGGTTGCCCCGGTGAAAGGCCAGTATTTCGAGAACATCACACCGGTAACTGGCGATGTTATCTGTGAAATTCCGCGTTCCAGTGCTGAAGATATTGATCTTGCCCTGGACGCAGCGCACAAGGCAGCACCAGCGTGGGGCAAGACGTCACCCACCGAGCGTTCCAACATCCTCCTGAAAATTGCGGATCGTATCGAGGCCAATCTAGAGAAGCTCGCGGTTGCCGAAACCTGGGACAACGGCAAGGCCGTGCGTGAAACCCTGAATGCGGACATTCCCCTGGCAGCGGATCACTTCCGTTACTTCGCGGGTTGTATCCGTGCCCAGGAAGGCCACATGGGTGAAATCGACCACAACACCGTGGCGTATCACTTCCACGAGCCTCTAGGCGTGGTTGGTCAGATTATTCCCTGGAACTTCCCGATTCTGATGGCGGCCTGGAAGCTGGGTCCCTGTCTGGCGGCCGGTAACTGCACCGTGTTGAAGCCGGCCGAGCAGACGCCTGCCAGCATTCTGGTGCTGATGGAAATCATCGGTGACCTGCTGCCGCCGGGCGTGCTCAACATCGTAAACGGCTACGGTATTGAGGCTGGCCAGGCCCTGGCCACCAGCAAGCGTATCGCCAAGATTGCCTTCACCGGCTCCACCCCGGTTGGCTCCCACATCCTCAAGTGCGCGGCCGAGAACATCATCCCGTCCACCGTTGAGCTGGGCGGCAAGTCACCCAACATCTACTTCTCTGACGTGATGAAGGCCGAGCCGGAATTCGTCGACAAGTGTGTGGAAGGTCTGGTTCTGGCGTTCTTCAACCAGGGCGAAGTCTGCACCTGCCCGTCACGGGCGCTGGTCCAGGAAGACATGTTCGAAGAGTTCATGCAGAAAGTGGTTCAGCGCACCAAGGCCATCAAGCGTGGCAACCCGCTGGATACCGACGTTCAGGTTGGCGCTCAGGCGTCCAAGGAACAGTTCGACAAGATCATGTCCTACCTTGCCATTGGTAAGGAAGAGGGCGCTGTGGTTCTGACCGGTGGCGACCGCGAGCATCTGGACGAAGAGTTTAACAACGGCTTCTATATCCAGCCGACCCTGTTCAAGGGCGACAACAAGATGCGCGTGTTCCAGGAAGAAATCTTCGGACCGGTTGTCGGTGTTACCACCTTCAAGACCGAGGAAGAGGCCCTGGCCATCGCCAACGACACCGAGTTTGGTCTGGGTGCCGGCGTCTGGACCCGCGACTCCAACCTCGCCTACCGGATGGGCCGTAATATCCAGGCCGGTCGGGTCTGGATGAACTGCTACCACGCCTACCCGGCTCATGCTGCCTTTGGTGGTTACAAGAAGTCCGGTGTTGGCCGTGAGACCCACAAGATGGCGCTCGAGCACTACCAGCAGACCAAGTGCATGCTGACCAGCTATGACACCAACCCGCTGGGTTTCTTCTGAATTTGTGAGCGGTAAGCGGGCCTCCCACACGGGCCCGCCTGTGAGTCAGCACAGCGGATGTGCACCTTCATTCCCCGGTGTCTGGCCGGGGCGACTCTCTGACGAGAGTTCGGGTTTTTCTGTCACTCTCTTTTGGCCCTTCCCAGGGCCTTTTTTATTGGGGTGGATTTTGGTTTCAATGCGCTTTATCGCCCCAGTGAATAAAACTCTGCGTTAGGCCGCATGTTTGTCACGTTTGCCATCCGATTGGAAAGCCCGAAGAACGCGGCGATGCCGGAGATATCCCAGATATCCTCGTCGTTGAAACCATGACGTTTGAGTTCCTCAAAGTCCGCGTCACACACTTCTTGGGCTTGTTGCGAAACCTTGATTGCGAAATCAAGCATGGCTTTCTGGCGCTCAGTGATGTCGGCCTTTCGGTAGTTCACGGCGACCTGGTCTGCGATCTCCGGGTTCTTTTCACGGATGCGCAGAATAGCGCCATGGGCCACCACGCAATACTGGCACTGGTTCAGGTTGCTGGTAGCGACGACGATCATCTCGCGTTCGCCCTTGGTGAGGTTGCTGTCTTTTTCCATCAGGGCATCGTGGTAATCGAAGAAGGCGCGAAACTCGGCGGGGCGATGTGCCAGTACCAGAAAGACATTGGGGATAAACCCCGACTTTTCCTGAACGGCGAGAATCTTCTCCCGAATGTCCTCCGGAAGTGATTCAAGCGACGGAACCTGGAATCGGCTTATTGGTTGTTCGGTGGATGAGCTCATAACAATTCCTTTAACGGCGGTTTTATGATTCAAGAAGTTTCGGTTCAGCCTGCGACCGGTACGACGATACGCCCACGAACCTTGCCGTCCAGCAGTTGGCTCGCACCTTCGATGGCGTCTTCAAAGGGTATTTCCGTGATCATGCGCTCGAGCAGATCGATGTCGAGATCCTCCGACAGGCGCTTCCAGGCTTCGAGTCGCTCAGCTTTGGGCGCCATCACGCTGTCCACGCCACACAAAGTCACACCCCGAAGAATGAACGGGGCAACGGTGGACGGGAAGTCCATGCCGGCCGCCAGACCACAGGCTGCGACGACGCCACGGTATTTCATGCCGGCACAGACATTGGCCAGCACCTGTCCACCGGCCACATCAATGGCGCCGGCCCAGGTCTCGCGCACCAGGGGTTTGCTTGGTTCACTCAGCTCAGCGCGATCGAGGATGTTTCCGGCCCCCAACGACTTCAGATAGTCTGCTTCCTCGGATCGGCCGGTCACCGCGGTCACGGAATAACCCCGCTTGGCCAGCAGCGCCACCGCAATGCTTCCAACGCCGCCGGTTGCCCCGGTCACCAGGATGTCCCCGGAATCAGGTGTTACGCCATTCTTTTCCAGTGCCATGACACAAAGCATGGCGGTATAGCCGGCGGTGCCGATGGCCATGGCCTGTCGAGGAGAAAACGCCTTGGGCAGAGGAATCAGCCAGTCACCGGAAACACGGGCTTTCTCGGCCAGGCCGCCCCAGTGTTTCTCGCCAACGCCCCACCCGTTCAAGACAACCGGGTCGCCTGCCTTGAAGTCTGCATGCGTGGAGCTTGATACGGTGCCGGCAAAGTCGATGCCTGGAATCATCGGATACTGTTTCACGATCGGTGACTTTCCGGTGATGGCCAGAGCATCCTTGTAGTTCAAGGTTGAGAAGGCTACGTCCACGGTAACGTCGCCTTCGGGCAGCTCTGATTCTTCTATGGATGTCAGTGACACTTTTTGGTCGCCGCGTGATCCTTCAATGAGTATGCCTTTAAACATGTTGTCTCCCTCGTTTGGGTAGTAGAAGGCGGTTTTTCAGTCCAGGTCATGCCCCGCGCAGGAGCGAACGGAATCCCTGGGCGAACTGATCCAGTGGTTCTGGTGATTGGTCCAGCTTTGCTCGCAATACAGCGCCTTCCCAGCCAATCCAGAAGAAGTGGGCCATTTGATCGCACTCTAGATGCTTGGCAATCTCGCCGGTCTGCTGGGCGTCCCTCAGAACCTCAGTGGTGCGGTGCTCCCAGTCCCTGAAAACGCTCTGTAGCAGATCCCGGAAACCCTCAGGCAGTGCAGTCATTTCCTGCCCCAGGTTGCCGATCAGGCAGCCGCGACGATATTCGAACCGGCCCATACCCGCTTTGGCATCTTCAACGAAGGCGTTAAGACGCTGCAGGGGAGTGAGGGTGCGGTCCTGAAACCATCGATCAAGTTTGCCCGCAAAATATCGACCGTAGGCTTCGATCAGGATCTTCCCGAAAGACTCCTTGTTGTCGAAATAGTGGTAGAAAGAGCCTTTCGGTACGCCGGCCTTGCGCAGAATTTCGTCGATTCCTGTGTACGAGTAGCCTTTCTCCGTGAGTACCTGGAGGCCTACGTTGATGAGCGTTTGCCGGGTATCCCTGAAATTCGAATCTGCGGTCTTAGGAGGACGTCCCCGTTTTCGCTTTATATCTGCTGTCTGGTTCATCTTCTCGACTCGATTTAGACCGATCGTCTAATTAATTTATGAATTAAAATAGACCGGGCGTCTAATAAAATCAAGTCAATTTGCGATGGAGTGCAATTCGGGCGTGATTGGGAGTCGCTCCAGAATCTCGCCTATGGCTTTGAGGACGATTCTCCAAGTTGGCTCAGAGCCCTGATGACCAGCTTGCTGACCTCTGCCTCGGCCTGACCCCTTCTCGCCAGTCCTGTAAGACCTTCTTACATACACTCTGAAGCGCTTCGCGAAATACTCCCTCAACCGGTCTCCGATACCGGCAGGTTTCAAAACATCTGAGGGAGTAACAGATGAAAACAACAACGATTGGCCGGAAAGCCGGCAGTGGATTTGGGCATTGGTGGCTGGCAATGATCGCCGCTGTGCTATTGGCCGGTTGCGGCGGTGGGGGCGGCGAGACGGAGGTGTCCAGCCCCTCGGATTTCGAACCCCCGGCGGAGCCCGTGAACATAGGGGGCGATGTCGAGCTTTATGATCCCGAGCGGCTGATTGATGTGTCGGTCACTATGAGCTCCGCCGATTTCAGCAAACTGAAATCGGAAGCCCGAACCCTGGCCAGCACCGACCGGGAATGTGTGCCCGAGTTCGAATACACGGAATTCACGGCCAGCGTCACCATCGACGGTGACCGCATGGACCGGGTGATCGTGCGCAAGAAGGGCTACATGGGCTCCCTGAGCCCCAGTATCCCCTCTCTCAAGCTGGACTTTAACGATCTCTGGCCTGGTCGCACCTATCAGAACATGACCCGGATGACCCTGAACAATAACCGCCAGGACCCCTCTAATGCCCGCCAGTGCATGGCCTATGACCAGTTCCGGCAGGCCGGGCTCGCGGCGCCGAAATGCAATTACGCCAGAGTGTCTGTCAATGGCGAGGATCTGGGTGTGTTTACCAATGTCGAGCCGATCAAGAAGCCCTTTCTGGCACGGGCATTCGGGGACGACGACGGTAACCAGTACGAAGCCCAAACGGCGGACTTCGGTACCTGGCTGAGCCAGCGTTTCGAGAAAAAGACCAACGAAAAAGAAAACGACCGGACTGACCTGCAGGCCGTTACCGATGCTCTGGCGTTACCCGATGAGCAGATGGTGAATGTATTGCCGCAGCTGGTGGATGTGGATGAATTTATCCGGTTCTGGGCGATAGAAACCCTGCTGGGCGCCTGGGATTCCGCCACTGGCAACGCCAACAATTTTCACATCTATCGGGACCCCGGAGACGGCCTGTTCCATTTTATTCCCTGGGGCGCTGATACGGCGTTTCGTGGGGCGCATCCCCTGAAGCCGCTCACGGGGGTGCTGTATCGCAACTTCTCGCTGGCGGACCGGTTTTTCAACATTCCCGAGTACCGGGCGCGCTATGTGGCCGAGCTTGAAGACCTGCTGGCCACCCAGTGGGATGAGGCCGATTTGCTGGCGGAAGTGGAGCGGATACGTGAACTCACCGGAACCAGCGCGGAGGCGACTGCCAGCCTGAAAGCTTTCATTGGTGGCCGCGGCGTGGCCAGTGATGACGATTTCCGGCCTGCCCGTCGAGCTGTTGTTGAACAGGCCATCGCCGAGGAAACGGCCTCCGGGGAAGTGTACCGGCTTGCGGACACGCAACCGGATTGCAGCGTGCCGGCGACAACCAGCTTGACCGGCACCATCAAGTCCGAGGACCGTGCCGACACAGGTGCCTTCCGCTTTACGCTGCCGGGAGGTCGGGCGGTGAACGCGAGCCTGACTTTTGCCGCCTTCGAGGTGGACAGCCTGGTTTACTCGGTTGATCGCGAATCAAAGCCGGCGGTGATCAGCCTCCTGCTGATTGGCGTGGATATCAACGACAATTTCACACCCTATGTGCTTCAACTGTTTATCGAGGCATCCGATTACGTGCCGGGCACACACGAGTTCCATGGCTTTGCCACCAACGCTCTGTTGTTTGAGGTGGATGAAAGCCAGCCCGGGGACGTGCGTGCCCTGGCCCTTGGCGCAGAGGGCAGTATTACTGTCATCGGGGCGGGCTCCGGGGCCAGTGAGGGCGACGTGGAACTGAGCCTGAACGCCACCCTGGAATACGATTCGGCGATTCGATGAACATGGCTGTCGCCAGCCCGCTGGAAGGATTCCGCGGGCATTGTCTGGCCGAGCAGATGCAGGCTCGTTTGATGAATCGGGTCGACACCAAGTTTCTGGTGCCCGCATACCTGCTGGATGCCTGTCTGCGTGGATTGGAGCACCATTACTCCATCCTGGAGATCGACGGGCGCCGGCGGTTCACCTACGACACCCTGTATTTCGATACACCGGAACGCCAGCTATACCTGGATCACCACAACGGCAAGTTGAACCGGTTCAAGCTCCGTATCCGGCACTATCGCGAAACCGGGGACAGCTTCCTGGAGGTCAAGAAAAAGAACAACCGGGACAGAACCATCAAGAACCGTTTGCCGCTGACATCGCAAACCTTTGCGAGCAGCCGGGTGGTCCTTTTCCTTGAAGAGCAATTGGGCCGACCGGTGGCAGGGATGCTGCCGGCTCTTTTTGTCGGCTACCGCCGGATGACCTTCATGAGCGCACAGGGGACCGAGCGCATTACGGTGGATACAGGGCTGGGTTTTTACTCGGCCGACCGTCGCAGCGGTCTGTGCCTGCCTGATGTTGCCGTTTTCGAGGTCAAGTACGATCGCAAGGTCCCATTTTCCCCTTTCCTGGAACGTCTTGGTCAGCTCGGCTGCCGCCCCGTGCAGTTCAGCAAATACTGCATCGGCACAAGCCTGTTGTTCGGCCACGAATGCAAAACCAATCGCTTCAAACCGCTGTTAAGGAGACTTCATGGAATCTGCTGTTGATGTCCATTTTGCGATCCGGCTTTTGATCAATACCGCCTCCGTGTTTGTGCTGATTCGCTGCTACTACGCGTTTTCTCGTCACCGGGAGAATGCCGCCTCGTTCATTCTGTTTGGTGTCGGCGTTTTCCTGGTGACCGCATTGCTGCATTCGGTCACCGTCACCATGGGCTTTGCCTTCGGTCTGTTCGCCGTTTTCTCGATGCTCCGGTACCGAACCGAAGCCCTGGGCATAAAGGAAATGACCTACCTGTTTCTGGTGATCGCCATGGCCCTGCTGGCAGCAGTTGGCAACATGCACCACCTGGAGCTGGTGTTTCTGAACCTGCTGGTCATTGTTCTGGCGCTGGTGCTCGAAACCCGTGTGCTTTTGCCGCGACACAGTGAGAGAGAGGTGGAGTACGAAAAGATCGAGAACGTTCACCGGGACCGCCGGGAGTTGCTCATCGCGGACCTGCGAGAACGCACCGGTCTGGATGTGTTCCGGGTGGATGTGGTGTCTGTCAGCTATCTGAGGGACACCGCCATGCTACGTATGCACTTCCATCAGGAGGGCGATCATGCTCGCTGAGCTGAAATGGGCGTGGCTGGTGATCGGTCTGACACTGGCGTTCATGGCCCAGCCCCTGTTTGCTGTGGCTTCCCCTGTCGAAGCAGAAGTGGGCGGTTACGTCGCCGCCGGCGTCGACCATTACGGGTCATTTTATGATGAAGACGGTGAGCGCAGCACAACCCGGGGCGTCCTGAGAAATGCGAAAATTGAACTGGAACTGGCCTTGGGCAAGCGCTGGGAGGCAGAGCTGGATGGCAGCTACAAGATTGAAGGCGACAAGAAAGAGCTGGATCTGGGCGATGCCTATCTCCTGTATGACGGGGAGAGCCGTTTCGAGGCTCAAATTGGGCGCTTCAAGGAGCCTTTTGGCCTGGAACGCCTCGCCAGCTACACCAGCCTGAACACCAGCGAGCGTTCGCTGGTGACCTCGGCGTTCGCACCGGGGCGTTCCATCGGTGTTATGGCGGGGCAGTACCGCAAACGCGGCACCTGGTCCCTGGGCCTGTTCACCGATGAGCCCGATGGTGGCTCCACTCACGCCATAACCGCGAGACTGACCCGTGCCCCCATTCGTTCAGAAAGCCAGACCCTGCATCTGGGAGCCGCGGCCTCTTATCGTGATCTCGGCGACAGCCGCTTTCAGATCAAGGATGAGGGGGAGGTGTTCAGTGCCGACAATGTTGTCCGCAGCCCACGATTCGAGGCCGGTGATGCCTGGCTGGCAGGTCTCGAGGCCGCCTGGCTTTGTCATCGTCTGACCCTCGTGGCGGAGGCCATGGCTCAGAGCGTGCGTCGAACCGACGGGTCACGCTGGCAGTTCGGTGGCGCCTACCTCCAGGCCGGTGTGTTCCTGACCGATGATCGCCGCCATTACAGCCGGGGTGAGTTTGACCGGATAGAGCCCCGGCACCGGGCGGGCGCCCTGGAGCTGGTCGCACGGCACAGTGCTGTGGACCTGAGAGACCGGAACCTGGGCGCCGAGGCGAGTGTGACGCTGCTGGGTCTTGCCTGGTATCTGGGCGAGTTGTTCCAGCTGCGCCTGAATTACCTGATGCCGGATATTCGCGGCAATACCCTGATGGCCGCGCCAGACGGAGACGCTGTTACCCTGCGTGCTGTGCTGCGGTTCTAGGCAGCGTGAGGGTCACCTGCGTCCACTGGCCGGGTTCGCTGGTAATCGACATGTTGCCCTTGTGATGACGCATGATGGTCTGACAGATGCTGAGGCCCAGCCCCAGGTTGTCCGGTGTATCACTGGTGGAATAGAACGGATCAGTGAGCCGCTTGATATCGTCTGGCGCGATGCCCTGGCCGTTGTCCCGAATTACGATTCGATGGGTACTGTCAGCGCTTTCGGCCGTTATCTCGATTTTGCCGGGCTGCCGGTTTTTGCTGACGGCAGAGACGCCATTGAGCAGCAGGTTTACGAACACCTGGGTCAGGGCAGATGGATAGCAGGGAACGGTCGTCCCGGCCGGGATGTCAGTCTGAAGCTCGACACCTCGTAGCTGATGCTGGCAGAAGCGGGTGGCGGTGGTCACCAGTTTGCCGAGGTCTGCCGTTTCCAGGCTGTGTTCAGGGACGGGGCGGGAAAACTCGATCAGGTCAGACACAATATCGGCAATGCGTTTCTGGTGGGTGCTAGCGTCGGTCAGGGCGTCTGCGACCTCGACATCCCGGTTTACCGAGTTGGCAAAATCCACGGCCTGGCTGGCGCAGTTCAACGGGTTCATGATCTCGTGCAGCAGCCCCTTGGCCATATGGCTCAGGGCCTGATGTTTCTGTTCCTGGGCCAGTCTTTCTTCCGTTGATTTCAGGGTTTCCAGAGTGCGGGAAAGTTGTCGATTCCGGTCTCGGAGCAGGAATTGAAGCGCCAGCAGGTTGCGCAGGAACTGCGACAGGAACCAGGCCGATAGCGGTGCGACCACCAGGCACATCAGAATCAGCCAGTTGGTCAGAATGCCGATCAGGGTGTCGCTTACCTGAGTGCTGTCGACCGCCACGAACGTGGCGAGTATCAGCAGTGTCAGGTTGATCAGGATAATCACGCTGGTGTGGAACAGGGACAGGGTAATGATGCCCACGGAGCTGATGAAAAAGAACAAGCCCACGATGGGAGCGAGCGACGCGCCCGTTGTCATGTATCCCAGGTAGCTGAACGCCGCCATGTTGAAAAACACCAGGTAGACAATCATCGGCGCTGACCGGCGCAGGCGCGTGAACCGGTGAGCGGCGATCAGACCGGTCAGAATCGCGGTGTAGATTAGGTAGATGCCGAATACGTCCGGTGCATCCGGGTTCAGGGCCAGGCCCCCGAGAAACAGCAGGGTACCGATAAAGGCAATCACCAGGTAAACGTCGGCGAACAGGGGCAGCACCCGGTACCGATACTGGGTGTGGTAGAAGCGTTCGAAGCGTCGCTGTCGGTAGGCGGGCAGCTGGCGGATCTGATCCATCCCGGAAAGCAGTTTCACTCGGCGGCTCCGTGTTGGTGTCGTTGCATAAAGAGAATGAGCTCGGGCAGGCGCTCGAAGCCCAATTTCACGAAAATCCGGTCCTTGTAGGAATGCACCGTCTTGCAGGAAACGCCAAGCCTGCCTGCAATATCGCGTACCGGCAGCCGGCTGGCCATCAGCTGTGCCACTTCCCGCTCCCGTCCGGACAAGGCCTGATAGGCGAGCATGGCGGCCGGTGCTGGTTCCTGTTGCCAGTTGCCGACATAAACCTGCCCGTTTCGAATGTAGAACAGCGTCTTGATTAACTCCTGCACTGGCTGGTCCTTTGACAGCACGGCCTTGATGCCTGCTTCCAGATAGATCGCCATCCGCCCGCTGCTGACCGGCGTGTCGGATATCAGCAGCACGGACAATGACGGATTCACCGCCAATGCATGCTCGGCGATGGTGAGCCCGTCGTTGTCCTGCAGGTTTTCCTCAATCAGCAGTACCGAAGGGGTGGCCGTCTTCAGCCGATCGAGCGTTGCCACTCCGGTCTCCGATTCGCCAACCAGTTCGACCTCATCGTGCAAGAGGATCTGGAATAACAGGCTGTCACGGAGCAGTCGCTGCCCCATGGTGACGTACAACCTGAGCCTGCGCTGACCTGACGCCATCAGTCTGCCCTGGCCGGCAGATGGAGACTCAATCGAAGACACTGGTCGCCTCCGGTCACGTCGATATCGCCAGCAAGCAGTCGGGTGCTTACGAAGAGCATCAGAAGAGCGCTCTGCTGCTCCAGCAGGGGGCGGGATAGACGGGTGATTGGCGCCAGCAGATGGCTGTACATGTGAAGCGGGCTGGCGCTGGTGACCATGAGACCGCTCTCGGTCCGGGTCAATTCCAGAGCAGAGCGCTCCAGCCCGGAGGCCTTCATCAGGGTTGCCAGTGCCTGGCAAAGGGCCATCAACGGTGTTTGTGTTTCGCTCGTGCCTGCCGGGTTCTCCAAGGCGTCCGTGAGAGCCTGGTCAAAGGCTTGCCGGTTCTGGATGCCGTGCACCTGGCCTGGCTGAAGGGTGCACAGCTGTCGGCCCACCATTCCGGCAAAGTCTCTTACAAGATTATGCTCAAGCGCGGTTTCCCGGCTTGCGCGCAGATGGGGTGGCTGGGCAGGAAGTGTGCGGACAGTTGCCAGGGCGTCCAGAAAGTCGGCGGTGATCGGTTCGCCGGTAAAACCGTCGACTCGCTCGTTCAGATGTTCAAGCAGTCTGGCTCGTCGTTGCTGGCGAAGCTCCGCGAACTGTTGTTCTGCGATTGAGCGTGAACGGTCTCTTGCAGAGACCAGGGTGCGATGTTGGACAAGAGCCTTGCGGAAGAGCGACAGCAATTCGGCTGCGTTCCATGGCTTTTTCTGATAGCGGAAGATCCGGCCCTCGTTAACTGCATCCATGGCCACATCAACCTCGCCCCAGGCTGACGTGAGAATTCGGACAATGGTCGGGTGCGACTGTCGTAGTTCGTCCAGCAGCTCTTTGCCATGCATCCCGGGCATTCTCTGGTCTGTCATCACCACCGCGACATCGCTGTCTTTCTGCAATACAAGCTGAGCCTCTTCTGCGCTGATGGCGCTCAGCACGCGGAATTCGTCCTGCATGCGCTCCAACTGCATCGACAGATAACGGATGGCAGTCGGTTCGTCATCCACAATCAGAATCGCCGGTTTCGGGCCCTCGTGGGCCTCGCTGGTATCCGGAGAGAGCGTTTGTCCTTCGCGGGTGAGCGCGGCTGTGAGAACGTGCGACCGGATAACATCGGGATTGACCGGCTGTTCGAAGCAGCGATCGACCAGCTGATGGTCCAGCAGTTTCACGAGAAGGTTCAGCGCAATGGCATCTCCTATGAGGATCTTCAGAATCCGGGGGTGGTGGTCCCTGGCCTGTGCTAGTAGCGACGACTCAAGATAGTCATCAGCGCGGTTCGGAAGCAGAACGATGGCGGTTGGTATGGTGGGAGCCGAGGGCAGGTAGTCGAGTGCCCCCTGGTCAGTGGCGAACGCGCGAATAACGAAATCGCTGGCAAACAAGGTTTCGAAGTGCTGTCGGTCCTGGTTGTCGTCATACCGGAGAAGGATCTCCGCCGCTCCGCTGGTCGCCATGATTACTCTGTATCCTGTTAATGGGGTAGGGAAGAGATTAGCAACAACAGTGGCTTAGCGGTGTAGGAGCTTCCTACAGGAGTGCCTTTGACGGCAATGAAAACCTGGTTCTGTGACAGCCTTGGCACTATGGACTGTCCTGGCGTCAGGAGCGACTACACTTACCAGAGGCTCATCGAAAGGGAGATAACCATGACAGTTCCTGAGAATGGTCTGACGAATCACGAAGTCACCATCTGCCTGGCTGGCGGTGCCGTGCTGGGTCCGTTCAATGCGACCTGGAGCAAGGATTCCGGTGGGGATGTGCGTGAACTGGTCCGCGAGTACGATGCGTTTCTGCAGGGTGAAAAGCAGCACCGTTACAAGTTTCACCTGCACGACACCTACACCAACACCGTTCATACCTTGATCCTCAATTTTGAACAGGTTACGGGCATCTGCGACCATGTCCGGCTTAGATCCCAGGGCGGCGGCTGAGCCATGGCCGGGCCCCTGGTGTACACGCCAAGAAGCCCACAGTGCAAATGCACGGACAGGAGGGAATATGAGCGAATTCAGAACGGAAACCGACAGCCTAGGGGACGTCCAGGTACCTGCTGATGCGCTCTGGGGCGCTCAAACCCAGCGCGCGGTGGAAAACTTCCCGGTCAGTGGCCAGCCGATGCCTCAGCCGTTTATTGCCGCCGTTGCCCAGATCAAGCGTGCAGCCGCCGAGGCCAATACCAGCCTGGGCCTGCTGGACAACGATCTGCGGGATGCGATCTCCCAGGCTTGCGAAGATCTGGTGAAGGGCGAGTACGCGGATCAGTTTCCGGTAGACCGCTACCAGACCGGCTCCGGCACCAGCACCAATATGAATGTTAACGAGGTGATCGCCAGTATCGCCCGCAACGCAGGCTTCGAGGTGCACCCGAACGATCATGTGAACATGAGCCAGAGCTCCAACGACGTGATTCCAACGGCGATCCACGTGAGTGCCGTGATTGCAGCCAAGGAGAAGCTGCTGCCGGCGCTGTCGCATCTTTGCGGTGTGATCTACGAGCAGGAAGCGGCATTTTCCAGCCAGGTAAAAACCGGCCGCACCCACCTGATGGATGCCATGCCGGTGACCCTCGGCCAGGAGTTGAAAACCTGGCGCGAACAGCTTCTGGCCGTGGAAAAACGGGTAGAAGCCGCAGCTGATGAGCTGTTGGCCGTTCCCCAGGGCGGCACGGCGGTGGGTACCGGAATCAATGCGCTACCGGAATTTCCGGGCCAGTTCGTCAAGTTCCTGCGGGCTAACACCGGCTATCCTTTTACGTCGCTCGATCACAAATTCACCGGCCAGAGCGCGGTGGATGCCCCGGTGGCCCTCTCCGCACAATTGCGCGGCGCAGCCATCGTGCTTACCAAGATCGCCAACGATCTGCGCTGGATGAACAGCGGCCCCATTCACGGCCTGGCTGAAATCAGTCTTCCGGCATTGCAACCGGGCAGCAGTATCATGCCGGGCAAGGTCAATCCGGTCATACCGGAGTCCGTGGCCATGGTCGGCGCCCAGGTGATGGGGCTGGACAGCGCCGTGGCCATTGCCGGTCAGTCTGGTAATTTCCAGCTCAACGTCATGCTCCCTCTGGTGGGCGGTAACCTGCTGGACATGACCGATTTGCTCGCCAATGCGGCCATCATGCTGGCGGACAAGGCGATCAAGGATTTCACGGTCAATGCCGACAACCTGAATGCGGGCGTGGGCAAGAATCCTGTACTGGTGACAGCGCTTAATCCCGAGATCGGCTACAGTCTGGCGGCAGACATCGCCAAGGAGGCGTATAAAACTGGCCGGCCAGTCATCGATGTGGCGGAGGAGCGCAGCGGCCTGAGCCGGGAGCGGCTCGAGGAGTTGATGGATCCGCTCAAGCTGACCCGGGGCGGTATCGCCTGATCGGTCGTTTCAGAGGGGCGCAAACGCTTGCTGATCATCCTGGAGCTGTTTGTGATGCTGGTGCTGGCCAACGGCACGCCGGTGGTTGCGGCCGGGCTGCTGAAAAACCGCTGGTCGGCCCCGGTGGACGGCGGTCGACTGCTGTCCGATGGTCGCCCCGTATTTGGTGAAAGCAAAACCTGGCGGGGTGTTGTATCCGGTGCACTGGCTTGCGGGCTTTTTGCGCTGTTTACCGGGCTGGGATTCGTGTTCGGGCTTCTGTTCGGCCTGCTGGGGCTGGGAGGAGATCTTCTGAGCAGCTTCATCAAGCGTCGAATGGGTTTGGAATCGAGTGCCCGGGCTGTCGGGCTGGATCAGATCCCGGAAGCCCTCCTGCCCATGCTGCTGGCGATGTGGTGGCTACCGGTGAGCCTGTGGGTAGTGTTGGTTGTCGTGATGGTTTTTACCCTGTCCAACATCTATGGCTCACCGCTGCTCTACCGTCTCGGTATACGCCGGCAGCCCCACTAAACCGGGCCGCGAGTCAGGGTGTGAAGGGTGACTTCCGGCGGGCAGTTCAGGCGAACGTTTACCACGGACGTTCCGGAACCCGGTGAGGTGTAGCCCTGCATGCCGTTCATTCGCCAGTAACCTCGACCGAGTGTGCGCGGGCAGTCAGAGTCGAGAGTCACCGGTATACCGCCGGGCAGGCAGATCTGGCCGCCGTGTGTGTGGCCGCAGAGAAAGACGTCGTAACCGGCGTGGGCAGCCTCGCGCCAGATCTCCGGCGTATGGCTGAGCAGGATGCTGGTGCCTCCCGCAGGGATATTGTCCCCCGCCTGGTGCAGGTTGTGGACCTTGAAGAAGTGGGCGTCGTCCACACCCGCGAGGTACAGGGTCTGGCCCTCCCGTTCAATGGGCGCCATTTCGTTCATCAGGAGTTGGTAACCCATGTCTTCCAATGCCGGTACCATGCGAACGCTGTCGTGGTTACCCAGAACCGCATAGGGCTTGCTTTTAATACCGTCTCTCAGCCGCGCCATGCCGTCCAGTGCGCCCTCAATCGGGCCCCACGTGAGTTTCCGGTAGTCGCCGGTCAACACGCACAGATCGTAGTCTAACGGTTCGATCTGGCGCAGGACTGCCTGCAGGTTGGCTTCGTCCATGTCTACGTGCAGGTCGGTCAAATGCAGAATGCGAAAGCCCTCGAAGGCTTCCGGCAGGCCGGGAAGCTGGAAATGATTGTGCACGGTGTTCAGACGCCGGCTGTTGCTCTGGCCCCGGCCCCAAAGGCCGACCATGCGCAAACAGGTACGGATAAAGCCGGGCGCCGTGGCCCAGTTTTCCAGATGGAATGAGCTGTGATCCTGCCCGAATACCTTCGCTTCAGCTTCCCGTTCAATGCCGAGCCTCTGGCGGGCGTGAACAGGGCCGAGCCTCAGGCTCAGGCGGTATTCCAGGAGTTCATCCTGGTTCTCCGGTGTACGAGCCCTTGCCGTCATTCTTCTTCCCTTATATGCCGAGCCGGGCATGGCCGAGGTACTAAGTGGCAAACCCTGTCTTTCATTATGGATCGCCCTCGAAGGTATGCAACCAAAACGACACAATGTTCATGTTTGATGACACACTGACGGTTAAGCCAGCGGAGCAACAGACTCAGGAGTTTTATGACGGAACCATCGAGTGATGACAGGCTGTCGTTCAGCCAGATTTTCCTGCTGTTCCTTCGGCTGGGGCTGACGTCGTTTGGTGGTCCGGCAGCGCATCTCGGATTCTTTCACGATGAATTTGTCAAACGTCGGCGGTGGCTCTCAGACAGTGCCTACGCAGAAGTTGTGGCCCTCTGCCAGTTGCTGCCGGGACCGGCCTCCAGCCAGGTCGGTCTGACTATAGGGTTCCTGCGCGGCCATTACCGCGGCGCACTCGCAGCGTGGCTGGGGTTCACCCTGCCATCGGCGGTGATCATGATTGGTCTTGCGTTGGGGTTGAACGCTTGGCCAGAGGCCAGCAGTGGCGGCTGGGTGCAGGGTCTCAAGTTGTTTGTGGTGGCGGTGGTGGCCCAGGCGGTCTGGCAGATGGGAAAAACCCTGTGCCCGGACCGTCCCCGAATCGCCATGGCGTTGCTGGTAGCGGTGATCCTTCTAATGATGGGCGAAACCTGGATGCAGATACTGGCGCTGGTCATTGCCGGGGCTGTGGGTTCCTTTCTGGGGTTGGGGAGCGGAGAGGCATCTGAGCCGCTGCATGTGCCGCTACAATCCCGGAAACCTGCGCTTTTTGCAGGGGCCTTTTTGATTCTGTTGTTGGTTTCGTTCCTGCCTCAGGCCACCGGCAGTCTTGGCTGGATAGGCGCTGAAATGTACCGGGCCGGTGCCCTGGTGTTTGGCGGCGGACATGTAGTGCTGCCCTGGCTGCAGGAGGGCTTCGTGGCCTCCGGTGCCATGCCGGCGGACACCTTTCTGGCGGGGTATGGCGTTGCCCAGGCTATGCCGGGGCCGCTGTTTTCCTTTTCAGGATTTCTGGGTGGCTCACAGGCCGGCGTTCTCGGTGGTGTGATTGCGGTACTGGCTGTGTTCCTCCCCGGAACCCTGCTGGTATTTGCCGGTCTTCCCCTATGGAGTTGGCTTCGGGAGCATCATCGCGCCCGGTCAGCACTGGCCGGGGTGAATGCAGGCGTAGTGGGGTTGTTGCTGGCGGCTCTCTACGATCCGGTCTGGGTCTCCGCCGTCCACGGTGCGCAGGACCTGGCACTCGTGCTCGCCATTTGGGTCTGTCTCGCTGTCTGGCGGGTTCCGGTCTGGCTACTGGCGCCGCTGAGTGCGCTGGCTGGAGTGATCCTGCTGTCCTGATCAGCGTACATATGATCCTCTCTTCCTGAGCCGGCACACGGGTTGGCAAATCAGCAGGTTTCCAGCCACAATCGAGCGATTAAAGGCAGATAATTCGAACGCAGAGGTTACCATGACGACATCCTGCAGTATCCCGGGTCTCAACGTACCCCGTAGCCGTTTTCCCGACCCTGAACAGGACCTGCCGGCGGCCGAGGGCGAACAGCGTGTCGTGCTGGCTGGCGGCTGTTTCTGGTGCGTGGAAGCCGTTTTCCTGGCCATCGATGGCGTAACCAGCGTTGAGTCCGGTTACGCCGGCGGTCACGCCAGCTCTGCCAATTATGAGGCCGTATGCTCAGGTACTACCGGCCACGCAGAAGTGGTGGATGTTCACTATGATCCTGCCAGGGTCAGTTTTGGCGAACTGCTGAAGGTGTTCTTCTCGGTTGCTCACGATCCCACCCAGTTGAACCGCCAGGGCAACGACCGGGGCACCCAGTACCGCTCGGCTGTGTTCTATGAAACTGCCGAACAGCGGCGGGTAGCCGAGGCCTACATCCACCAGCTCAATCAGGCCGAGGTGTACCCGGATCCGATAGTGACCACGCTGGAGCCGCTGGAGGCGTTTTACCCGGCAGAAGAGTACCACCAGAATTTTGCTGCCCGGAATCCCTACCAGCCATACATCATGGCCGTGGCCGCCCCGAAAATGGAAAAGCTTGTAGACAGTTATCCTGATCGCCTGAAGCCGGAATTTACAGACAACGACGCAGGCAGCACCGCCTGAGGAGGCAGACTATGGGAGTTTCCGCTGCAGGTTATGACCTGACACCACTAAACGAAGCACAGGTTGAGGAGAAAGCTGCAGATCTGACATCGGAAGAGCGGCGCGTACTGCTCGACCATGGCACCGAGCATCCGTTCTGCGGAACCTTGCTGGATAACAAAAAAGCCGGTGTTTACCACTGCCGGCTCTGTGATTTGCCTTTGTTCAGCTCGGACTCGAAGTTTGACTCAGGAACCGGCTGGCCAAGTTTCTTCCAGCCCTTTGATCCGGAGCATATCCGCTACATTGAGGACACGAGTCTTGGCATGACCCGCACCGAAATCCGCTGTCCCCGTTGCGACAGCCATCTCGGCCATGTCTTTCCTGACGGCCCGCCGCCAACCGGGCAGCGCTACTGCCTGAATTCGGTTGCCATGGTGTTTCAGGAAAACGCTTAGAATGAAAAAAGGGGCCCAGCGGCCCCTTTTGTTTTCCCGGTGCTTACAGGTCAGTTCCCGCTCGTCACCGACACGACGTACTCAGCCACCGCACGAATCTGCTCTTCGGAAAGCGACTCGTTGAACGCCGGCATTATGCCAACGCCGCTGGTCACCGCATTGATCACCTGCTCCCTGGACGGCTTGAGTTCGTCCAGATTCGGACCTACTGCGCCCGCGGAGCCGGCATCGGCCAAGGTATGACAGATGGTGCAGGCAGGCTGAGATTGTTGCGTGAAAACCAGCTTTCCCTGTTCGGCGTCGCTGGCATTGGCCAGTGTTGACAGTCCGAACAGGGTAAGCCCACAAAGTACAACTGTTTTTCTCATCTCTTTGTGTTCCCAGAGGCGGGGCCATCCATCAACGCCCGAGAGGGCCCCGCAGGTTATCAACCGATAGCGACCGTTACCCCGTGATCGCTCCAACCATTGTGGCCGTAGCCCCGTTCGTTCTCGATCCGGCCTTCTGGCTGGGAGTTGCCCTGAACATCAGTGGCGCGGCTTACAATCCGGTGTTCGCCTGCCGAAAGATCTGTAGCCAGAACAAAAGGCCGCCAGGCGTATGGTCCGAGGTCGGGGCCAAGGAACCGGGCCTGTTTCCAGGTTTTGCCACCGTCCACCGATACGTCCACTTTTTCCAGTGCCACGGTGCCACCGAATGCTACGCCATAAATCATGTTGCGCCCGGCGCTACCGGTCTCCAGAGGCGCGGTGACCCAGGATTTTACGTTCATCTCCCACATGGAAGGTTGGTCTGGCGCACCTTTCACACCCACTTCGCGGACCCGGTAGCCTGAGGCCTGAATCTTCGCGTCGGTCTGGTTTTCGGTGAAAGCGAGATTCTTGACATACTTGACGTTGTTGACGCCGTAGTAACCGGGTACCACCATCCTGAGTGGGCCGCCATGGGTATGGGTAAGCGGCTCATCGTTCATTTCCCAAGCAAGCAGAGCGCTGTCCAGCGCTCTCGTTGGTACCGAGCGCTCAACCATTATGGTTTTGGGATCGAGTCCCTCGGGCAGGGCTTCACCGCCGGTCGCGGTAATGTATCGGGTTCCATCGGCTGGCCCTCCGAGGGCCTCAACCACATCTTTCAGTGGTACACCGGTCCACATCACGCAGCCCGCAGCGCCAACCGACCACTGGGTGCCACTTGCTCCATGGGGGAAGAAGGCGCGGCCGTTACCGGAGCATTGCAATACCGAGGCAACCGTGGTGACGCCCATGGCCTTCAGTTCACCGACAGTAAGAGTGCGGGGATTCTTGACGCCGCCAATCTGCACCTCCCAGGCATCCGGGTTGTCGGTGACCGAGGCTGGCGGTGCCGGCAGGTTGTTGCGTACGAACAGTCGATCGCTGGCAGTAATGACACCGTTGCCGATGGCGCCCCGCTCGGTCTCCATAGTGTTGGCGCTGTGCACAATCAGTGCGTTGCGTTCTTTCCAGGCCGCATAATCCGGCAGTGATTTCGGTTCATCGGCTTTGGCCAGAGGCGTGAATCCAAGCACGCTTACGGCTGCCAAGGCGCCAGCACTGCCGAGCAGAATGCTGCGGCGAGAAGGATTCTGTAGGCCCGGATCGTTCGGGCCTCGATGAAGAGCTGTTTCCTGTTTCATGATCCGTCTCCTTTTTGGGGTTGTCGTCGGACGGTGGGGCTGCATTCTAAAAAATCAGGTTATAACCTTATTCTTATAGGCTGTGGTCAAGGATTAATCAATACTTTTTTATCGTTATCAAACCAGTTTGGCGGTGGCTATAATCCGCCGCACACTGCAATCCAAGACAGAACACAGGTGCCCGGCATGATCCGACTGAACTTGAGCCCGCTGACAGAGTCTGCAACCTTGTTACGGCGGGCCGGCGTTGTGCTTGGAAGTGTCGGCCTGACAGCGCTCTTTTCACTGCTGGTTTTGCTGAGGGCGCTGTTCGGATGGTTGAACCGGCCCATTGTTGATCAATACTGTCGCGAGTGGTCGGCGTCATTGTTACGGCTGGTTCGCGCCAACCTGACGGTCCGCGGGCAGGTGCCTGATTTCGGCGACGGGCGCCGATACATCATCATGTGCACCCATGCCAGCCACTATGATATTCCGGTCACCTTCGTATCGTTGCCGGGATCGATCCGCATGCTGGCGAAAAAGGAGTTGTTCAGTATTCCGTTGCTGGGGCAGGCCATGCGTGCCGCAGAATTCCCCTCAGTGGACCGATCCAATCGGCAACGCGCGGTCAGGGATCTGGAGAAGGCCCGGGCGATGATGGAAAGCGGAATCGTGCTCTGGGCCGCGCCCGAAGGGACCCGGTCACCGGATGGTAAGCTTTTGCCATTCAAGAAAGGCTGTTTTCATTTGGCGTTGGATACCGAGGCGGTGATCGTGCCGGTGGCCGTGCGGGGTATCCACCGTGTTTTACCGGCCCGTACCTGGCAGATCAACCTCGGGCAGCCAGTGGATGTGAGGGTAGGAGAACCGCTGGATACGGCCGGTAAGACCAAAGCCGACCTGGATGAGGTGATGACCGAGGTCCGCTCAAGGCTGACGGAGCTGTTGGGAGACGGTGAAGCCGGTTAGCACCGGCCTCACATCGGCGCGCAGATCAGGCCGTACCGGCAGCCACCACCGTGGACAGTAGATAGCCGGTATAGGCCACGTACACCAGTACCAGGATACCGCCATCCACACGGCTCACCAGTTTGCGCCATCCGGTAAGGCCAAAGCCCATCAGGAACAGACCCACCGTGAGCGCCAGCATCAGCGTCCAGTCACGGTAGAGCACTTCCGGGTCCACGGCCAGGGGTTCGATAACAGCCGCGAGACCCACCACGGCGAGGGTGTTGAAAATGCCCGACCCCAGAATATTGCCCAGGATCAGGTCGTGTTCGTTCTTTTTGACCGCGGCCAGAGCCGAGGCGAGTTCGGGCAGGGAAGTGCCGATGGCAACAATGGTGAGACCGATCACCAGATCGCTGACTCCAAGGCTCTGGGCGATCGTGACGGCACCCCAAACCAGCATCCGGGAACTGACGATCAGGAGTACCAGGCCAATTACCAGCCAGATCACGGCGGTTTTCAGGGGCATGGGATGCGCAATGATCTCGGCGTCGGCATCACCGGCCAGGGGATCCGCCTTGCCTTTCAGGCCCTGGAAGATTGACCAGCCCATAACCGCGGCGAAGACCGCCAGCAACACCCAGCCATCCATGCGTGAGAGGTGCCCGTCGATCAGCTGGGCGCCGGCAATGAGGGTGAGTACGATCAGCAGTGGCAGCTCCTTGCGGATCACCTGGGAGTGCACTGCAATGGGCGCGATGATGGCTGTCAGGCCGACAATAAGCGCAATGTTGGTAATGTTGGAGCCATAGCCGTTACCCAGGGCCAGGCCAGGGTTGCCATCGGACGCAGCCATGGCTGAGACGGCGAGTTCCGGTGCCGAGGTGCCGAAACCGATAATCACCATGCCGATCAGCAGGGTGGGCATGCCAAGATGTTTGGCGGTCGCCGCGGCGCCCTCCACAAATTTATCGGCACTCCAGACCAGCAGGACCAGGCCGGCGATGATTGCGCCAAATGCCATTAGCATAGATAGACCTCAGTTGATGAAACGCCCGAGCATGTAGACACCGGCGTAGCCCAGGGTATAGGCCGCCAGAAGGTGTGCAAGATACCGCATATAGGCGGCAAAGGTCAGCCCCGGAATCTTGCTCATTGCCACTATACCGGCGGCTGAGCCGATCACCAGGAGCGATCCACCCACACCCACGGCATAGGTCAGGCCCATCCACTCGCCGGGGCTCATGTCGATGCCGGCCTTCAGCAGGGCCGCCGTCAGCGGCACGTTATCGATAACGGCCGAGAAGATGCCCATCAGGTAATTGGCGTACAGCGGCGGCAGGATGTCGTAAATCGCCACCAGCGAATCCAGCGCATGGATCTCCTTGAGCATGCCCACCAGCAGGAGGATGCCGAGAAAGAACAGCAGCGTTTCAAACTCGATGATGCGGATGTACTCGAGAATCGGGTCCAGATCGGAGTCGTCACTCATGAACCGAGACACCAGGAACATGATGGACAGGCCGAACAGAAAGGTCAGTACCGGTGGAATCCCGAACAGGGCATTACCGGCAATGGTGCTCAGGATTGTTAACAAAAACAGCCCGCTGATGATCGCATCTACCCGTCGCACAGGGGTATTGTTGGAGCGCAGTGTCACGGTCCCTGTGAGCCCTCTCGACAGGAAAACCGCGAGGATGAAAACGGTGATTGAGGCCGGAATGGCCAGGGTCAGCAGGGTCAGTATTTCAACCTTTTCCGCGAGGAAAATCATCAACGTAGTGACGTCGCCGGTGATCAGCGAAACGCCTCCCGAGTTGACCGCAAACACAACCAGCGTGACGAACTGGATACGTTTTTTCAGCTCCAGATCCAGAGACAGAATCAGCGAGCATGAGACTAAAGTGGCGGTGATATTGTCTGCTAAAGAGGAGAAAATGAAACAGAAAAGACCGGTCAGGAACAGTAGCCGTCGCTCGCTTACCTGCTTCGGCATGATCAGGTAAATCACATTTTCGATCATACCCTTCTTGTTCAGGTAGGCGACAAAAGTCATGGCTGCGACCAGAAACAGCCACAGCCCGGCGATTTCGGCGATGCTCTCGGACAAACCGTCGGAAATGGCAGACGTTTCACCAGCGTTATCACTGAACAGGAACAGCAGCATCCAGCTCATGGTGCCAAAGAACAGCGTTACCTTGGCCTTGTTGATGTGGATGACCTCTTCAAATATGACGCCTAGCAGCGCCAGAACCGCGAGAATAATCAGAAACGCATCAAGGGCAGACATTGGGGAAATCCCGTCCTGGTTTGTCAAAGTGGAGGCCTGAGCCGGCCAGACAGATCACGCGGGCGGATTTTAGACCTTTGACCCGTAGCAAACCACTGTTCGTAAGTGCACGTATCGGCCCCTGAATCAAACAGATGCCGAAGAAAGACGCAACGATTGACAATCGCAATTTATTCTCTCGGCAAAAATCGGGATAATTGCGCGCACATTCAGACCGGAAGCAGACGGCGGCGCCGTTTACCTCGCGCCCGACCGGCTTCCGACAGGCTCTCTTGCTGATCGTGAGAGGGCAAAAGGCTCAACACTAGCTAGGGTGAAAACCAATGGCCGTTAGACAGGCAGACGTAGTGCTGGTCGGCGGTGGCGTCATGAGCGCCACTCTCGGCATGATGCTCAGGCAGCTTGATCCGTCCCTGGACATCGTCATGGTGGAGCGTCTCGACCACGTTGCCCATGAGAGCACAGACGGATGGAACAACGCAGGTACCGGGCATGCCGGGTACTGTGAGCTTAACTACACGCCCGAGACCGGTGATGGCGATGTCACCATCGATCGGGCCCTGCAGATCAACGCCCAGTTCGAGGTGTCACTGCAGCTCTGGTCCTACCTTGTGGAGCAGGGCATCCTGCCCGAACCCTCCAGCTTCATTAACCCCACGCCGCACCAGAGCTTTGTCTGGGGTGAGAAAGACGTGGCCTTCCTCAAGCGCCGTTATGAACGCCTGAGTGCCCATCATCTGTTCCGCGACATGGAATACACCGAGTCCCCGAAGGATCTCGAGGAATGGATGCCGCTGATCGTCAATAACCGGGACCCCATGCAGCGGGTTGCCGCGACCCGGATCAAGCACGGTTCCGATGTGGATTTCGGCTCGCTCACCCGCAGCATGGTGAGCTGGCTGGAAACCCAGCCGAATTTCGAGCTGATGCTCAGCTCACCGGTGCACTACATCGACCAGCGGGATAACGGCCGATGGAAGATCCGCGTCAAGAACCAGAAGACCGGCGAGCTGACCAAGCTCGAGACTGGCTTCGTGTTTCTCGGCGCCGGCGGTGGCGCGTTGCCGCTGCTGCAGAAATCCGGTATCGACGAAGCCCGGGGCTACGGTGGCTTCCCGGTGAGCGGTCAGTGGCTGGTGTGTGGCAAGCCCGACATCGTCAAGCAGCATGACTCCAAGGTTTACGGCAAGGCGCCGATCGGGGCACCGCCCATGTCGGTCCCGCATCTGGATACGCGCATCATTAATGGCGAGCCGGCCCTTCTGTTCGGCCCGTTCGCCGGTTTCACCACCCGCTTCCTGAAGCAGGGCTCCATCTTTGATCTGCTGGGTTCTGTGAAATCCACCAACCTGAAGCCAATGCTCTCGGTGAGCAAGAGCAACATGGACCTGACACGCTACCTGATCGGGGAAGTGTTCCAGTCCCACAGTGACCGGGTGGCATCGCTGCGCAACTTTTTCCCGGATGCCATGGAAGAGGATTGGCAACTACGCATGGCCGGCCAGCGCGTTCAGATCATCAAGCAGGTCGATGGTGGCGGTGGCAAGCTTGAGTTCGGCACCGAAATCGTGGCGGCAAAAGATGGAACGTTGGCGGCGCTGCTGGGTGCTTCTCCCGGAGCCTCCACCGCAGCCAATGCCATGATCAACGTGATCGAGCGCTGTTTCCCGGAGAAGATCAAGACTCCGGAGTGGCAGGAACGGATGAAAGAGCTTGTTCCGTCCTATGGTCAGTCCCTGGTAGAAGACGAAGCACTGCTTACCAAAGTTCGCGAGAGGACCCTGTCTACCCTGAAACTGGGCTGATATTCCCAATCGATCTAAGAAAGCCAAAGGCACTGTGATTGCTGGATTCACTCCCGGCCGTCGCAGTGCTTTTTGCGTTTCGAATGGGGGCGAAATTTGCGATTTCATAGCTAATGCGTAGGGTTATAAGTCAACCCTTATGAAAGGAGAGAGAGCCTGTGAGTGAGCAAAAGTACAATCCTGAGAAAGGGTATATTGCGTTACTGGGCTGGAGCCTGAACGCGGTTGAAGCGGCCGACAAATTCGATCGTCGGTATGTTGTCGTGGCGCCGGACTGGGCCGAAGCCTATTGCGAAGAGCATGACATTCCCTACGTGCCCTGGAATTTCGAGCGCCTGAATGATCGTTCGGTAGAAATTGCGCAGACCCTCAAGGAGATGGGCGTAGACGTTGCCATCCCGCTGTTTGAGGAGACTGTGGAGTGGGCGGGCGCCATTAACTCGGTGTTGATGGACAAGCCGCGTTTGTTCGGTCAGGCCATGCTGCTGCGTGACAAGGCCCTGATGAAACGCCGTGCCCAGCTCGGTGGTATCCGGGTGGGTATCTTCGAGGAAGCGCACGACAAGGGTGATGTTATCCGGTTCCTGAAGCGGGTTAACCAGACGCTGCTGAAACTCGATGGTGACCCCAACGATCCGATTCACCTCAAGGCCTTTGATAAGGCCGGCTGCCTTGGCCACCGGGTGATCCGTACGCCTGATGAAGTCGATACCATCCCGGAAGAAGAATTCCCGGTTTTGATGGAGTCGCACCTGGATGGCTGGGAGTTTGCGGTCGAGGCCTGGATTCACAACGGCAAGATCGCCTTCCTGAACATTTCCGAGTACGTGACGCTGGGCTATTCGGTATTTGTGCCCGCAACACCGGACCTGGAGAAGTATCGCGACCAGATTCGCGGCGAAATCGAGAAGCTGATCAAGACCTTCGATATCGAATTCGGGTTTATCCACCCCGAGTACTTCGTGACCAGCGACCGGACCATGTACTTTGGCGAGGTGGCCTACCGCCCGCCGGGCTTCAAGGTGTTCGAGCTGCTTGAGCGTGCCTACGGCTTCAACGCCTATCAGGGCATGATCCTGGCCTTTGACCCGAAGACCACGGAAGAGGAAATCAAGGCCTTCTTCCCGAAGGAAGTGGTGGATGCGAAGGGTTACGCCGGTTGTTTCGGTGTGTATCCGCGCCGCCGGGTTGTCAGCAAGCTGGAAATCCCGGACGAGACCGAAAATCACGAGTATTTCGAGTCTCACGAGCTGACTGCGCCGCTTGAAGAAACGGTCACCAAACGTACCGCTTTCGGTACCCACTGGGGGCTGGTGTATTTCTTCGGTGAAGACCCCTATGTCATGCGGGACCTCCTGAAACATCAGGAAGACCTCGATTTCTATGTATAATCAGGAGAAGCATTAACAACAACCGGGTTTGGTCCCAGGCCCTGAGGATTATCGTTTGAACGATCACCAATCGGGCAGCGCAGCGCCAGCTGTGAACATTGACAAGCTGGCTCAACGCCTGGATGACGCCATTCAGGCTTTGGAAGAAAGCCGGTCTTTTACCAAGGCCGGCAAACTGCCGCGTGTGCTGGATATTGCCCGCCGGGTCCTGCTGCAGCCGGATGGCTGCCGGATCATCGAGGAGCGCGCGGAGCGCCTTGAACTGGCGGGCGTCTTTGCCGGCACCGACTGGGCCGAACCCGGTATTCTCCTTCCCACGCTGACAACCTATTCGCTGCAGAGCCAGAATGCCGATACCGTCGTCATTGAGGCCTTCAGCGAATTGCGGCTGCTTGCCGTCGCCCGGGGCAGCTATCTGCACCCTTCGGTGTCGGCTGAACAGGCCCACCACTATCTGACCCAGGTTCTTGCCATCAACCTGGGCCTGCTGTTTGGCATGACCGGTGAGGCTGAGCGGGAGCAGGGCAAGCTCGCGCTGATCAGCCAGAACCTTGTGCAGTACGTGGCCCACCACATCGGCTACGAACATGTCATTGATAGTCTGATCGAGGAGATCTGGCGGATCCTTGAACAGCGACCGATCCAGGTATCGGACGTACGCAAGATGATTACCCAGATTGCCCTTTGCCGGGCCGATCCGCAGGCCGATCTGGGCAGTGCCGGGCGCGGTGCCGACCGATTGATCTCCAGCCTCTATGGCCCCACCCGGGCGTGCAGTGAAGACCCCGGAACGGTGGTCTACGAACAGCGGCTGGAAACCATGGACGCCCAGGCCCTGCAGAACGAGGCCACCGGGTTTGCGCGTTCCATGCACGATACCGGGCTGGTCTCGCCTTACCATGCCTCGTTCATACGTTTCATCCTGTTGGACCAGGACACCTTGTTGAGCGAGGCGCTGGGTCTGTCCAGTACCGGCCGGGATTGCCTTATGTGCTATCGGGAGCTGGTCCACACCCTGATTAAAGAAGGTATCTATCCGGAAACGGCACAGGGCATTTATGGCCTGGCGCTGCTGCTGGAGCGGGGTATTCTTTACCAGCCTCCTGTTGCGCCGGGTCTGTGGCGCCAGGCACGGCTCTCTCTGTGCCCCCATGCGCGGGAGCGACTTGAACTGGCCTATGGCTATCAACCGCAACCCAATGCCTGGCTGATTCAGGGCGTGTTGAATATGTTGGGCCAGCCTTTGGGTGTGGGGCAGGGCAACAATCCTACCTGCCAGTCGGCCCGTGCTCTCTCGATGTGGGCCTACAACGATCCGGATTATCTCTTGCAGATGGTGGCCTGGGCTGCCCGGGACAATGAAATCGTCATTCACTTTGAAGGCCAGCCGGTGTCGTCGGCACGAAGTGTCGGCGGTGTCGCTTCCGAGGTAACCCTCGATCTGGATCCTGTCTCCCTGGTTGTAGTGCCGCATCTGGACCGCATTTATGTGGAGATGGGCCGGTTGTGCGTCGGCCGCCAGGGCGATCCCCATAAATGGGTGAACCCGGAGTTCCACGGCTGGTCTGCCGGGCGCGGATTTGCCATCAACGTGGATGTGGCCACTGGCAAACTGCATGATCTGGAAGGCTTTATCCGGCATTTCTATGCCAGTTATCACCCCTACTACAACGGCAATCAGCCGCTGATCCACCCGCAGCCCGCGGGTATTGCGGTGACCGACAGTGCCGCCCGGTTTATCGGCTGGCACGCCATTACCATTCTCCGGTCGGCGCTCGACCCGGAAGGCGAGATGCGGATTTATTTCTTCAATCCCAATAACGACAGTGGTCAGAACTGGGGCGATGGAGTCAAAGTCAGTACCTCTGGCAACGGAGAGCGCTTTGGCGAGTCGTCGCTGCCTTTCGAACAGTTCACATCGCGACTGTACATCTTCCATTACGATCCCCTGGAGCGGGGGGAACCTGCGGAAGTGAACGAGGATGCCCTGAGGCGCGTAACAGAGGGTGTGTATCGCAGTTGGGGGCTGGATCGCGTGCCGGCGGATGCTTTGCAGGCGGAGCCGCCCATAACCGATTGATCCCGGAACCTGCCGATCACCCGGAATCCACAGATCAAGAGGAAGGCCATGGCCAACGAACAGACCCCGGCCCGTAATGGGGCCGAGTTGTTTATCCGGGCGCTGGAAAACGAAGGCGTTGAATACATTTTCGCGGTGCCCGGTGAGGAGAATCTTGCCTTCCTGGAAGCTTTGAGGACGTCCAGTATTCAGCTGGTCCTCAACCGCCATGAACAGGCTGCCGGCTTCATGGCCGCCACCTACGGCCGCCTGACGGGGCGCGTGGGAGTCTGCCTTTCCACGCTCGGGCCCGGCGCCACCAACTTCGTGACTGCCGCCGCCTACGCTCAGCTGGGCGGTATGCCCATGATGATGATCTCGGGCCAGAAACCCATCAAGTCTTCCAAGCAGGGGTTATTCCAGATTCTGGATGTGGTGGACCTGATGCGTCCGCTCACCAAGTACACCCGGCAAATCAGCAATGCCAACACCATCCCTGCCAAGGTTCGGGAAGCTTTTCGCCTGGCCTCTGAAGAGCGCCCGGGAGCCGTGCATCTGGAGCTGCCGGAGGACATCGCCGATGAGGCGCCCGAATCCGATACCCATATCTTCAAACCCAGTGACGCCCGGCGGCCCTCGGCCAGCCCGAAAAGCCTGGAGATGGCGTGCGAAATGCTGCGCGAGGCCAGGCATCCGCTGATCATGATCGGTGCCGGCGCCAACCGGAAACGGGTTTCCCAGGCGTTGCTGCACCTTGTGAATGTTACCGGCATCCCGTTCTTCACCACCCAGATGGGCAAGGGCGTGGTGGATGAGCGACACCCGCGCTACCTGGGCAACGCTGCACTGTCGGCCGGGGACTTCGTTCACTGTGCAATCGACCGCGCCGACCTGGTGATCAACGTGGGCCATGATGTGGTGGAAAAGCCACCTTTCTTCATGACCCCCGGCGGCAAGAAGGTCATTCATGTGAACTTCAGTGCGGCCGACGTAGACCCGGTGTACTTCCCCCAGCACGAAGTTGTCGGGGATATCGCCAACAGCGTGGAATACATGGCCGAGAACTGTGGCCAGTGCGCCAACCATGATTTCACCCGCCTGATGGAAGTGAAGGAGGCGGTGGATGCGCACCTGCAGGAGCGAGCTGAAGACGATCGTTTCCCGGTGATCCCCCAGCGGATTGTTCATGATGTGCGTCAGGTAATGCCCGACGACGGCATCATTACGCTCGACAACGGCATGTACAAACTCTGGTTTGCCCGCAATTACCGCGCCTACGACAACAATACGGTACTGCTCGACAACGCCCTGGCCTCCATGGGCGCCGGCTTGCCCAGCGGCATGATGGCCTCCATGCTGTACCCGGATCTGAAAGTGATGGCGATCTGTGGCGATGGTGGCTTCATGATGAACAGCCAGGAGCTGGAAACTGCGGTTCGACTGAACCTCAACCTGGTGGTGCTGATTATCAACGACAGTGCCTACGGCATGATCAAGTGGAAGCAAGGCCAGGAAGGCTACAGCGATTTCGGCCTGGATTATCGCAACCCGGATTTTGTCACCTATGCCCAATCCTATGGCGCCAAGGGTCACCGCGTGACCCGCACAGAGGACCTGCGGCCGACCCTGGAAGGTGCCCTGGCTGAAGGCGGTGTTCATGTGGTGGACGTGCCCGTGGATTACAGTGAAAACCGCCGGGTGTTTGATGAGGAGCTGGCGGAACTGACCTGCAAACTGTGAGGGGTGTATTATGCGTCCATGGATGATGAGCCCGAGGTAGCACTGCAATGATCCGTTTCTTTTTTCGCGGCCTGGTGGCCATCGCGACACTGACGTTGCTCGTCGGTTGTAGCAACCCCGAGACACCCCAGGAAGTGGCGGCGGCCTTCTGGCAGGCCATGGCCGAGAACGACGCCGGTGACGTGATGGAATACTCCACCCTGGCGGAATCGGCTGCGTTCGACGGTTACAAGCGCAGCTGGACCGACGTCGTGCCATCCTTCGGCCGTGTCGTTATTGAAGATCGCGAAGCCACTATCGTGACCCGCCTGCCGGCCGAAGCCGGAACCGAAGGTGAGCGGCTGGAGCTGGTCACCTATCTCGTGCGGTTCCAGGATCAGTGGCTGGTGGATTACGACCGTACTGGCGAGGCCATCCTTAATCCTTCCCCGTTCAGCAGCATCATGGGCGAGCTCAGCCGGCTCGGTGACGAGCTCAGCACCCGTTTCTCATCGTCTTCGGATGACTTTGAGCAGCAGATGGAACAGCTGGCGCGGGATCTGGAGGCCTACTCCGAGGAAATCGGCCGTGAGGCTGAGGGCGCCATGGAAGCGTTCGGCAAGAAGTTGCAGGAAGCCATGCGGGAGCTTGAGCGCTCGGTGGAAGACGCCCTGAAAGACAGTGAGCCGACACCGGAGGAGGACCGGGTGATTCTGGAACAGGCTGCCCGGGATCTGGACCGCCAGGCCGATGAGCTGAACGATCCCACCATGGAATCGATCGCCAATGCCAGTCGCACCGTGGCCGAAACCGGCGAACGCTTCACGCGCCTGAGTGAGGAAATGCTGAATCGTCACCGGGAAGAGTGGCAGCAGAGGCTGGCTGAGATGCGCGCTTACGCGGACGAATTTATCGAGCAGCTCAGGCTTTAGCGGGCCTGCTCGGCGCCTCGCAGCATGGCCTGAAGCAGCTCCTCGGCATCGAATTTCGTCAGCGCTTCGTTGGCGCCCACCTGATTGGCATAGCTCAGGCTCATCTCACTGTTCAGTGACGTATGCAGGATGATGTAGGGTTGCTTCAGCGCTGAATTGTCCCGCACATTGAACGCCAGCTCGTACCCATCGAGCCCCGGCATCTCGATATCGCTGACCAGAATGTCCGTGGGCCGGCCCAGTTCATGGTCGCGCAGCAGAATCTGCAGGGCGTCATCACCGTTGGACGTCACCTGGTAGGGGATGTCCTTGCTGTCCAGCACGTCCGAGAGTTGCTTACGGGCCACCTGGGAATCGTCGACCATCAGAATGTTCAGGGACTTGAGCGTCTCACTCTGCACATCCGTGAGAACCACCTCCTGGGTGTCGAGTGATTCCGGATACACCTTCGCCAACAGCAATTCCACATCCAGCAGCTGGATGATATCGCCATCCACGTCCAGCAGACCCGTGATAAACGCCTTGCTGCCCAGGGCTTTGGGTGGCGGCATCACCGATTTCCAGTCAGTCTCGATAATCTGTTGCACGCTGCGCACCAGAAAACCGATCTCCTGGCGCTGGATATCCGTGACAATAATCGAGGCTTTTTCCCGTTCTTCCTGCGTCAGCGGCGGATAGCCGACCGCGGCAGCCATATCGATCACCGGAACGGCGGAACCCCGGAAGGTGGCCGTGCCGATGACGGCGTGATGGCTGTGGGGCAGTTTGGTCAGCCGCATGAAAGGCAGGATTTCCCGGATCTTCAGGGTTCCGATCCCGAACAGACGCTCGCCGGAAAGCCGGAACAGCAGAAGTTTCTGGGTCTGCTTCGCTTTGCTGGACATACAAGCGGGTCCTTTCAAACGCAAAAGCCCCTGACGCAGGAGCTTTTGCAAGAAGTTGTTTCACCAGGCTGTCTGGCGGGCGCTGCTCAGCCCGCAAGCCTGGAGTATGTAGCAATAATAGCAGCTTTACCGTGAATCGGGATTCAGAAGGATTGTTTCAAATGGTGACAGAATCCTTCCGCACAGGGTGTCTTGGGCTGCCATGCCAGTGCGCCTTCAGAACGCCATGTCCTTACCGTCCCAGGCCTTGAAGCAGCCGATCTCGGCGAGGGTGAGGCTGTCAATCTGCCGCCTGAGGCCATCAACGGATTGTTCAACCGATACCTCGGCGTCGCTACCGCCCATGTCCGTCGCCACCCAGCCCGGGTGGTAGATGCCCACGGCTATGCCCTGCTCACGCAGGTCCACGGCCAGATTTCGCCCGAGATTGAGCGCCGCCGCTTTCGAGGCACGGTATATGTACCGGCCGCCACCGGCAGAAGCCTGGGATCCAAGCTTGCTGGATATGATGGCGATTTTCGGGGTGCCGCCCCCGGCCAATGCCAGTCTGAGATTGGGTAGCAGCGCCTGTATGGTGAGGAATACGCCGGTCACATTGACCTGGAAGTGCTCCGCCCAGAGTTCTGGCGGGTAGCCGCCTTCCAGCTGTTCATGGCGATCGAGCAGAATGCCGGCGTTACAGACCAGGGTTGAGATCGGTTGGTTTTCGAGGCGCTCGCCCAGCGCGGTCACGCTGGCGGGGTCGGCGACATCTAGTACCTCCATGCCCGGTTCGCTTCGGGCCGTGCCAATGACATGCTCGCCCGCCTCTCTCCACTCATCGGCCAGGCCCTTGCCGATGCCGCGATTGGCGCCCGTGATAAGAATGGTCATGTTTGTATTCCTTGTGGCTGAGGCTCAACAGTAGCACAGGTCTCTGGCGATCCCTGCCGGAAGGGCTGCCTACCAGGGGAGGTTATTCAGGATGAACCAGGCGGTGCCGCCGGTCGCCAGGATTGCCACCAGGGCAAGCAGACCGTCCCGCGCCACGATGGCCAGGCCAAACGCCATCAGGGCGATTCCGGCACCGTTGGCGCTGAATGGAATCACTTCCATCAGTGGCATGGCAGCCGCTACAACCATGCAAATGATGGCGATAACGTATTGCCCCGGCCCGCGAACCAGCCAGAGCAGCCTTTGTTTTGTCCATCGATCCACAAATCGGGCGGGCTTGTTCATCCAGTCCAGCCCCCTGGCAAGCTTTTCTCTTTCGATGTTCCGGCGCGCCAGCTTTGAGGGAATCCAGATCGAGTGGCGCTGGAAAATCAGTTGCCCCAGGGTGAGTAGCACCATCAGGCCAAGCAGCGTTGGTACTCCCGGAATATCCCCTATCAGCGGGGCCACGGTGATTACGCCGGCGATCAGAACCATCGGCCCGAAGGAACGTTCACCGACAGCTGCCAGTACATCGCCCACAGACACCTGAACCTGTCCCTCGGTGTTTGCGCGAAGGCGTTCCAGAAGTTCTGTCAGGCTGGCCGGATCGTCTGGCTGGTTCATGGTGGTGCTCGTGGTCTCCTATTGAACAGATTTTTCAGACACTACCTTGACTGCGCAACGAGTGCATGAACACAAGATGACAGGGAGTTAGCCCGGGCGTTGCTACTCAGAGCATTGAGTGCCTGACTAATTAGTCTATATTAATTAGACCTCCCTTCCTTGGTGGCATCAAAGATGTATCCAGGCAAGAGCAACGGGTTCCCGTTCTCAAAGTTGTTGCACTCGCGTTTTGTGACGCCCGCCCTGTGCAGATCTGCTTTGGTGCTCGCGTTCATTCTCTGTTTTTCGGCCCCAAGCTATGGGGACTGCGACATCACCCTGCGCTGGGACGATGATCCGCCCTATTTCATGGTTCAGGAGAGTGAGGTGGTCGGCATTGATGCCGACCTGGTCCGTGAGGCCATGGGGCGCCTGGATTGCGGGCTCTCCTTTCAGAAGATGCCATGGGCCAGGGCGCTTAGGGAGTTGCGTGACGGGCACGTGGATATGCTCTCCGGCGCCTACCGGACTCCGGAGCGAGAGGAGTATGCCCATTACTCGGAAGTGGTCGGTCTGGTATCACCCAATATCCTGTTTATTCGGCGATCTGACGAGTCCAGGTTCGAGCTGAATGGTTTGCGGCAGCTGCTGGAATCGGGTTTCAGGCTTGGTGCCCAGATTCATGTGTCCTACAGCGATGAATACAGCGCCCTCATCCGGAATCCGGACTACGACAAAAACATCGAGTACCTCTCCCGCAGGAAGCCGTTATGGCTCATGCTGGCCCGGGATCGGGTCGATGGTGTGGTGGCGAGTCAGTTAACCGGGCTCTACGAGATTCAGGAACTGGGGCTGACCGGAACGGTTATCCCCAGCTCCTTGGTCGTATCCAACAAGCCCGCGTACTTTGTGTTTTCCAAAGCAACCATTGGCCCCGGGTTTGTGGAAGATTTTGATCGCGCACTGCAGACGATGCTGGATGATGGCACCTTCACGGCTATCGTAAATCGGTACGTCTGCATGCCCGCTGGCTCGCCGCAGTCAGAGACTGGGAATGATCCCGGGGTTTGTCCTTTGGCGGGGTTTTGATCTTCGAACTGGTTTTGTACGAGACGCCATATAAAAAAGGCCTCGTCGTGTGACGAGGCCTTTTAGGTTGGTTGGTGGAGACGGCGGGAATTGAACCCGCGTCCATGCTTGGTCAGCATATTGATTTTAAAGCAAAAAAATGGCTAGGACCTCTGCGTGGGGCAAACGCTTTACATCAGAGGGGCAGATTCCTGCGTCCCCGAAGGCGTGTACTCGAAATGGGGAGCCGCGCATCTAGATCTCAATGCGGGTCTTTCAGAGGCATGCATTGGTGCACCATAAAGTTATGAATGGGGCCGATTTTCCTGTTTACAGAAACACTTGATGATGATTTCGTCGACTTGGCGCTGCGTTATGGCAATCTTTGACAAATTCGGCGAGGCTTTCCAATCCAGCGCTTGATAGTACGACAAAGTACCGAAATAACTGATACTGGCAAAGCCCTGAATCCGGATATTCGGTCTGATTGCGCCACGGCTCATTGAAAAACGTGCTCATCCTGGAATCCTGATGGCGTCACAGAGGCCGAAACAAGAGAATCCTCCTACAGTCACAGGAGGCGGCAAAATCCGCACGATTATCTGACTCTCAGTCAGAAATAGACATCGTGTCCCTTCTGAGTTCTGAGACCCGCGAGGTTATGCTTTGAAGCTACTATTTGTTAACGATGTCAGGAGAAATCCTCGTTTAATAAAAGCTTTTAAAGTTTACGCCCTTGAATTTCGTCTTTGATCTTGAAAATTAGATAGACTGTAATGGGTCACTTTGAAAATAATCATCGATAACCAATGCATTGCCATGGGATTTATAAATCTGAAGAATTCGTCTGAGTCAACAATCCTGTTGCTCTCAATATTTTTCGAGCCACCGTTCAGATTGTGAAAGAACCGATTCCGAATATTTATTATAAAGCTTCCCATTTCGCAGTATTTAATGCACAGTAACCCGTGTTCTGTAGTGTCCTCGTGAATCGCTGAGGCGTTTGTAACGTCTTTCATGGCTTTGAACATCTGTTTTTGAACGTTAGAATTATCGGCCTCAATACTTATATCTATTGATGTATCGGCAATAGGGTCGCCGTGATGAATTGTTTCTACAAATTTTTTGAAGAAACCAAGCTCTTTCTTTTCATCGCTTCCGGTCATCAACTCTTTTAACTCTTTGAATGATTTTAAAAAATCACTGCTTTTAGAGGCATATATCATTGGAAACGCATATGATATTTTTTCTAAAATTCGATATATAAAAATGAATGCTGAAGTATGAGCTGATTTTCTTTCGTGTATTATGAAATGGGATATCTCTGCAAGAATGATCTTGTAAAAAGAACGATTGGTAAACTTTGTGTTAAAGATGAAATCAGCAAGATCATCTGAATTTGTTTCTTCAGAAAAAAATTTAGGAAAGTCAGTTTTCCAGTTTCGGAAGCTCGTTAGGTCGTTATAGAAGTAATTCTTTCTGTGTTTTACGGATTTGTTGGAATAGTTATGCGTCAGCTCTAAATTTCCAGATAATATGCGAATTATAAGCAACAGTTCGGGATCATTTTCTCCTGAAACCGTCAGTGCTTGCGGCAAATTTTTTTTGATGCTTTGGGGCAAGTTATCTGAGTAGCTGAATGTCAGATAACTTGCCATCAGGAAGTAATCTCCATAAATTGTTCTGCCAGCTCCATCTCATCAAGTTTTGAAAATTTTTGGTATTTTTCAATAAATACCTGAGATAGCTCTCTCCTATATTTTCCCAGATTTACTTTCGAAGGGTTTATGTATTTAAATGCGGACTCGAATAAATCTATTGAATCGGAGAATTCAGCCTCCGTTATTTCTTTTATTGTAGGGTAGGACTTTTTTATCCCTACGGAAAAGCCTATTAGGTTGTTTCCAACTTTAAACCACTTATGGGCGTTGGGGGCTGAGCTAAACCGGTCTACTTCCTTTATCACGTTTTTGAAATCTATTCCCTCATTTTTGGGCTGACGATCCATGATCCTGCCGACTATGATCTGGTCCATTTTTTCACCGATTATCTTATTATTGTCGTTGTTCACTGATCCGGTTAGGAAAGCAAGGTAGGCTTTGGATAGGTCGCCGAGATCAAAGGACCCTTTGATCACATTTTTAGCTCGCTCTTTTTCCGTCTGAACCTTTATTGACAAATCGGAAAAATCAAATAACTCTTGGGTCAATATTTCGATTTGATGCCTAGGTGTCATCGGCCTCTGGCCATTGTTCAAAGTGATCATTCGGTAAAGGAGTCTATCCTCTGATGGGGCGATGATTACGTTTATATAGAGTGGGTGATTGCCATCGAACCGCTCGTCTGCACTCGCCCTTTTTAAGGTATTAAGACGTTGGATTCCATCCAGAATGTAGCCAGATTCAATGTTGTCTGATATGTAATCGGAAATCTTTTTTATGCTGTCTTCTGAAAATTCTGGCTCAACAAAAGCAATAGTTATTGGAGGCATCAGGCAATGATCCAAGATATCGCGCTCTAAACGCGCATAAAATTTCTTGTCCTGGATTTTTCGTTGCCCAGAAAAGCGATCAATTAACGGAAATAGGTTATCGATGGCATATTGGTATGTTATTTTCCCCGTTGCGACGACGCTATCGATTACACTGTCATGAGCCTTATCGAAAATTGTAACGTTCAAAGTTTCTCCTCAGACTGATTCGGCTTCATATGCTTTTGAGAGCCTTAGTTTTTCGTGTATCACATTGGCAGCTTAGCAGAAACTTAGCCTACCTCCCCACTGGTGCCACCTTTAGTGTTCGCTGCTACTCGGTCCTTGAACTAGCGAGATAGACTGCTTGGATGCATGACCCGCTGAGTCGGAGTTTTGGTACTTGATGTCAGATTCGGAAATGACCGGAGACACTGTCTCTCCTTATGACACGATAGGTCGGCAAATGTCGCAATGTGATTGCGCTGAAGAGAGCTGGGGAAGTGGGGCTTCGCTGATTTTCCCACTTTAGACCTGCTATGGGCTTGGAGGCTCAATCACTTAAAGTAACTTGCTCAGAGGGATTAAACCGCCCCTATAACGAGAGCTGCCCGAGATGATGTGGGATTTGAGGATGACAACCGATTAATAGTGTCGACGCCGCCAGGGTGGCCGCTCGATTCTGGTTACGCCATGGCGTTCTGGCGGCAATTATATGACCCTTGGACCAACCATGTAGCGATTCTCCACTGTGTTAGTAAACCTTTGGACCTACCAATGTAACCCCCTATCGTGTGAATTACTGCTCAAAGTATAACAAATTCATGCTCCAATCACAGGCTATGAGTAGTCGTAGGAACTGGGAAGAATCCCCCAACTCCGGGTTTGCGGTCCGCAATGCGAACTTGGCTTGCAGCGAGCACATCAGCATGATTCACAAGTCGATGACGATTGGCAGGTTGGAGGGGCTATACCGTTCGGTGCAGGTACTCGCATTAGCGAACTTAACTCCGTCAGACTCTCTTACGGCAAAGCCATACGACTCGTGAATATGGCCGCAAATGTGTGCTTTGAGTTCGTTCAATTCCTGAATGCGGTTGGCGAGGGCATGGCAACCTACATGGGCCCGCTCCGAAGGAACATAATCAAAGACGTTAAATGCAGGCCCATGACTGATGAGCACGTTTGTGTCGTCAGGCACACGTTGTAGGCGACCTCTCAATTCGCCCTCTCGGGCGTTGAAAGCCATCCACCGGTAGATGGGCTGCCATGGAAACCCATAGAAATTTAGGTTGCCGATGCGCGTTGCTTCTCCGCGAAGGTAGGTTACGCCATGCTCCGTGCACATTTCGCGCGATGGCTTTGGGTATATTTCAAAGCAGTAATCGTGATTGCCGGCGATCAGAATCTTATGTTGATGCGGCAGGGTCCCGAACCACTCAGTGAAATGGCTTAGGGCAGCTAAAGAGCCAGTGCCTGTGCAGTCTCCAGCATGAATCAACACATCACCGTCGGGAATCTCCGGCATTTGCTCGTGCAAGCTGTGCGTATCAGAGATGCATATCAGTCTCATATGACGCGACTCATTGTTTCGATGGCGACAGTGAACGACAAGCCCTTTTATAAAGGTTGAGTAGCCAATTTGTTCGGCCGTTGCCAGCTTTCCGTGGACTTCTGAAGTCTGCTCGAAGTGTGTGACGAACCCTTTCGAGAGCCGATGTAGAATATCGTGATTCGATTAAATCACTAAAAAGGTCTGGGTAGGCAGCCGAATACCGGCTTTGGGCCCAAAATCGCTTTATAGTCGAGAGCTTTCGATACATCACGGGACTGGCGCAAGCATCTTGATAGAGATAACTTGCAAAAAGAAATGTAGGCGCATTCCCGGAAATCCTTACAGAAAAAATTGATTTATCCTTCACCCAAGAGGGTTTAAAGTCGTAAAAATCAAGGGACGCGAGCAATTGATCGCGACATTCCGCATTGACTGAAAACGTGGCGGAAGCCTGAATCAGGTTGTGCGTAAACCCTCCGTCTCCCTCAAAAAAGCCTCGCAGAAAGTGCCAGAACAACGGATCGTCGGGCCTCACTCTTTCGGGAAAGCCATGGCCAATTCTATGTTTATTTTTTGGTAGCCCAAGGCGTACGAGATGGCTATAAAAGGATTTACGCGCAATGCTGATGCTCGACACCGGGCCGCCATGACGGCCTGTGGAATGGCCAACTCTTACTAGGCTAGGACCCTTGGAGTCCATGGTCAGACTATCTGAGACAGCTCGCAGGTAATTGCGATCTTTATCCGAGAGGGCGACTGTAATTTGGCCCACGCTCGATGCAGAGCCGTCCGCCCATATTAACCCATATAAATGAGCGTTGATCATGTTCCATTCGGTAAGATCCCGGTAGTAGAGGTGCAGCTTTTGGCCAAATTCAGGAGGAGCTTCAATGTGGTGGAAAGTAAAAAGTCCTTTGAGCTTCGTTACTGGTATAGAGTGTTTTTTCGCTAATTCCTGGGCGGAAAAGCCCTGCTTGTAGTCGTCAAGGAGTGGCTCCCAAATTGCCTTCGTCTTGTTGTGGCAGCGCGTTTGTTTGCCTACGGTTCTCAGGCGAGCATTGACGCTTTCTCTAGTAATCTTGAGTTCCTCCGCAATTTGAGACACTGCGGCAGCTCTTGTTTGACCCGAACTCACGTACAACTCGAAGTTTTCAACGACATAGTTGCTGCGAAACAGTCGCACCGATTTCAGGTTCAGTGCATGCAACCTCTTTGAGAAGTTTTTGAATGTATATGGAGTTCCGCTGGGCGTGACTAGCCCATATTTCTTGCAAAGATCCTCAATTTCACGATTTGAAGGGGTTTTGCCCGTGTAAAAATAAGAAGCTTGGTATTCTTTGTACACGTTGCTCATTAATCGTTCGGATACTTGCGATTTCATGAGACCGACTCCTCAGCGGCTGCTATGAATGCTTTCGATTACAGAAATACCTGAGACGTAATTTAAAGAAGTGAAACCCTCCTGATCGCTCCCATCTCACGACGGGTTGCGCTTTACAAAGGCAGATGCAGACGTAACTGAGAAAGCCCCCAAAGCACATCAGTGTGCTACACCCGCTGAACTCTATCTGGGCTGAAAGCCCTCTTTCCAGAGGCCGCGCTCGACAGCCTCGCAACCCTTCCGCATCCAATAGGCTTGGTCGATCCGGTCCTCCAAGCTTTGTGATGGGTCGGTCTTTTCATGCCAGTCTTCAAAGGCTAGTCGCTTAAGGAAAAGCGCCAATGCCGCGGCTGCCTCTTGGTCAATTTCGAACTGGCAAACTACTTTTTCGTAATGCTCATTCATCGATTTCACTCCCTTCGTTCAGGAGTAGCTTAAGTTCGGCTCTTGCTTGCTCGAATGTCTTTTCAACATTCAGGTCTTTAAGCTCCGGGTAATAGTTTATGTAATGGCGCTCAATAGTCTCGGTATCGCGACCGTGGCCAAGTTGTTCCCGAATTTTGATGGCACTATCTCCCTGGCAGGCCATGGAGCTTGCTTTTGTGTTTCTGGTGTTTTTAAGGGGGGGAAGGTCGGGTCGGATAGTCCCGAAGCCGAGCCTTTGCTTGGATCGGTGATACATTTTCCGAACAGAGTCAGAACCCAGCCAGATTTCCCTCTTGCCTCGGATACGGTTCAGAAAGAGTGGCCTGACGTAATCTAAACGATCGCCGGCTCTACTTTTAACCATCAATGTTTGTAAGGGGTCTCCGTCGGTTCGCCGGATCTGTTCTCGCAGAATTTCTACGGCAATAGGGGATAATTCCAGGTCCCTTGTATCCATCGTTTTTGTGCGTTTCCAGTAGATTTTGGACCTGGTTTTAGGAATTTTCGTTCGACCTTTCTTGCGTAACACCTCCTTCTCTTCCAGAGTCAGATCGACTTTTTCGGTCACCAATCCCCGCCTTATTTTTAGCCGGGGATCTTCACGGTCTGAAAAGTTCACGTCGCTTTGCCTGGTCCGAACGTCGCTCATGCACCGGTACTGCCTGTACAGGTCGTCGCTCGTACAAATTGCGATAGCCTCCGACACACGACACCCAGTCAAACACAGAATCGCGAACAGATTGGCCCCATCAGGGCATTCGTTCAGGTACATGTCTTTGTAAAGCTCGATCATTGCTTCATGGCTGAAAACTTCCTGACGCTCCGCCTCGACAACTTGCCGCTCGAACGCCAGCCATGGCTGTCCTTCGATATACCCTTCCCGGGAAGCCCACTGAAGAAGCTGTGTTACTACTGAAATAAGATTTCTGATGGTTTTCGTTGACCGCATGCTTCCATCCGCTCTTCTTGATTCCCAAGACCGCTGTAAGTCACGTATCGCTTTCTCTGTTATGTCCTGAGATGAAAGATCGTGGAGTGATGAGCAGCGGCGACCTCTGAGCGTTGCAATATACTCGTGCAGTGTTTTCGGACTCATTCGTCCCTGGTCGGTTCGCGGAAGCTTGGTCTTCTTATAGCCGTTTACCAGCTGGAAATAGGGGATGTTTTTTGATTGAGCTTGCTGCACTGACTTTTTCGCATACGCGGAATCAGGCAAAAGCGAACAATAGAGTTCATGGGTAAACGTGCCATTGGATAGACTCCTGAACACCACGTTCCGGATTGAGATCACCTGCTCAAGGTTTGCGACGGAGCCGTCGTTTGGGATGTTGGTCGCGGCCTTTTGTCTTTTCGACTCACCGGGTGGCGGGTTCGGATGTGTAAACTCAATTCTGAAATACTTTCGGGAATAGTCGATATTGGACAGGTCGTAACCTGCAAAAAGGGATGGGGGGTTTTTGGACATGGGTGCTCCTCGTCATCAGGTGAATTGACGAGAAGTATAAGCTTGATCCCGCGTCCGTCAACGGGATATAGTCTTCAAAACCTCATTATCTTGGTAAATTTATCGTTTGTCAATCCTTTTTGGTTTACGGATATCAGAAAATTTAAATACAGGTGTTTTCCTATGCATCTGAAATAAAAGCGAAAAATTTCCGAATATTGATTTTTCTATATTTCTTCGGAAAAACAGCAATTTTTGTAACAAAATGTAATCTGTAGGCAGTCTCATGGAAAGAGTTGGAAAGAATGGTCTTCAATTGCCGGAATTCGGCTCCCTTCGGTTAGTGGATATCAACTTTGCGGAATGGGGGGCGTACCTGGCGGGCCTGCGCGCTATGGATTCCCTCGCTAAAGCAAGGGGTGAATATGTTGAGGTCACTGATCTCAAGGACAAAAGGTCCGGTCCAGCGGTGTCATTCCGCGTCACGAATCAAGGCCGGGAAATCCATGAAGACTCGGATTACGAGGCTGTCTTTGAGAAATCTGTGAACTTGGAAAGAGTGGCGGTTATCAAGTCAGAGGTTGGTTCTAAACAGTTTGTTATCGCCCTAGACATTGAAGGTACTCTGATTTCCAACGGAATGAGTCAACTCCCTCGGCCTGGGTTGCGTGGTTTTCTGGAAAAACTAAGCTCATTGGATGTCGAGATCGTGGTTTACAGCACGCTCCCCATTAACGTTATCGACGAATTTCTCTCAAATCTCAGCAATGATGGCGAAATCCCACTTTGGTTTCTGAATTGTCGGAGAGTGCCCTGGCAAGGAGGGTGTAAGTCAATTCGTGATGTCGAAGAGTCAGACGAAAACCGTATTACGATGCTTGTGGACGACTACGAGGGCTATGTGTGTCCAGGAGAGGAGGACTACTGGATTGAGGTGCCTACGTTTTCGCCGCCATACCGGGAAAGTGGCAAAGTGCTCCAGAATGTCCTCCAAAGAATCGAGGCGGTGCTTTCGGGACTTCGAGGGGTGTAAAAACGGTTTCGCTTTCATATAGAAACACACAGATTTTTACACTCTTTGCCCGCTGCGCGGAAAATGCCATCCCAGAAAAGCGTAAGACTATAAGTTTTTTAGTATTGATTGGTTTTGGCTACGAATTTAAGATCGTGCAAAATTTGCCAAAACATTGAAAAAATCAAAATTCAAACTTGTCCTCTCAAGATTTCATCCGGAAGAGGGGGCCTACCAAAATCAACTTTCTATTGTTTCTGAAGCCGAATTTGAGGGTGAGGCAAGGGCATTCAGGTTGGATTGCCCAAAGTCGAGACTGTTGCTGATTACTGACCCAGCTCATGTATTCGCTGATATCCGGCTTGCCGCAGACCTTCGTGCCAGCCTTCTGGTTGATGGAAAAATAAGAAGTCCAAGAAGGGCAAGTGGGGCTTATTACTCTCTTAGGCTTAGGTATGCTGACTCCCGAGAAGCCCTTAAACAGGCTTTTGGCGACTATTCTGATCACCTGCTTGATCGGATGCCTTCAACGATTGGGTATGAAAAAGCCAGATCAAAGCTCTGTCATGCGTTGAGTCGGGTGTCACCGGCGCTGAGTGTTGAGGTTAAAGACGTTTTTTTATCTCGATTTGAAAACGCATGGAGCCAAAAGAAACGCAATGTAACGCTTCTGATTAGTGTGGATCGGCTTAACCCCGCTATTGAGAGCGTGATTACCGACCCAGTAATTTTTCAGGAAATGTTGAGCCGAGTCCCAGGGGTTTACGTTATAGCTGCACCTATGGGGTGGGGGAAAACTAGCAGGATCGTGCTGCCTCTTTTCGAGGAGTTGAAAGGGCGCAACGCTTTGCCGGTTCTGGCCGTTCCGAGGCAGTCTCATCTCTACCCTTACCTGTGCAAAGCTGAGCACTATCAAAACTGGTGGAATGCCCGTGAAAAAACGGATGGCGGGCTAATGACTGTGACCAACTCTCTTTTCCTGAGTCGCAGGTTCCATGCGGTGAGAGACAGCACACAAGCGATCGTCTTTGACGAATACGAGCTTATTCGATCACATCATGCTGGGGCGGCTATTGGCAGAGGTTCGTTTATTGATCGTGCCAATGTACACGCGGCAGAGGAGCGACTGGTCCGAACAATCCTTGATGAGAGGCAGGGGACAGTCCTTTTCGTTGACGCCCTGCTCTCAGACGCAACTGTATCGCACATATCGAGGATTACCGGAAGGAAGGTCTCTCTGTTTCAACCCAAGACTTCTCTGCATGTCGGCAATCTGTTCGTTTACGACTCCCGGGAAATTATCGTAGGCCGAATAAAGCGGATGCTGAAGGACAACAAAAATATCGCTGTAATCTCGGATATCGCTCATAAAGAACCTACGAATGACAAGCTCCAGGCACTTCATGAGAGCCTTTCAAAGTGTTGTAGGGACGAGGGTTTGCTGCTGGATGCGAGAAAATTTTCTGAATTCAATGATTCTGGCGAACTGGGCAAACTTGACTCCATTCTCGAAAAACACCAGCTGGTTACGATCTCACCGGTTTTGAGCACTGCTGCCAGCCTGACTACAAAGCATTTTGAGGCCGTCTTTGTAATAGCTTCGGGGGCCATGCCTCCTAATGAGCTGCTTCAATGTTTCAGGCGTTTCAGGGCTGTGCCAGATGTCCACCTATCAATGCCTGCCAAATTGAAGACCGTATTTCGAAGTGAGGAACAGCTTTTGTACGAAGAGTGTGCCTGGATGCCTGCGTGTGAAGCATTCAGATTCAAGTCAATAGATGAGATTCGGGAGTTGCCCGGGGTTCAGGGCCTTTTGCAGCGAAAGTTCCAGGAGCAGTCTTTGAGGCTGAATTACCGGAATAATATCTTGATCATGGCCGAGTCTCTTGGTTACCGAGTTGTTCACGTCGGCGGCAGGAAAGCTGCTTTGAATGAGGAAGATGCGGAATCGCAGCTCATTGTAGATGAGCGTAATGCTGAAAAGGTGGTTACTGCACGAAGAATTCGTTCGTATGAAGCCGACAAGCTTACTCAAGGGCGTATGGTGCTCTCTGATGAATCTCGGTTTGAGGTGCGGTCATTCGAACTTCGGCAGGTGTTCGGCGAGGCACTTTCCGTTCAATTGGTGCTTGACGACTGCAATGGAAAGTTGCGTCGTCGGATAAAAGTATTCGGCAGCTTATTTACCGAAGATCTTGATTCTGAACCCCTCGGGTTCAGGCTGAAGGTTCGGATTCTTGAAAAGCTTTGCCAGTTCTTGAGATTTGACCCTCTGCATGTGACCTTCACACCGCTCCCAAGCGGTCAGTCTGCTACAAAAATTGGATTCCTGCCAACAGATGCTGATGACTTCAGGTCTTGGCTTGACGGTGACTCTCTGGAGTTTCCCGACTGTAAATTTAATTGTATGGAAGCCTTCAAAGTCGCTTTTCCTCAATTCGATGAGCCGCCGAAGTCATCAGTGACGCTTGCCAAAAAGCTTCTTCAAGAGGAACTCGGGTTTTGCGTGGAGAAAAGTGCGAGCCGAGCACGCATTGAAGGTAAAGACTATTGGGCTTACAGGGTGTCCAAAACTGATATCCAAAAAAAGTATTCACAGTATTTTAGATTTAAATGATTTTGTATTTGGTTATTTCAACCGTAAGGTTGGTCAATAAATAGATATCATTTTTGTGCTGATATATTATATAAATAGAGGGCAAATATTGCGGGCCAGCTATGTTTTGTGGGCCCGGAAAACCTTGATTAGGTTTTCCGACCCCTCAAAACTCTGGGTGCTCAAACCCTATAGGGTTCTGCGCTTTTCAATAATAAAAATAATAAATAAAGGTGAAATATGGAAAGTGGTAAAAAGAAAAATAATGAGACTGATGACACTTCAAATACAACCGTTGGCCGTCCGCCAAAAGATCCCGTCAACCTCAAGTCAGTAACAATAAAACTCCGTCTTACCCCCTCTGAAGCGGCAGAGATAAGAGATCAGGCAAGTCTTTCAGGCTATAAGCAAGTTGCACCGTTCATTGTGCGGACTTTCATGAGCAAAGGTGCGGGCGTGACAATTTACCTGAATCCATGCGATCTCTTCATGCTAGGCCAGCTTGGAAATAATGTTAATCAAATAGCGAAAAAAATAAATTCAGGCTGTTGTATTGAGCGGTCCTGGGTTGATGAAATATCACATGCGAAGATGATAATTCAGAACTTTTATCTTGATTTAAACTCTCTTCTCGCAGACCGAGAAGTTCGAAGACTGAATCGATGATACATAAGAAGAAAGAGTTCTCTCACGATGCATTCAATAGACTCAATTATGCTGCTGGTGGCAAAGGGCACGAACATAAAATAAACGGTCTGGTTTTTGTCCAAGGAACCATGACATCCGAGCTGAAGTTTATTGAATCGGACCTGCCAGAACAACATGAGCCTGTGCGGGGTGATACCTCTACCGTTCCTTCAGGTGTGAGCGGCAATGTGGAGAAATGTGGTTCGTCGGAAGGGATTGTAGGCGTGGATTTCTCGGACCTTCAAAACGAATTTGAGGCTGTTGCGGGCATGCATTGCGGGAAAGGAGAAAAGCTTTTTGGCCACTACGTCATCAGCCTTGCGGAAGGGGAGAGTCTGACATCTGATGAATGGGGTCGAGCCATGCGGGAATATCTGTCTGTCATGGGATATGACGAGACAACAAAGTTTTGCGGCTTCAAACACGCTGATTCTAAATGTGAGCATCTGCATATCCTGACTTGCCGGGTCCAACTCAAACCGGGAGGGCCGCTGGTTGACGACTCGAATGATTATGAGAAGGGCATGCAAGCGATGAGAGTGCTTGAACGTAAGCTTGGGCTAAAGGTCGTTCCAAATCCTCATGAAACTTGGGGAGTCGACTGGAATAAAAGCGACTTCAAACACTGGGGAGGATCTCGCGAAAAAGTAAACGAGGCTGAGAATTCGGGGCGGAGAAGCGATTGGGCGTCTGTAATCAGGGGGCGCATGGCAAAAATCTTGGAAAAGAATAAGCCACGCAATATGACGGAGTTTGCCCAGGCGACGAAAGCGTCTGGTATCAGTATTAAAATCCGAACCAACAGAAATGATGAGCCCGAGGGCATAAGCTATAGCGTTGAAGGCTCAGGAGTCTGGATTGCGGGCTCAAAAGTTAAGGCTGCAAGACTGACTTGGCAGAACCTCATTAAAAGAGAAGGTATCAGCTACGATCCTCACAAGCACAATCTTTCCCTTGGCCTTGCTCCGAGGCCTGAAACGTTGGTTCGTGTGGATGCTTTTCAGGTTTTGAATAAACGGCAGGCCTATGTTATCGAGCGCACGAAACTGCCGGTTCGTCTCTACCGCCACGGAGATAGGTATTATGCCGGGTTTGGCTTCGAGCAATTACTGAAAACAGGAAAGGAAAGATACGAAGAGATGATCCGTGACCAGCTAATTCAGCTCGTCCTCTATATACTGGAGCTGCTGTTTGGGTGTAGGCAGGGGAGGGCTGGTGAGCCTTTACTGACAAACGATATGGATATTCCCAGTGGCCTGGAGGTCGTAAAAGATGATGTTGGGGATGAGGCTTGGCTGATTCAGCTAGCCGATGATAAGAGGTCTTCACCGAAGGTGAGGAATGAGCTTGGCGAAAATTTGTCTGAGGAGATTTTGAAGATTCACGAAGAGTGGGTCAGCCCAAGAACGGAGCGAACCAGGTCGAAGGATAACGACCAGGAATACGAGTCCACGTACCTTCCTCAGTAACCTTTTCCAACTATCTTTGTGCCGTGTGATGGCGTGTTTTGTAAGCGTCCGCCCATCACACCTTGTCAGGTACAGGCGGTTCCAATATCGGTACGCAAAGTGTTACGAATTTTCGTACAGTCGCAAGTTACCCAAGAAAAACCAGCCCGCAGAGTGGCTTTAAATGGCACTTCTTATCCGCAGCGTTTGATAACGATGACGCCGTTTTCGATCGACAACTCGACCTCGGCTCCGATTTCTAGCTCTGCCCGATTCAGAATTTCAGGCGGGATCACAATTAATAATTCATCACCATCGGCTTCAACTGTTGTCTGCATGCCTCCTCCTCGAATCCGCTTTTTCGGCCTGGCTCTTCTTGTCAGGTATAGTCTGCTTCCAGTTAAGGGGCAACAACTCGTCGATGGCGTTGTTCTTCTGCGTCGGCAAGCGCCTGGCTTAAGATGGGATTACCAGCCGCTTACCGTGCTTTTATCCCTCAGCTGAAGAGTTACCGTGCTCCGTATCACGTGCTTCTGAGGTGTCGTTGTACATGAAGAGAAGTCTGACGCCCCGATTAAAGAGGGGGGTGGATAGGCTACTTGTCATAATCTGCAACCTAAAAAGATTGAAAAAAATAATTAAAACAGAAAGTTATGGACTTTTATCGGTGTAGCGATATACTTGAATTCAAGGCTGAGGGATATGATTTACCCAGTCTTCATTTACCGCCCTGTGGGCGGTTTGGAAAGATCAAATCGGGCGTTGAAGGTTACATACTTCTGTTTCGATTTTTATTTTTGACCGCCTAGTGGGCGGCTTTGAAAAACCATCTCTGATTTTGAATGCTACATCATTTCAATGTCAGTTGATGTTGTTAACCGCCCAGTGGGCGGCTTCGCTCAAGGATGAGCGCTCCCCTGCAAGCACTTTTTGCAAAAAGAGGTGAGTGCCCGCGTAATTCCCGCCGCAGCGAACGAGCAATCGATGGTGAAACCGTTAGTCGACCAAGAAATAAGCATCAGCGAGTTCCGGCGAAGTCCCACCAGACATTTTGAAAACTCCCCTGTGGCTGTGCTATCACGTGGTCGACCGAGAGGCTACCTCCTCAGCGTGGACCATTTTGAAGTGATGCTTGCGGCTATTGCCGAGTGCGAGGATCCTGTAAAGCTTAAGGAAAAACTCGGTCTTTCTGACGCTTGGTTGGATAAGATTGTTACAAAGGACGGTGAGTCCTAGTACATTGAAGTTGAATGGATTTCAGGGCAGTAGCAGGGGGCATGGTCAGAAACAGCCTTATTGTGGTGGGAGTGCACGAGATTCCGGATCTCATTCGTAAATTTCTGCGAAAAGAGCTTCGCTTTTCAGCCATTCGAATAGTTCCACCAGCTTCTCAGACTGTGTCTGACTCGATTTTCCTCTGATCGAGCACTCCCAGACAATGCATACCCTCCATCCCAAGTCGGCCAGTTGCGCTTGGTTTCGTTGGTCTCTGTTTATATTCGCATTGATTTTTTCCTTCCAAAACTCCTCACGGGTCTTTGGCCATTTGAAGAGGGAGCAGCCGTGGCCATGCCAAAAGCAGCCGTTGACAAATATGGCTGCTCGATACTTTGGTAGAACAATATCCGGTTTTCCAGGAAGGTTCTTTCTATGCAGCCTGAATCGATATCCTTCTTGGTGTAGAGCGGACCGCACCATAATCTCAGGTTTCGTATTTTTCCCTTTGATTTTCGACATCATTCTGGAGCGGGTAGCTGAGTCGACGATGTCAGTCATGAAGCACCCCTGGTTTTGTTGGGCGGTGGTGGTATCCTAACCGCTTTACTTCGGAAAATTGGGTCGAAATGAGTTCTAACATATTGATAGTTGACCTTTTTGCTGGGCCGGGCGGGCTTGGAGAAGGATTCTCATCGTTTGCTGATTCCGGGCATCGACCCTTCAAGCTCGCAGCCTCGGTTGAGCGAGACGCCAGTGCGCATAAAACGCTAACGCTTCGAGCTTTTTTTCGCCAGTTCGATCGGGCTCCCGAGGAATACTATGACTACGTGAGGTCTGGGAATCCGGAGCTTAGACAGGAACTGTTCAGCCAATTCAAGGCTGAAAGCGAGGCGGCAGAAGCTGAGACTTTGGGTGGTCCCAGGACGCTGGGTGACGAAAAACATCACAAAGAAATCGTACGCAGAGTAAAAAGGGCCACTCGTGACCATGATGGGGCGAAGGTCGTTATTGGCGGCCCTCCCTGTCAGGCATACAGTGTTGTAGGGAGAGCCCGCAACAAGGGTATAGATGGCTATACCCCTGAGACTGACGGAAGACATTTTCTGTACAAGGAGTATCTTGAGATCCTGGATGAGGTGCAGCCGGAAGTTTTTGTTATGGAAAACGTTCGCGGCATCCTCAGTGCAAAAATCCACGGAAAGCTGATCTTCGATGCCATACTCAAGGATTTGAAAAATCCCGGGAAAGTCGTTGGCGACTTACAAGGTTCTGAGTATGAGATCTTTTCTCTTGTCGCGCCCCTTCCTGAGGCAGACGCTCTTGGTGACCGTTCGTACTCCTCAAGCGCTGACTATCTCATAAGGGCCGAGGAATATGGGGTGCCTCAAACCCGGCATCGAGTAATTCTTCTGGGTGTTCGCAGAGATGTTCTGAAGAGGCAGTCGCCGTCTGTAGTGCTGCCGGAGGTTGGGCCAGGTCTCACAACTCAAGATGCCATTGGAGACCTTCCGCAGCTGCGGAGCGGCCTTACGAAAGTGGCCAATACGTTCGACGCCTGGCGTGAGAACCTGCGACAGGCAGCTGAAGCAGTCCGCCGTGAGTTGCTGGCAAAAGGGTATGACTTACCCGAAGGGTTTCCATTGAATGGAGCTGCGTCCTCGGAGCTTTCTCAAGGCGGAAATTTCGTAAGCTCTACAAGTAAGGATACAGGGCTTATCGAAAGCAATCCGTTAGCAAATTGGTTTTCAGATCCACGCCTGCACGGATGTCTTAACCACAATGCACGTAGTCATATGCCGGCAGATATTTTTCGTTATCTGTTTGCCAGCTCATTCGCGATGCTGAATTCAGGTGCTTCACCAACAGCAAAGGATTTTCCGGAATCGCTCGTTCCGGCCCACAGGAACTGGAAGTCGGGGCATTTTGTAGACCGGTTCAAGGTCCAGGCTCGAACGCGCACCCCCAGCACCGTAACCAGTCACATAGCAAAGGATGGTCACTACTTCATCCATTATGACCCTTCGCAGTGTCGAAGCCTCACAGTACGAGAAGCTGCAAGAATCCAGACATTTCCAGACAATTATTACTTTGAGGGGAACCGGACTGAGCAATATGTTCAAGTCGGTAACGCTGTGCCGCCCTTGCTGGCGAGAAAAATTGCGGGTGTTGTCTATGATTTGCTGAGGTCCTGACAGTTAGGTAGGGTGATAAGCAAATCGGGCGTTTCTTCAGTGCGAACAAAAGTGTTTTTAAGCGCCCAACTTGGAAGGCGGATATATGGATCGTATACCCTTAGCCCCGGAGGCTGGGCCTTTTCTGGATAGTTTGCGAAGCATTGGATATTCGCTGGATTCAGCAGTAGCAGATGTAATCGACAACTCGATTTCCGCTGGAGCCTCACAAATAGACATCTTCGCTGATTGGGGCAACGGTTCTCCGAGGCTTGCGATTAAGGATGATGGGAAAGGGATGTCGCCTGGGGAGCTGGCAGATGCTATGCGGTTAGGTGGCCTGAGTTCGAAGGCCACTCGATCCAAGACAGACTTGGGTCGATTTGGGCTCGGTCTTAAAACGGCGTCTTTTTCTCAATGCAAAAACCTGTCAGTCATATCGCGTAATCATCCTGGGACTGAGTGGTATGGCCTAAGATGGAATCTGTCGCTGGTCGAGAAGGAAAACATCTGGGCGGTGGAGGTTTTACCAGAGGACCATTGCAAACAGATTCTGGAAGAAATCGACTACCTGTTTGAGGCTGGTACTGCTGTAGTTTGGGATGATTTGGATCGGGTCATGGATTCGACATCCGTCAATGCTCAGACGTTTTTTGAGAAGCGCATAGTAGAGGTTAAAGAGCATCTTGGTTTGACGTTTCATCGTTTTGTATCTGGCGACGAAGTGAAGCGTGTAAAGATGTCCGTAAATGATAATGCCGTTTCTCCAATGGATCCCTTCGGTGTCCGCCCACCCCAAGAGGCCCCTGCTTCCACGCTTCTTTCCGACGAACAACTTCGAGTAAGTAACCACCGAATCAGGGTGAGAAGCTACCTCCTACCTCACCCCTCAAAGCTAAGTCATAGCCACTTGAACTCGATATCGAAGAATGGCGATTACCACTCGGGTCAAGGCCTGTACGTCTATCGTGCGGGACGGCTGATCCTCCACGGTGGATGGCAAAGGCTGATCAAGACATCAGAAGCAAACAAGCTGGCTCGGGTACAAGTTGATTTTGACAATGACTCTGACGAACTTTGGAGTCTCGACGTTAAGAAATCCCGAGTGGAGCTGCCCGCGACGCTTCGGGACCAGCTAAAACGTGTCGTTCGAAACGTGTGCCAGAAATCGAACTCGACGTTCACCAAGAGGGCCAGGATGCCCTCGCTGGATCTTCACCCGATATGGGAGCGGGTCTACGACCGGGATAGAAACCAGATTCGCTATCGAATTGACCGGCATCATTCATTAGTAAAGGGTTTGCTGGGAAAGTCAGCAAGGACGCCGGCTGAAGCAGCTTTGCTGTCTCTGATAGAGGAATCCTTGCCAGTCGAACTGATAAAAAACGACCTCTCCTCTGACGATATTAAAGTTGGCCATTCTGATGATGAGGCCGAGTTGCAGGAGATGGTCGCGAGTCTACTGAATGCCGGTATTGATGATGAGATCATTGCAAACTCGATCGCGAGCGATAGTAATTTTGGCTTCTCTTATGAGGCGATCAAAAAATTAATTGGACGAGTCGAGAGCGGGGAACATGAGTAAGAATGCAAAAAAAATAGAGATGGTTGCCACTCAGATAGAAAAGGACTCCCATGACCTCCCCGGCGATGTCACCAAGGATTGGCTGGACGAGCAGCTGTCCGAATTTGCTGAAGACCTTAACCTTGATGAACAGACTGTAGAAGAGATCGAAGCCGAGGTGCGAAGGAGGATTGCAATCACCGTTGGCGAAGCCTCAATTCTCATTGACCCGGAAGACCAGAAAGAGTGGCTTACCGAGGACAGAATTGCAGATACAGAATGGAAGTTCTGGAACCGATATGCCGACTATTTCAATACGAAGGGGATACCCGGCAATGTTCTCAGGCGAACCCATTCAGACACCAACCGTATCCTGGGGCTCATAGGCGACCCCCTCTCAGAGAGGCCCTTTCGTCGTCGAGGTATGGTAATTGGCGACGTTCAAGCCGGAAAAACCAACAACTACACTGCCCTTATAAATAAAGCGGCAGACGTAGGGTACAAGCTGATCATAGTCCTTACCGGCACCATTGAAGATCTCAGGCAGCAAACGCAGGAACGGCTCGACGAGGACTTTGTCGGAAGCATCTCACACGCGGGAAGTGGTGGTAAGGACGCTCAAACAAGAACCATTGGCGTGGGGCGCAAGGTCGGAGCTGAGTTGCCATTCTGTATTACCGATCAGAACGACGATATCAAAAAGAATCCCCGCTACAGAATATTAGGAATCAATGGCCCCATTCTGGCAGTGACGAAGAAGAACAAATTCATGCTTGAACGCCTAGTTCACTGGTTAAGATCAGACGTGAATAGCAATGAAAAAATGATCTCAGAGCCAGTACTTCTGATTGATGATGAGGCCGATAATGCCTCGGTAAATACTGGTGAGGCCGATGAGGATCCGAAAACAATAAATCGGCTTATCAGGGAAGTGATCCATTCGTGTAAAAAAATAAGTTACGTCGCTTACACGGCCACTCCGTTTGCCAATATTTTTATACATCCCGATTCAGAGGGTGACACCTCTGATACTGATGATCTGTTCCCAAAAGATTTTCTTGTGGCTCTCGAGCCGCCAAATAATTACTGCGGGGCGAGGTTTTTCTTCAGGAACGACGATCGATCAGAAAAAATTTGTGAAGTTATCAATGATGCGGATGAGCATTTGCCTCTGGTACACAGACCGGGAACCGCTGTTGAATCGATTCCAGAGTCACTCAAGGAGGCCATCAGGGTTTTTCTTCTCGCGAGCGCAGTGAAAGACATTCGGCGGAAGAAAGGTGTTATTAAAAAGATCCATGACTCGATGCTAATTAATATGTCTAGGCTGACATCTGTGCAGTCGGACATTTCACCGCATGTTGATGCATACCTTGATGAGATATGGGGGGCAATCCAACTCTACATACGCAAGCCGATGCCTCAGGAGAGGTCGTCGAATCTGGCTGCTCTATTCGATGATTGGAACCGGCATTATTCGGATCTCGATGGGCAAGAGTCTTGGCGTGAGGTCTGTGACGCTCTTGGCGACATGAAAAAGCCGGTTGTTGTCACAGTGCATAGTAAGTCTGGTGACTCTCTCATCTATGAGGACGGTGGGCCGGAAAAACAGATAGCTGTGGGCGGTCTGAAGCTCAGCCGAGGTCTTACCTTGGAGGGCCTTGTCGTGAGTTACTTCTACCGTCGCTCGGTGATGTACGACAGTCTTATGCAAATGGGCCGCTGGTATGGCTACCGGGATCATTACCAGGATCTTTTGAAGCTCTGGATTACCAGCGAGTCGTTGGATTGGTATGCCCATATTTCGGAGGCCTCAGACAATCTCAGAGAGCAGGCAGCTGAGATGCAGAAGAAGCGAATGACGCCCCGGGAGTTCGGCCTTCGCGTTCAGGCTTCTCCCGATGCACTTATGGTTACCGCACCGAACAAGATGCGAACGGCGACGACGATGACAACAAGGATGCGGTTCGACGATCGATTACTTCAGACAGATTGCGTCTACTCTGATTCAGGGAGAATTGAGGATAATTTAAAGGAATTCGTCAAGTTCTTGGATTCGATCAAAGACCGAAGGATTCCGGAATCAGACTTGCCGGAAGTGCATCGGCAACATGTAGGGTTCGGCAACGTGCCTGCGTCTGCCGTAATAGACTGTTTGAATAAGCTGGCGAATCATCCGAGTTGTGGCTTCTGGTCAGAAAACGATCTTTTTATTAAGTTTTTAAAAGAGGGCGCGAGTGAGGAATTTCCTTTCTGGGACGTATTTGTATACCAGCCCAAACAGGAGCGTGAGGGATATTGGGATGAGTTTGGAAGCTGGACGTTCAAGAAAATCATGCGGTCTGTTGTCAAGGATGATCCGAAGAACCCCAAGAATCAAGATGAGCTGAGGCTGAGCCGGAAACGAAATAAGAATATTGTGGATCCTGGCGTAGAAGCATTCGGTCTCAAAAAAACCGAGTACGAATCGGCTCTCAATGAAAATGGAAAACTCCCCGATGCTGCTGCGAGGCATACTCCCAACAAGAAACCGGTGTTGATCTTTCATGTCATCAACGCCTGTGAATTTGACGAGAGTGGGGAGAACAGAGTCAGAGAAACTACGGTACTTGGCTGGGCAATATCCATTCCTCCGCTCGCGGCACCACAGCCGGACGTACTCTGGAGTGTAAACATTGATTGGTTCCAGAAATATGGAGCTGAGATTACCGTGGAAGCAGAGGTATGAGTGTTGCTGAAGTGCCCTGGAGTCGACTTGAAAAACCTCAATCAGGAATGCTCAATACGCTCTCCGTTGGCGGGGAGAGCGTAAACCGTTGGTTTTGGATAAAAACCAGGAACGGTGAATATGGTCTTGCCATGCGAGTCTCTAAAAAAGATGAGAATAGCATTGAAGGTGCAGACCTTAGTTCGACTAAAAGACTCAAGGGGCTAAAGATTGGGGATAAAGGGTCGGTCTACATCGGTGTAGTAATTGGAGAATCTGAGCTGGCAACCGTGTTTTACCGGCTTTGTCTCGACCTGATTGATAGTTGTTCAAAGCTACGAGATCCCAATGAAACCCATGCAATCCTCCGACGGAGAGTAAGATCCTGGCAAAGGCTTTTTGAGTCCGGAGTAAATCGGCTTTCTTTGCAGCAGTGTCTTGGCCTGGTGTCGGAGCTGTCCTTCCTCCGAGACCACTGGTTGTTGAGGCAGAATGGGAATGGAATTCATGGCTGGTTGGGGCCGTTAGGCAGATCACAGGACTTCCTTAGCGAAAATGAGTCCTTGGCCGTTGAGGTCAAGGCCTACAGCCCTGATGACAGAACGATAAAGATTTCCTCTATTCAGCAATTGGAGTGCACACAGGATCTTTACCTGGCTTGTTATCCATGCACTTTGAGCACTGAAATGAAAGGGACTAGCCTCCCCGAAATTATTGATACCGTGCGTGACAAGCTGGCTGAAAAACAGGAGCCGTTCCTCGATGAGCTGCTCTTGGCTTATGGGTATGTGGAAGAGCCGTACTATCAATCGATGAGTTTTGTTGTGGGGGAGCCGACTTTTTACCGTGTCCATTCCAAGTTCCCGAGAATCACCCCCTCGACTGTGTCCGCAGCTATAACAAAAGCGCAATACGTAATTGATCTTGAGCAGATATCTGTTTTCCGGTGCGAGCCTGGTTCCTTCTGAGGTAGTTGTCCATGGACGAATTGACTGAGTACTACGTTTCACTTGTCGAGCATTTGCACGCATCAGCAGACGTTGAGGGGAGCGTAATTACCTATGAATATTTGTCCTACATTCTTGAGCTTCTCTCGGACGCTGGGGAATTTGAAGACTTTTCGATTATAGAAGATGGCATCGATGGTGCTGGTCGTTGGGCATTTGATGGCTACTCCTATGATGAGAACAATTTCTGTCTCTCCCTGTTTATTTCGATTCTGGATACAGCGGAAGAGCCAAGGCGTCTTTTGAAAGCTGATATTGAGTCTGCTGTGAAGAAGCTTTCGAGGTTCGCGGTCCGCGCTATAAGCGGAAACCTGATGGATTATTTTGAGCCAACCAGCAGCTGCTACCTTGCAGCAAAATTCATCAGGGATAGTTGGCCAGAGATTGCAAGAGTGAAACTCGTAGTGCTTTCAAACCGGCCCCTTGCGGAACGTGCCTCGGTCCCGAGCTTTGATGATCTCGATGGCCGCCCATGTACTGTCGATCTCTGGGATCTGCGAAGAATCTACAAGCTGGAGTCTTCCCGGAGAGAGCGTGAGGAGATGATTGTGGACTTCTCTGATGCGCCTCTGCCCTGCATCGTATCTAATCGTCCAAAAGGTGGAGATGGGGGGTTATCGGTTCTCACAGTCTTTCCTGCCCAGCTACTGGTTGATCTATATGGTAAGTGGGGTAGTCGGCTTCTCGAACAGAACGTAAGGAGCTTTCTCCAGCATCGAGGGAAGGTAAACAAAGGGATCAGGAACACCATTATTCATGATCCCGGTAACTTCTTCGCATTTAATAATGGGCTTACCGCAACTGCCAAGGCCGCAGTTGTCAAAGATGGGGATAGTGGTCAGTTCATAGAAAAAGTTGAAGATCTTCAGATTGTAAACGGTGGGCAAACTACGGCCTCGATATACAGTGCGGCCATTCGTGATAAAGCCGACATGTCCGGCATTTCTATACAGGTTAAGTTGACTGTGCTGCCCGAGGAGGATCCATCCTCCCTGGTCGCAAAAATCGCAAGGTTCGCGAATTCACAGAATAAAGTCTCGGAAGCAGACCTCTTTTCCAATCATCCATTTCATATCCGATTGGAAGAGATTTCTAGGCGGGTCTGGGTGCCTGTAAAAGCTGGGCAGTCGGCACAAACACACTGGTTCTATGAGCGCGCACGGGGGCAATACCTCGATGCTCAGGCTTACCTTACGCCAGCCAAGAAAAAACAGTTCCAGAAGATCAATCCTCGCTCCCAGCTCCTAACAAAAACGGACGTCGCCAAGATCATGAATTCGTGGGAAGAGCTTCCCCATGAGGTGAGTAAAGGGGCTCAAAAGAACTTCGCTGTGTTTGCCGACCTTATAGATGAGCAATGGGAGTCGGATGATACGAAGTTCAACGAGTTCTTTTTCAGGAAACTGGTTAGTAGGGCCAGTATATTCCGGGCGCTTGAAAGAGCGATTCTCAAGGAAGCATGGTACGCCGGATACCGTGCGAATCTTGTGACATACGCAATTGCTCGCCTGTCACACGAAATAGCGAAAAATAAACAAGAGCTGGATGTAGACGCAATCTGGAGGGGGCAGGTAATCCCTGAAATTCTCATCAATAGACTCTTGGAGCTGGCCCGTTCAGTAAATGGATTACTGCTTGATGAGAACCGGCCAGTTGGTAACCCCAGTGAGTTGGCGAAACGAAAGGCTTTCTGGGAATCGGTCAAGCAGATCGAGTGCAGAACGGATGATCTCGGGGCTGTGCTGATTTCTCGGGAGGCGGCCAAGGACAGTGAAAAAGAGGCGAGGAAAACCCAGACGCTGGATAAGGGCATTCAGGCTCAGAGTGATGTGTTGAATACTCCTGCACATGTTTGGACGCGGCTGGAGGAGTTGTTGATGGAGGAGGGAGAGGCGACTCCATCGTTAATGGGCATTCTCAGGGTCGCGAAGAACCCGGCGCAATTTCCCTCGGAAAAACAGGCAAATGTTCTGTTCAAACTTAAAGAAAAGTACAAGGACTTCCTTCAATCCTGAGCAGCGGTACCTCGACTGAGAACGTTATAGGGTAGGGTTTGGGTAGTTGGGGGCACGCATTGGGGCATTTCAATGGGGCAGAATTGGGGTATCCAAAAACTTAAATACTTGATTTTATTAATAAAAAAATAATCAAGAATTTCAGTGCTATCTAAAAAACAGATATTCCCTAAAACCCAAAAAGCCCGATAAAACACTGTTTTATCGGGCTTTTTAGATTGGTTGTTTGGTGGAGACGGCGGGAATTGAACCCGCGTCCGCCAGTACTCAGCCTTGAGGTCTACATGTTTAGCGTCTCTCTATTGATTTAAGTTCAAGCGACCCGAGAGCCAGGGTGCAAGAACCGAGTTCTTTAAATCTTAGCCGTTAACCAGTGAACTCTGGGTAACGGAGCATCCCGTAAGCGATGACGTCCTGAGATGTTGCTTCCGGGCTACGGGCGACCCGGTCAGGACGACTAGCAGCTTACGCTGCTAGTGCGTAGTTTTCGTCGTTTGCGACTATTGCGTTGCAGCTTTGGATTAACGAGATTGGCTGCCATCTCGACATGCACTCAAGGGTTCGCCACCGGCGTCGAAGCCATGTCGTCCCCTTACCTTCAGTATATGTGTCCGGTTTGCCGGACTTCAAGGTTTCTTTGTTGCAGTTTTGTGCTTTCGGGGCTGTAGATGTACCTAGAACCCTAGCTGGCCTTGCGCTCAATGGCGTCATGGCGGCCTGCCAGGGCCGCGTGGCTCAGGGCCTCGAAGCTTTCCCGGAAGTAGCCCATCACGGCGTCCGGGTCAGCGTGAATCGCCTTGTCCACGGTGATGCCGAATTGCACGGTGCCGGCATAACTGAGAATACTCATGCCAATACCAATGCTGCCGCTCTGGGGAACCCAGAACATGGGCTGGGTCAGCTTGCTGCCCGCCAGATACAGAGGCTCTTTCGGGCCGGGTACGTTGGTCAGTACCGCCGAGGCCTTGTTGCTGAGCAGATCCAGGGCCCTTCGTTCAATAACATCGGGGCCGCGCCCGAAGATATCAAGCAGGCTGTAGGTAACCTGAGCCTGATAGGACCGCTTGAGCCGGTTCATGTTCTCCTGCACCTGGCGGAAGCACATGAGCGGGTCTCTCACCTCCACCGGCAGGGTAACCAGTACGAGCCCGAACTTGTTGCCCAGGGTTTCGATGGGCTGATCAAGAGGGCGCAGGTTGAACGGCACGGCAACCCGAATGCCACACTCGGGGATGGTTTCCTTGTGGGCGGCAAAATGTCTCTGCAAAGCGCCGGTGACGGTGCAAAGGAGGGCATCGTTGATGGTGCCTCCCAGAGCCTTGGCGCAGGCCTTTACCTCGGCAAGGTCGAGGGGGTCGGCCCAGGCCACTTGTTTGCGCCCGGATAAGGGCTTTTTCAGGCCGGTTGTGGGTTCGCCGGGCGCCAGGCCCAGTTTCAGGAGGTCAAGGGCGACACCGCTGGCGGTGGTGGCCAGTTTTAACGGGTAGTTGGGCTCCTCGCGGACGGACTGGATAAACAGTCTGGCCTGGTTGGTGGCTGTCTGCGCGCTGTCCACGGCACGGTGCAGGAAGTTCTGGATGGCCGATTTCCTGCCGGGCTTGGAGCGACGCTTGCGGGCGACTTTGCCCAGCCTGGGTTCCGGCGTTTTGTCGGTGAGTGACAGCATTACACGAACCAGCGAGATGCCATCGGCAATGCAATGGTGAATGCGGATGAGTAGCGCGCCGCCGTCGCCGTAATTGTCGATGTAGTGCATTTGCCAGAGCGGTTGCCGGAAATCCAGCGAGGTGCTGTTCATGTCACTGACCAGCTTCTGGAGCTCTGCTTTGTCGGCCTTGCCCGGCAGGGCGATTCGGTGCAGGTGATTGTCCAGGTCGAACAGCGGATCGTACTGCCAGTAGGCCCGGTCTCCGGTGTCGATCACCCGTTGCCGGAACCGGTCGAAGCAGAGAAATCGCTCTTCAAGGGTGTGCCTGAGGCGGCTCATGGAAATCGGCCGCTCCAGCGTCCATACCCCACAGATCATCATGGGGTTCTGAGGGGTGTCCATGCGCAGCCACGCGCGGTCTACGGCGGACATAGGTATCTGTTTGGGTGACATAAGCGGCTCCCTTTGCCATGCACCGGAGTTCCCGAGTATAGGCCCGATGGAATTCTGAACAAAGAGAGTGAGTATGCGACATACCGGCTCACGCCGGCCATGACCGGCGTCAGGTATTTGTTAATTGGTGGCGGGCAGGATCAAACGTTGGTTTCGCGCAGGATGCGTTGCTTCTGGCGGTTCCAGTCGCGTTCTTTCTCGGTGGCGCGCTTGTCGAACAGCTTCTTGCCTTTTACCAGGGCGATTTCGCATTTGACCTTGTTGTTTTTCCAGTACAACGCCAGCGGAATGCAGGTGTAGCCGGCCTGGTTGACCTTGCCAACGATCTTGGCAATTTCCTTGGCGTGAAGCAGGAGCTTGCGCGTGCGCGTAGGGTCTGCGATCACGTGGGTGGAGGCCGCAATCAACGGGGTAATGTGAGAGCCGAGCAACCAGGCTTCGCCGTCCTTGAGCAGCACATAGGCGTCCACCAGCTGGGCCTTGCCCGCACGCAGGGACTTCACTTCCCAGCCCAGCAGGGAGAGGCCCGCTTCAAAGCGTTCCTCAATGTGATACTCGTGCTTCGCCTTTTTGTTCAGCGCAATGGTATTGCTCGGCGTTCCGGGTTTTTTCTTGCTCATGAATCAATGAATCCGGGGTCGGACGAATGAACGGGCCGGCCTTGCTGCAGCCGGAAAAAGGCGCATTGTAGCCCAACAGTGGCGGACCGGTCACGAATTCGGCGTTGTGGCGGTGTCCGGTTCGTGCGCGACGTGATCCTTCAGCTACAATACTGGCCCAGACTTTCTCCCCGACCTGTTGAGTGGCCTCAGGGAAACGAATGCCTAAGCCGTATCAGACACATATCGGGTCCTTTACCCGAAAATCAACCTTCTTCTGGGCCGCAGTGGGCGCTACCGTGGGCCTTGCCAACCTGTGGCAGTTCCCGTATCTGGCCAGTCTGCATGGTGGTGGCCTGTTCATCCTGCTTTACCTCGCCTGTCTGTTGCTGGTGACCCTGCCACTGATGGTGACCGAAGCGGCTGTTGGTCGGTATTCCCGCCACGGCATTGTGCTGGCCATGGACGGGCTGATTCGCAGTGCCAGGCAGTCCCGGGCCTGGATGGCGGTTGGCCGGCTCAGCATACTGGCCGCCTTTCTGGTGCTCTCTTTTACGGCAGTCTTCGGATCCATTGCTCTGGCTTACGTGTTCTTCGGCGCACTTGGCCGTTTCTCCGGCGCCGGTGAGGCAGAGGCAACCGGGATTCTGGCGGGGCTGGTGTCCGACCCCAGGCAGTACCGGGTATTCATGGGCTGGCATATCTTCTTTCTGCTACTGGTGCTCTGGGTCTCGGCGCAGGGCGTAGTCAGGGGGCTGGAAAGGGCCCTCAGGGTGGTTGTGCCGGGCGCCCTGGTACTGATGCTCGTGCTGTTCGCCCTGGCTGCCTGGCATGGTCGGATCGACGGGGCCATCAACCACATTCTGGCCATGCATCCGGAGGACCTTTCCTGGGAAAGCCTGAAAGCCGCATTGTTTCATGCCTTTTTTACGCTCGGGCTCGGTATGGGTGTCTGGGCGATACTGGGCTCGTACACCACGCCCCAAACCCGTCTGAAGCGTTCGATTCTGGCCGTGGTGCTGATGGATACCCTGGTGGCGATCCTGGCTGGCCTGATGATCTTCGCGATCGCAACAGACGGCAACAGCTTTGACGGTGAACGGGGCTTCAGCCTGCTCTTTATTTCCATGCCGGTTACGCTGGCCCAGTTGCCCGCGAGCCAGTTCGTGATCGCCGCTGTTTTTCTGATGGTGGTGCTGATTGTCTGGACCACATCCCTGAATCTGCTGGAGCCCATCGTGGGCTGGTTCCGCGAGTGGACCGGGGCGCCCAGGGCGCTGTCGGTGCTGCTGATTGGTCTGTCGGTGTGGCTGGCGGGGCTCGCGTCTCTGCTGTCGTTTAATGTCTGGGCCGAGGAGAGGATGGGCGGCGCCACCATATTCCGCTGGCTGGAGCTGGTCACCGGTGGCTTGCTGATCCCGCTCGTGGCCATCCTGATTGCGCTGTTTACCGGCTGGTGCCTGACCCGACACCTTTCGGGTACCATGCTCGGCGCAACGCCAAAACTGTTCGCCCGCATCTGGTTCTGGGTGATGCGCCTAGTGCTGCCCCTCGTTGTTGCCTGGATAGGAGTCCAGTACACGGCCTTTTCATTGGCTAACCTGTGCAGCAACGGCAATGTTGCCGCCTGGTGCGATCAGCCCGCTGCCATGGTCTCGGAAGACGGGGAAGTACCAGCGAGAGATCGGCCTTTTGCCGCTACGCCCGCCGAGCCGGAGGAGAAAGCCGCCGAGGCTGAGAAGACAGCGCCCGCGTCAGACCAGAAGCCGCCGGGGGTGGAGGAAAGTGGTGGTAAGTCAGGCGAAAAAGCCCCAAAACAGGACGATATCCTTTATGATAGCGTGTGATTGAGGCTGTCTTCCTTCCCCGAAGTCTGCAACTTTTTCACAGTGTGTTTGCCAGCAGGACAACCGGTTCCAATGCCCCATCAGATTGATAAAACAGCTTTGGTTATGCACTCCGCCGAGCGCATGTTTCACCTGGTGAATGACATCGCCCGTTACCCGGAGTTTCTCCCCTGGTGTGCCGGCGCGGAGATTCATGAGCGCCAGCCCGAGCAGGTGACAGCGTCGCTTGAAATTGCCAAGGGTGGGGTGCGGCACACGCTCACAACCCGGAATCAGTTGCTGATGCCGGAGGCGATCGAGATGAACCTGGTGGATGGCCCTTTTCGCAACCTGACCGGTCGCTGGCATTTCAAATCCCTGGACGAGAACGCCTGCAAGGTGATCCTGACCCTGGAGTTCGAATTCTCCGGATCGCTTTCAAGGATGACCTTCGGGCCGATATTCAGTCAGGCGGCCAATACGATGGTGGATGCCTTTTGCCGGCGCGCTGATGAGCTCTACCGGAAGGAGGGTGCATGATTCAGGTGGAAGTGGCCTATGCCCGGCCTGACCGGCAGGAAATTGTGCCGGTGAATGTGCCCGAGGGCACGACGGCCCTGGAAGCGGCCAAGCTGTCCGGGATCAGCGATATTTTTCCGGAGATCGATCCGGATACGATTGATATGGGCGTGTTCGGGAAGGTGATCAAGGACCCGGCCGCCCACGAACTGCGTGAAGGTGACCGGGTGGAACTGTATCGCCCGCTGAAGATCGATCCGAAGCAGGCACGACTGAATCGGGCGAAAAAGAAAGATCAGGCTCAGTAGGCCGGCGTTTCTTCCAGCAGTTGTGCCTCGTAATAGGCGTACTGGTCGTTCTCGTAGTACACGATGATGCGCTGTTCCTGGATGTCCCCGCCTTCTCTCTGGAAGGTATACACGTAGTATTCGCGGGAGGGGTCAACCGGGTTGAGCATGAGCGGTGTTCCCATCACGGCGTGCACCTGGCTGCGTGGCATGCCCTCGGTCAGCTGCGTCAGCTCTTCATCGGTAACGATGTTCCCCTGCTGGACGTTGATTTTGTAGACGCCCGGGAAAGCGCAACCGGATAGAACGAAAGTGAGAATGAGAGCTGTGAGCTTTTGCATCGCCGGGGGAAATCCTCTATCTTAAAATCGCCTGCCAGAGGCAGGTGTGACACGGGTTAACCGTTCAATGGCGGCTTCATCATACCGGAAGCCGTGAGGCACACCAAAGAGTGAATAGTAACATGTCATCCGAAAACGCCGAATTACGAAAAGTCGGTCTGAAAGTGACTCTGCCGCGGGTCAAAATCTTCAATATTCTGGAGACCGCGGAGGAGCATCACCTCAGTGCTGAAGATGTATACAAGAAGCTTCTGGAGCAAGGCGATGACGTGGGGCTGGCAACAGTCTACCGGGTGCTGACGCAGTTTGAAGCCGCAGGGCTGGTACTGCGTCACAATTTCGAGGGTGGCCATGCCGTGTTCGAGATGGCCGGCGACGACCACCACGACCATATGGTGTGCACCCAGACGGGTGAGGTAGTCGAGTTTGTCGACGAGATCATTGAAGAACGACAAAAGAAGATTGCCGAAGAGCACGGTTTCGAAATCGTCGATCACAGCCTGATTCTGTACGTTAAGCCCATCAAGTCCTGAGCCTGGCTCAGGCAGTTTGCTGGAAGAACGAAAAAAGGGGCGGGTCTATGGCCCGCCCCAACAGCTCTCAGGATCGAGAGGGGTAGTGGATAGTTGCTCGCGGTTCAGTGATGGGTTGCCTGCCCCTTTGAAAACATTTCCCTGGCATGAGCGATCGTATGTTCGGTCATGTCCACGCCTCCCAGCATTCTCGCCACTTCACTGATTCTGCCCTGATCGTCCAGCGTCTCGATTTTCGAGAAGGTGGCATCCTGCTCGGTGAACTTGCTGACAAACAGGTGCTGATGACACTGGGCGGCAACTTGCGGCAGGTGGGTGACGCAAAGCACCTGCCCGTTGCCGCCAAGAGTCCGTAACAGTCGGCCAACCACCTCAGCCGTGCCGCCGCCAATGCCGACATCCACTTCATCGAACACCAGTGTGGGTGTGGTTGATGTCTGGGCAACCACCACCTGGATGGCAAGGCTGATCCGCGACAGTTCGCCGCCGGAGGCTACTTTGGCCAGTGGCCGCGCAGGCTGCCCCGGGTTGGCGCTGACCAGGAATTCAATCTCTTCCAGTCCGTGGGGCGCCGGCTCGCCAGCGTTACTGCGGTTCAGGTGAGTAATGAACTGCATGTTGGGCATGCTCAACTGGGCGAGCTCCGCTGCGACCCGCTGATCCAGTTCGGCGGCGGCCTTGGCGCGGGCCTCTGACAGCTCCGCGGCCAGTTCATCGAAGCGTCCGCGCTGGCTGTCCAGCTCTGCGGCCAGCTGCTCCAGGCTGCCTTCGCCACCGTCCAGCTCGGCCAGCTCGGCACTCAGGCGCTGATGCAGTTCCGGTAATTCTTCCGGTGTGATCCGGTGTTTGCGGGCCATCTGGTAGATGGCGCTCAGCCGTTCTTCCACTTCCGCCAGTCGAGCCGGATCGGCCTCGTAGTCCTCGACGAAGTGGCGAAGGTTGTCGCCGGCCTCACTGATCTGAATCTGGGCTTCGTTCAGCATCTGGATCGTGTCTGCCAGTGCGGGAACATCCACCGGAAGCTGCTCCAGCTGCTGTAACGCCTGGCGCACCAGATCCACTGCGCTGGTTTCATCCTCGGTGCAAAGCAGGGCGGCCTGATGGCTGTTGTGCAGAACCGTATCCGCCTGGCTAAGCTGGGCCTGTTCCTGTTCCAGGTTTTCCTGCTCGCCCGCTTCCAGGGCAAGACGATCCAGTTCTTCCACTTGATACCGCAAAAGCTGGAGTTTGGCCTCCGCTTCAGCGGCATTCTGCTGGCGTTCGGTCAGCCGCTGGCGGATCTGGTTCCAGGATTTCCAGGCTTCCCGTGTTTCAGCGGCCAGGGTCTCAACGCCGGCGAACTCGTCCACCAGCTTGCGGTGGGTTTCCTTGCGCAAAAGAGACTGGTGCTGATGCTGGCTGTGAATATCCATTAGCACACCGCCCAGTTCCTTGAGGTGGTTCAGGGGGCAGGGTTGGCCATTGATGTAGGCGCGGGAGCGGCCATCCTTGCTGATGACCCGGCGCAGGATGCAGTCGTTGTCGTCATCCAGCTCGTGTTCTGCCAACCATTCGGTTGCCTCGGGAATGCCGGATACGTCGAAGGTCGCTGTGATGTCGGCGCGTTTGGCGCTATGCCGGACGGCGCCGGCATCGGCTCTGCCACCCATGGCCAGGCCGAGGGCGTCCAGAACGATGGATTTTCCGGCGCCGGTCTCGCCGGTCAATGCGGTCATGCCCTTGCTGAACTGGAGTTCCACCCGTTCAGCGATGGCGTAATTGGAAACCGTAAGTTGAGTCAGCATGCAGATAACCTCCGCGTTGTTCCTGAAACCGGCAAAACACTGTAGATGTATACAGTGACTGTGAATATATACAGGGTTTTTATGGTTTGCAAACCTGAGGCAGGTATTTTCTTCAGGATTGCAGGCTTTGGTGGTTGAAACCTGGGGAGCGGGCCCCATATCGGTTCGCAAAGACATTTTCCGGCTCGAGGCGGCCGGAGCCCATGTTTAACCGGCCACTGACAGCGGGCCGCTTTTGATGAAGCAGGAGTAGCCATGAGCACTGACGAGAACCGCAACGAGCACGAGGAATTGAACGAAGCCCTCGAGGCTGCGAAAGAGGAGGCCCAGGCCGCTGAAGGCGAAGCTGGCGACAACGAAACCTCCGAAGTGGAAGCGCTCCAGGCTCAGGTTCAGGAATTCCAGGAGCAGATTCTGCGCTCCCAGGCGGAAATGCAGAACGTGCGCCGTCGGGCCGAGATCGACGTTGAGAAGGCGCACAAGTTTGCCCTGGAAAAGTTCGTCAAGGAGCTGCTGCCGGTTGCGGACAGCCTTGAGAAGGCGGTCGAGAGCACCGAAGGTCACGATGAATCTGGCGAACTGGTGGCCTCAATTCGCGAAGGCGTGGAAATGACCCTGAGCCTTTTCATGTCCAGCCTGAAGAAATTCAACGTTGAGCAGATCAACCCGGTCGGCGAACCGTTCGATCCCCAGCATCACGAGGCCATGTCCATGGTGCCTGCTCCGGATGCCGAGCCGAACAGCGTGGTAGCCGTGGTGCAGAAAGGGTATCTGCTGAATGGTCGTGTTGTGCGGCCGGCCATGGTGGTGGTCGCGAAAGCGGAAGATGCACCAAAAATTGATGAGCAGGCTTGAAAAGCCGATTAAAGCGCCAATATAGCCAGTAAATAGCGAAAGCGGAGGCAAGCGGCCTCCTGGAAAGCATTCAGAAGAATTGGAGTGACTCAATGAGCAAGATTATCGGTATCGACCTGGGAACGACCAACTCTTGTGTAGCCATCATGGATGGCGACAAGGTAAAGGTAATCGAGAACGCCGAGGGTGATCGCACCACCCCGTCCATCATCGCCTACACCGACGATGGTGAGACCCTGGTTGGCCAGTCGGCCAAGCGCCAGGCGGTTACCAACCCGAACAACACTCTTTACGCCATCAAACGTTTGATCGGTCGTCGTTTTGAAGACGATGTGGTTCAGAAAGACATCAAGATGGTGCCGTACAAAATCGCCAAGGCTGACAACGGTGATGCCTGGGTAGAAGTGAAGGGTGAAAAAATTGCTCCGCCACAGGTGTCTGCAGAAGTTCTCAAGAAGATGAAGAAAACTGCAGAAGACTACCTGGGTGAAAAAGTGACCGAAGCCGTCATCACTGTTCCGGCTTACTTCAACGACAGCCAGCGTCAGGCTACCAAAGATGCAGGCAGGATCGCCGGTCTGGAAGTGAAGCGGATCATCAACGAGCCCACTGCAGCTGCCCTGGCTTATGGCCTGGACAAGAAAAGCGGCGACCGTACTGTGGCAGTATATGACCTGGGCGGTGGCACCTTTGACCTTTCCATCATCGAGATTGCCGATGTCGACGGCGAGCACCAGTTTGAGGTTCTGGCCACCAACGGTGACACCTTCCTCGGTGGTGAAGACTTTGATATGAAGATCATCGAGTACCTGGCAGACCAGTTCAAGAAAGACAGCGGTATCGACCTGCGCGGCGATTCCCTGGCAATGCAGCGTCTGAAGGAAGCTGGCGAGAAAGCCAAGATCGAGCTTTCCAGCAGCCAGCAGACCGACGTTAACCTGCCGTACATCACTGCAGACGCGTCTGGTCCCAAGCACATGAACGTGAAATTGACCCGTGCCAAGCTGGAATCTCTGGTAGAAGACCTGGTTCAGCGCAGCCTCGAGCCGTGTAAAGTGGCGCTGCAGGACGCAGGCATGAAGGCAGGCGAAGTCGATGAGGTTATTCTGGTCGGCGGTCAGACCCGCATGCCGCTGGTGCAGGAAAAAGTAAAAGAGTTCTTCGGCAAAGAGGCCCGCAAGGACGTTAACCCGGACGAAGCTGTGGCGATGGGTGCTGCAATCCAGGCGGCCGTTCTCTCCGGTGATGTGAAGGACGTTCTGCTGTTGGACGTAACCCCGCTGACCCTCGGTATCGAAACCATGGGCGGTGTGGCAACTCCGCTGATCGACAAGAACACCACGATTCCGACCAAGAAGTCGCAGACGTTCTCCACAGCGGACGACAACCAGACCGCGGTAACCATCCACGTGGTTCAGGGTGAGCGTAAGCAGGCTGCCCAGAACAAATCGCTGGGCCGTTTCGATCTGGCTGATATTCCGCCGGCAGCGCGTGGTGTGCCGCAGATTGAAGTTACCTTCGATATTGACGCCAACGGTATCCTGAACGTGTCCGCCAAAGACAAGGCGACCGGTAAAGAGCAGTCGATCGTGATCAAGGCCTCTTCCGGTTTGAACGATGACGAAATCGAGAAGATGGTTCAGGACGCCGAGGCCAACGCCGAGGAAGATCGCAAGTTCGAGGAGCTGGTTCAGGTACGTAACCAGGGCGACGCGATGGTTCACGCGGTTCGCAAGACATTGAACGAAGCCGGTGACAAGGTCAGCGACAGCGAGAAAGAGTCCATCGAAGCGTCCATCAAGGAGCTTGAAACCGCTCTGGAAGGTTCCGACAAGGACGACATCGAAGCCAAGACTCAGAAGCTGACCGAGGTCTCTTCCGAGCTGGCCCAGAAGATGTATGCAGATCAGGCGGATCAGACCCAGCAGGCGGGTGGGCAGGAAGAAGCCCAGGGCCAGAAGTCTGACGACGCTGTCGACGCTGAGTTCGAAGAAGTCAAAGACGACGACAAGCGATAAATCTGACGTACCTCAGGTAGTTGGAAAACGCGGGGAGATCCCCGCGTTTTCCGCGTTTAAAAACAGGGTTTTAAAAGCATGGCCAAGCGCGATTATTACGAGATTCTCGGGATTTCCCGGGACGCGGACGAGAAGGAAATCAAGCGAGCCTACCGAAAGCTCGCCATGAAGTACCACCCCGACCGTAACCCGGACGACACCGAAGCCGAGAACAAGTTCAAGGAGGCCAGCGAAGCCTACGAAGTACTGGCAGAGCCGTCCAAGCGGGCTGCCTATGACCAGTTCGGTCACGCCGGCGTTGACGGCCAGGCCGGAGGCGGCGGATTCGGAGGCGGCGGATTCGGAGGCGGCGGTGCCAGCTTCTCGGATATCTTCGGCGATGTATTCGGTGACATCTTTGGTGGCGGCGGTCGTGGCCGCAACACCCGGGGTGCGGACCTGCGCTACACCCTGGAGCTGGATCTGGAAGAGGCCGTGAAAGGCAAGACGGTCCAGATCAAGATTCCGGGCCATCGCGAATGTGAAGTATGCGACGGCAGCGGTGCCGAAAAAGGCTCCCGCCCTGAAACCTGCGGTACCTGTAAGGGTATGGGTCAGGTGCGCATGCAACAGGGCTTCTTTACCGTACAGCAGGCGTGTCCGACCTGCCGGGGCTCCGGCCAGATTATCAGGAACCCCTGTCAGGCCTGTCACGGTCAGGGCAGGGTCCAGGAAGAGAAAACACTGTCGGTCAAGGTGCCGCCTGGCGTAGACACCGGCGACCGCATTCGTCTTTCCGGCGAAGGCGAGATGGGCGTCGATGGTGGTCCTCCCGGAGATCTGTATGTGCAGATTGCCGTGCGGGAGCATTCCATCTTCACCCGCGATGGTCGCAACCTCTATTGCGAAGTTCCCATCAGCATTGTTGATGCCTCCCTGGGTGGAGAGCTGGAGGTGCCGACCCTGGATGGCCGGGTTAAGCTGAAGATTCCACCGGAAACCCAGACCGGCAAGCTGTTCCGTCTGCGTAACAAGGGTGTCAGCCCGGTTCGTGGCGGTCCTGCTGGTGACTTGCTATGCCGTGTGATTGTGGAAACGCCGGTGAATCTGACCAAGCGCCAGAAAGAGTTGCTGGAAGAGTTCCAGAAAACTCTGGATGCCAGTAACGGCACAGAGCACGGCCCGAAGAAGACCTCCTGGTTTGAAGGTGTGAAAAGCTTCTTCGACGAAATGAAATTCTGATCGGCGCGACAAGAAGGAACGCGAGCATGAGGGTAGCAATCATCGGCGCCGCCGGGCGCATGGGAAAAGTCCTGATCGAAGCCGTTGACGGCACCGAGGGTCTCAAGCTGGGTGCCGCCGTGGTCGAGCCCGGCAGTAGTCTGATCGGCGCCGATGCCGGCGAAATGACCGGGATCGGCAAAACCGGCGTCAAAATGGCCGGCAGCCTGGCCGATGTGAAGGATGATTTCGATGTGCTTGTCGATTTCACCTTCCCGGATCTGACCCTGGAAAACGCCGAGTTCTGCAAGGCCAACGGCAAAATGCTCGTGATCGGCACTACCGGCATGTCCGACGCCGAAAAGCAGCAATTGGCCCTGGCTGCCGAGTCCACGCCGGTAGTGTTTGCGCCCAACATGAGCGTGGGCGTTAACGTCGTCCTCAACCTGCTGCGCACCGCCGCCGCAACCCTGGGTGACGACTACGACGTGGAAATTATCGAGGCCCATCACCGCCACAAGAAAGACGCGCCCTCGGGGACGGCCCTGCGCATGGGTGAAGTTGTTGCCGATGCCCTCGGTCGTGACCTGAAAGAGTGTGCCGTCTATGGCCGTGAGGGTTTCACCGGCGAGCGAACCCGCAAGGAAATCGGTTTCGAAACCATTCGGGCGGGTGATGTGGTCGGTGATCACACCGTCTTGTTCGCCACCGAGGGTGAGCGTATCGAGGTGACCCACAAAGCCAGCAGCCGGATGACCTTTGCCAAGGGTGCCATGCGGGCAGCTTTATGGCTGAAGGATAAGCCGGCCGGGCTTTATGATATGCAGGACGTGCTGGACCTCAAGTGAGGCCATTTCTCGTGGACACAAAGCGCCATATTTTTTACAATAAGGCGGTTTGACTGCACCAAGCGTACCTTTGCACAAAGATTCTGAAAAAGCGGGACCGAGTTAAGACTCCGTCTCGCTTTTTTGCAACCTGAATTTGCGCTTGCGTTCCTGTTCGTGACGAACCGATACGCCACTCGATGAGGATACAAGCCTTGAGCACACCAGCAATCCTTGCACTCGCAGACGGAAGCCTGTTCTACGGCACAGCCATCGGCGCTGACGGAGAAACCAGCGGCGAAGTGGTGTTCAACACCGCCATGACCGGCTACCAGGAAATCCTGACCGACCCGTCCTACTCCCGCCAGATCGTTACCCTGACTTACCCGCATATCGGTAACACCGGTGTGAACGAAGAAGACATCGAGTCAGACCGCATCCAGGCCGCCGGCCTGATTATCCGCGATCTGCCTCTTCTGGCCAGCAGCTGGCGTAGCAAGGGAACTCTGGACGATTACCTGCGAAGCAACAACATTGTTGGGATCGCCGACATCGATACCCGCCGCCTGACCCGCATTCTCCGGGACAAAGGTTCCCAGAACGGTGCTATCGTTGCCGGTGAAAACGGCACTGCCGAGCGGGCTCTGGAACTGGCAAAAGCCTTCCCGGGCCTCAAGGGTATGGATCTGGCAAAAGAGGTTACCTCCGACAAGATCTGGTCCTGGAAAGAGACCGAGTGGACCCTGGAAGAGGGTTATGGTGAGCGGGAGGAATCGCGGTTCAAGGTGGTTGCCTGGGATTACGGTGTCAAGCTGAACATCCTTCGCATGCTCGCGTCCCGCGGCTGCGACATCACCGTGGTGCCGGCGCAGACTCCGGCCTCCGAGGTTCTGGCGATGAACCCGGACGGTGTGTTCCTGTCCAATGGCCCCGGGGACCCCGAGCCCTGTGATTACGCCATCGCCGCCATCAAGGAAGTGCTGGAAACCGAGATTCCGGTGTTTGGTATCTGTCTGGGGCACCAGTTGCTGGCCCTGGCCAGCGGTGCCAAGACCATGAAGATGGGGCATGGCCACCACGGAGCCAACCATCCGGTTCAGGATATCGCCACCGGCACCGTGATGATCACCAGCCAGAACCACGGGTTTGCCGTGGATGAGGCAACTCTGCCGGCCAATGTCGAGGCGACTCACAAGTCCCTGTTTGACGGCACCCTGCAGGGCATTCGCCGGACCGACAAGCCGGCCTACAGCTTCCAGGGCCACCCGGAAGCCAGCCCCGGCCCCCATGATGTGGCCCCGCTGTTTGACGAGTTTATCCGCCTGATGGAGGCGCGATCGGCCTGAGACCGATCGCTACGGAAAAACTCACGGGCGCCGCGTGTTGCGCTGCCAGAATTCAAAAGTTGCTGACAGGTTTACCAAGACATGCCAAAACGTACCGACATCCAAAGCATCCTGATCCTGGGCGCCGGCCCCATCGTGATCGGGCAGGCGTGCGAGTTTGATTACTCCGGAGCCCAGGCCTGCAAGGCGCTGCGCGAAGAGGGTTACCGGGTTATTCTGGTTAACTCCAACCCGGCAACCATCATGACCGACCCGGTCATGGCCGATGCCACCTACATCGAGCCGATCACCTGGAAGACCGTCGAGAAGATTATTGAGAAAGAGCAGCCGGATGCGCTGTTGCCCACCATGGGCGGCCAGACTGCGCTGAACTGCGCCCTGGACCTCGAGCGCCACGGCATTCTGGAAAAGCACGGCGTGGAAATGATCGGCGCCAACGCCGACACCATTGATAAAGCAGAAGACCGTGACCGCTTCGACAAGGCCATGAAGAAGATCGGCCTCGAGTGCCCGCGGGCCACGATTGCCCACTCCATGGAAGAAGCCTGGAAAGTGGCTGACGACATCGGCTTCCCGTGCATCATCCGCCCGTCCTTCACCATGGGCGGCTCCGGCGGCGGTATTGCCTACAACCGCGACGAGTTCGAGGAAATCTGTACCCGTGGTCTGGACCTGTCCCCGACCAACGAACTGCTGATCGACGAATCCCTGATCGGCTGGAAAGAGTACGAGATGGAAGTTGTCCGGGACAAAAACGACAACTGCATCATTGTCTGCGCCATCGAGAACTTCGATGCCATGGGTGTGCACACCGGTGACTCCATCACCGTGGCCCCGGCCCAGACTCTCACCGACAAGGAATACCAGATCATGCGGAACGCCTCGTTGGCAGTCCTGCGTGAGATCGGTGTGGAAACCGGCGGCTCCAACGTGCAGTTCGGGATGAATCCGGACACCGGCCGCATGGTCGTCATCGAGATGAACCCCCGGGTGTCCCGCTCCTCGGCGCTGGCCTCCAAGGCCACCGGCTTCCCGATCGCCAAGGTCGCCGCCAAGCTGGCGGTGGGCTACACCCTGGACGAGCTGCGCAACGAAATCACCGGTGGCGTCACCCCGGCCTCGTTCGAGCCGTCCATCGACTATGTGGTCACCAAGATCCCCCGCTTCACTTTCGAGAAATTCCCCCAGGCCGACGCCCGCCTGACCACCCAGATGAAATCCGTGGGTGAGGTCATGGCCATCGGCCGGACCTTCCAGGAATCCATGCAGAAAGCCCTGCGCGGTCTGGAAGTGGGCTCCGAAGGTTTTGACGAGAAACTCGAAGACCTGGATTCCGAGAATTCCCGGGAAACCCTGACCCGCGAATTGAACGTGCCCGGTGCCGACCGCATCTGGTACATCGGCGACGCCTTCCGGGCGGGAATGACGGTGGAGGACCTGCACGAGCATACCCACGTGGATCCCTGGTATCTGGTGCAGATCGAGGACCTGATCAAGGAAGAGCAGGCGCTGAAGAGTGCCGGCAAGGCCGACATTGACCAGGCCACATTGTTCCGCCTCAAGCGCAAGGGCTTCTCCGATGCCCGCCTGGCCAAACTGCTGGGCATCTCCGAGGTGAGCCTGCGCAAGCTGCGCCACGATCTGGATATCCGCCCGGTGTACAAGCGCGTGGATACCTGCGCCGCCGAATTTGCCTCCGATACCGCCTACATGTACTCCACCTATGAGGAAGAGTGCGAGTCGGACGCCAGCGACCGCGAGAAGATTGTGGTGATCGGTGGTGGCCCCAACCGGATCGGTCAGGGCATCGAGTTCGATTACTGCTGTGTGCACGCGGCCCTGGCCATGCGTGAAGACGGCTACGAAACCATCATGATCAATTGCAACCCGGAGACCGTGTCCACCGACTACGACACCTCCGACCGGTTGTACTTTGAGCCGATCACCCTGGAAGACGTGCTGGAAATCATCCACGTCGAAAAGCCCAAGGGCGTGATTGTGCAGTACGGTGGCCAGACCCCGCTGAAACTGGCCCGCGGCCTGGAAGCGGCCGGCGTGCCCATCATCGGCACCAGCCCGGACGCCATCGACCGTGCCGAGGACCGGGAACGGTTCCAGCAGATGATCACCCGCCTGGGCCTGAAGCAGCCGGAAAACGCCACCGTGCGCAGCCACGAGGAAGGCATCGTGGCAGCCCGGGAAATTGGCTACCCGCTGGTGGTGCGTCCGTCCTATGTGCTGGGCGGCCGAGCCATGGAAATCGTCTACGACGAGGAAGAGCTGGTTCGCTACATGCGCAACGCAGTGCTGGTCTCCAACGACAGCCCGGTGCTGCTGGACCACTTCCTGAACGCCGCCATCGAGGTGGACATCGACGCCATCTGCGACGGTGAAGACGTGGTCATTGGCGGCATCATGCAGCACATTGAGCAGGCCGGTGTTCACTCCGGTGATTCCGCCTGTTCCCTGCCGCCCTACAGCCTGAGCAAACAGGTGCAGGACGACATGCGCGAAGCTGTGAAGAAGATGGCGATCGAGCTGGATGTGGTCGGCCTGATGAACGTGCAGCTGGCCTGGCAGGACGGCGAAATCTACGTGATCGAGGTAAACCCTCGGGCCTCGCGTACCGTGCCGTTCGTGTCCAAGGCCATCGGCGTGTCCTTGGCCAAGGTGGCGGCCCGGGTGATGGCTGGCAAGACCCTCAAAGAGCTGGAGTTCACCCAGGAAATCATCCCCAGCTATTATGCGGTGAAAGAGTCGGTCTTCCCGTTCAACAAGTTCCCGGCGGTGGATCCGATCCTTGGGCCGGAAATGAAATCGACCGGTGAGGTTATGGGCCTCGGCGACAGCTTCGACGAAGCCTTCGCCAAAGCCGCGCTGGCTGTTGGTGAGCGTCTGCCCGCCAAGGGCACTGCGTTCATGTCGGTGCGGGATGTTGACAAGCCCGGCGCCGCAAAAGTGGCCCGAGATCTGGTTGACGCCGGCTTCAAGCTTGTGGCTACTACCGGCACCGCCAAGGCCCTGAAAGAGGCCGGAATCGAGGTTGATCGGGTGAACAAGGTCCGTGAAGGCCGTCCGCATATTGTGGACGCGATCAAGAACGGACAGGTTCAGCTGATCATCAATACCACTGAAGGTCGCAAGGCCATTTCCGACTCGGCCCAGATCCGCCAGTCGGCATTGCAGACCAAGGTAACCTACACAACAACACTGGCGGGCGGCGAAGCCTTCTGCCGGGCCATCAAGTTCGGCCCGGAGCGCACTGTACGCCGCCTCCAGGATCTTCACGCAGGAAAGTGAGACTATGGCTGACAGAGTACCGATGACAAAGGCGGGCGAGACCCGCCTCCGCGAGGAGCTTCAGAAGCTGAAGTCCGAGGATCGTCCCCGGGTTATTGCGGCGATTGCCGATGCCCGGGAGCACGGCGACCTGAAAGAGAACGCTGAATATCATGCTGCCCGCGAGCAGCAGAGCTTTATTGAAGGGCGTATCCAGGAAATCGAGGGCAAGCTTTCAGCCGCTCAGGTAATCGATGTGACTACCATCGAGAATACCGGCAAGGTGATCTTCGGCACCACGGTGCACCTGCTCAACATGGATACGGACGAACAGGTGATCTACAAGATCGTTGGTGAGGATGAGGCGGATATCAAGGCAGGCAAGCTGTCGATTTCCTCACCGATTGCGCGGGCGTTGGTTGGCAAGAGCGAGGGCGATGTGGTCGCCATTCGCGTGCCTTCCGGTACCGTGGAATACGAGATCGAGCAGGTCGAGTACATCTGATCTCGTCTGTGCTGAACGAAAAAAGCCGGCTGGGGTTTCCCGAGCCGGCTTTTCTGTTTCTGGCTTCCGGGCGGATCAGTGCTTGTGGCGCAACAGGTTGGAGAGCTTGGGGTTCGGCTTTTTGGCTCGGCGTAGTATGACGGCGATCTTGCCGATGGTCTGGACGAGTTCGGCGCCAGAGGATTCGCACAGCGCGGTGATCGCCTCGTGCCGGGCTTCCCGGTCCTGGCTCGCCACCTTGATCTTGATCAGTTCATGATCATTCAGTGCGCGCTCGAGTTCTTCCTGCAGTCCCTCGGAAAGGCCTTTGTCGCCAACAATGATGACGGGCTTGAGGTTGTGGGCAATCGCCCGGTATTCCCGGCGCTGTTCCGGTGAAAGACTCATGATGTAATCTCTTTATTGGTGCAATTAACAAAAGGTCAGCGGCGGAAAGGCTGACTTGAACGTATAATCGTGGAATTGTAACAGATCGTCCCGCTGTAAGAATGGCCGTTAACACGTATCGACGTGGGGTCAGTAAGCAGAAGGAACCAACCCGGGTGGCAAGGGTCAAAAGGTTCGCGGAAATGGGGGCGTATTGAGGGTTGCTGTTGTAATTTCAGATATGGCGCCCAATATGAAGGTTAACGCGACTTTTCATTGCAAAACTGTGTGCTGCGTGTGGCCGATACGGATGGGCCGTTTCTGGTGGACGGGCGTACAATTGGTGTAAGGTGTCAGAAAAGGGTGCTTTGCGAAAGGTTAACCCTACAATTCACAGGTGATGATCCTTGAACGATATGGCAAAAAATCTGGTTCTCTGGCTAATTATAGCCGCCGTGCTGCTGATGGTGTTTCAGAACTTTTCTCCCACCACCACCGGCCAACAAGTCAACTATTCCCAGTTTGTGGAGATGGTCCAGGAAGGTCAGGTCCGTCAGGTCACAATCGATGGGTTGCAGGTTCAGGGTACCCGTGGTGACGGCTCCCAGTTCAAGACAATCCGTCCTCAGGTGTCTGACAACAAGCTGATGGACGACCTGCTCGCGAACAACGTCGAGGTTATCGGTAAGGAGCCTGAGCGCCAGAGCCTGTGGACACAGCTGCTGGTAGCCGCGTTTCCGATACTGATCATCATCGCACTGTTTGTGTTCTTCATGCGCCAGATGCAGGGCGGCGGTGGCGGCAAAGGCCCCATGTCGTTTGGCAAGAGTAAAGCGCGTCTGATGAGCGAAGATCAGATCAAGACCACCTTCGCGGATGTGGCCGGTGTTGATGAAGCCAAGGAAGATGTTAAGGAGCTGGTGGATTTCCTGCGGGATCCCAGCAAATTCCAGCGTCTTGGCGGCAGCATCCCCAAGGGTGTCCTGATGGTTGGTCAGCCGGGTACTGGTAAGACCCTGCTCGCCAAGGCTATTGCCGGCGAAGCCAAGGTGCCGTTCTTCTCCATCTCCGGTTCTGACTTTGTCGAAATGTTCGTGGGCGTGGGTGCTTCCCGGGTTCGTGACATGTTCGAACAGGCCAAGAAGCAAAGCCCCTGCATTATCTTCATCGACGAGATCGATGCTGTTGGTCGCCACCGAGGCGCCGGCATGGGTGGCGGTCACGACGAGCGTGAACAGACTCTCAACCAGCTCCTCGTTGAGATGGACGGTTTTGAGGGTAATGAGGGCGTTATCGTAATTGCCGCTACTAACCGTCCCGACGTTCTCGACCCGGCACTGTTGCGCCCGGGCCGTTTCGACCGTCAGGTGGTTGTTGGCCTGCCAGATATCATTGGCCGTGAGCAGATCCTCAAGGTGCACATGAAGAAGGTGCCTTTGGGGGACGGTGTTGAGCCGGCTCTGATTGCCCGTGGCACGCCCGGATTCTCCGGTGCGGACCTCGCCAACCTGGTGAACGAGGCAGCGCTCTTCGCGGCCCGTCGCAACCAGCGTCTCGTGTCCATGGAAGAGTTTGAGCTTGCCAAAGACAAGATCATGATGGGCGCCGAGCGCAAGTCCATGGTGATGAGCGAGAAAGAAAAGCGGAATACGGCTTATCACGAGTCTGGTCACGCGATTGTGGGTCGTCTGATGCCGGAGCATGATCCGGTGTACAAGGTGAGCATCATTCCGCGCGGCCGGGCTCTGGGTGTCACCATGTTCCTCCCTGAGGAAGACAAATACAGCCATAGCAAGCGCTTCCTGATCAGCTCGATCTGTAGCCTGTTCGGTGGTCGCATCGCGGAAGAACTGACGTTAGGCTTTGATGGTGTCACGACCGGCGCTTCCAACGACATCGAGCGCGCGACCAGTCTGGCCCGCAACATGGTGACCCGCTGGGGTCTGTCCGAGAAGCTGGGTCCGCTGCAGTATGATACTGACAGCGAGGAGCCGTTCCTCGGCCGGTCTGCCGGCCAGTCCCAGACAGTGTACTCACCGGAAACGGCACAGCGAATCGATGAGGAAGTTCGCAACATCATTGACAGCTGCTATGAGAAAGCCAAGCAGATCTTGGTTGATAACCGGGACAAGCTCGACATGATGGCCGACGCGTTGATGAAGTACGAAACCATCGACCGTCACCAGATTGATGACATCATGGAAGGCCGCACACCTCGCCCGCCGAAAGGTTGGGGAGACAGCGGTCCCGCCGGTGGCGTAAAGGCCGACGAGCCTGAGGCAGCGCCGGAGCCAAAGGCTTCTGATGACGGGCGTCATCCCGGCGTTGGCCGGCCGGCCGGAGAACACTGACGGCTAGCAGCTTTTGGTTGTAAAAAGAGTGTAGTTCCCTGCGCCGCCCGGATTCCGGGCGGCGTTTGTTTTTGTCATCGTGAAAAAGGTTTGCCATGAAAATGAATTTTGCCGGGCGGGAAATGGATATGTCCCGCTGCCACGTGATGGGCGTTCTGAATGTAACACCGGATTCGTTTTCCGATGGTGGCCAATTTAACCGGCCGGATGCGGCTCTGGTCAGGGCCAGGCAGATGGTTGCCGATGGCGCCACGTTTATCGACATCGGTGGCGAATCTACGCGGCCGGGTGCCACGCCGGTGTCGTTGCAGGAAGAGCTGGACCGGGTTTGCCCCGTGGTTGAAGCGGCAGCCCGGGAGCTCGATGCGGTTATCTCGGTAGACACCAGTGCGCCGGAGGTCATGGCTGAGACGGCAAAACTGGGGGCAGGCCTGATCAATGATGTGCGAGCCCTGCAACGTGACGGTGTTCCGGAAGTGGCTGCAAAAGCGGGCATACCGGTTTGCATCATGCATATCCAGGGGGAGCCGGATACCATGCAGAACCGGCCCGAGTACCGGAATGTGCGTCGGGAAGTCAGTGCTTTTCTGACCGAGCGCATCCGCGTTGCAGAGCACGCCGGGATTCGCCCTGAAAACATTCTGCTTGATCCCGGCTTCGGTTTCGGGAAAAGCCTCGAGCATAACCTGCAGTTGCTGGCCTCCCTTGAGCAGATGCATATCCTGGGGCATCCCCTGCTGGTTGGCATTTCCAGGAAGTCCATGCTGGGTCATATCACTGGCCGTGAGGTGAATGAAAGGTTGCCTGCGAGCCTTGCGGCCGCGACAATAGCGGCCATGAAGGGTGCCAGTATTATTCGTGTGCACGATGTCAGGGAAACAGTGGACGCTATCCGCGTGGTGGCGGCAGTGAAGGAGGCAGGTTAATGTCCGAGAGAAAGTACTTTGGTACGGACGGTATTCGCGGGCACGTTGGTGAATTTCCGATAACGCCGGAGTTCATGCTGAAACTTGGCTGGGCTGCGGGCCAGGCCTTCAAGCGCGATGGTCAGCGCAACAGCGTGTTGATCGGCAAGGATACCCGCCTGTCCGGTTACATGTTTGAGTCGGCCCTCGAGGCTGGCCTTGCGGCGGCGGGTGTGGATGTAAAGCTGCTTGGTCCTATGCCAACGCCGGCAATCGCCTACCTGACTCGCACTTTCCGCGCTTCGGCCGGCATTGTGATCAGTGCCTCCCACAATCCCCACCACGACAACGGCATCAAGTTCTTCTCAGCGGCCGGCACCAAGCTGGACGATGCTCTTGAAGCCCAGATCGAGCGCTGGCTGGACAAGCCCATTGAGGTTTGTGGCCCGACTGAGCTGGGCAAGGCGTCCCGCGTTGACGACGCACCGGGCCGGTATGTGGAATTCTGCAAGAGCACTGTGCCCAATGAGTTCACGCTCGACGGCATGAATATCGTATTGGACTGTGCCCATGGCGCCACCTATCACGTGGCGCCCAAGGTATTTCGGGAGCTTGGGGCCAAGGTTTCGGTAATCGGTGGCGATCCCGATGGGCTCAATATCAACCTTAACGTCGGCTCCACTCATCTGCAGGCGCTCAAGGCAGCAGTGATCGAGAAAAACGCTGATCTCGGGATCGCATTCGATGGGGATGGTGATCGGGTTCTGATGGTAGATCGGGACGGATCCGAGGTGGACGGCGATGAGCTGCTCTACGTTATTGCCTCCCAACGCTTTGCCGAGGATCGCCTGAAAGGCGGGGTGGTCGGCACGCTGATGACCAATCTGGGTGTTGAGCTTGCTTTGAATGAAATCGGAATCGAGTTCGAGCGTGCAAAAGTCGGCGACCGATACGTGATGGAGCGGCTGCTCGCCAACAACTGGGTGCTGGGTGGCGAGGGCTCCGGGCACATGGTTATCCGCGACTGCACCAGTACCGGTGATGGTATTGTCTCGGCGCTGCAGGTCCTTCTGTCAGTGTGGAAGTCCGGGAAAACACTTGCGGATTTGCGGAAGGGGATGAGCAAGCTCCCCCAGAAAATGATCAACGTTCGGGTGGCGCAGCGTTTCGATCCGTTCAGTCGTGATGATATCGTTGCTGCGGTGCGTAAGGCCGAAACCGAGCTGGGCAGTTCCGGAAGGATTCTGTTGAGGGCCTCTGGCACAGAGCCGCTGATCCGTGTGATGGCGGAGGGGCAGGACGCCAGCGAGATTCTTCGGGTAGTCGAGGAGCTGGCAAAAGTTGTGGAGAAATCCACCGCTTAATTTTGTGTTTTCAGGCGGTTGTCTGCCGGGAGGGAGTGCTGTATAGTTCGCCCTCCCTCACGTTCGGGAACTGTTATGCGTCGGAAGATTGTAGCCGGAAACTGGAAAATGAACGGGTCGAAAGACCTGGCACAAACGCTGGTAAGCGATGTGCGATCCCAGGCGGCCTCTCTTGATAATGGCGTTGAGGTTGTTATCATTCCTCCCGCTATTTACGTCCCGGACGTGGTTGCCAGCGCAGGCAATGTGCTGTCGGTCGGTGTTCAGAACGTGGCGCAATGGGCTTCCGGAGCCTACACCGGTGAGATTTCCGCGGACATGGCGTTGGATCAGGGCTGTCAATACGCCTTGGTCGGTCATTCCGAGCGTCGCCAGCTCTTCGCTGAGACAGACGCTGCAGTGGCCGAAAAAGTCGGTCGCATTCTCGCTTCCGGGCTCCAGGCCATGGTTTGTGTCGGTGAAACCCTGGAAGAGCGTGAGGCTGATAAGGCCGAGACCGTTGTCGCCGCCCAGGTAAAGGCAGGTCTGTCGACGGTCGCAAGCGAACAGTGGCAGCGTGTAGTGGTTGCCTATGAGCCTGTCTGGGCGATCGGAACAGGTAAAACCGCTACGGCACAGGACGCGCAGGCAATGCATGCGTCGATTCGGCAGGTGCTTTCAGAGATGGGCGCACCGGCCAATGAGATTTCCCTCCTTTACGGGGGCAGTGTAAAAGCGGATAATGCAGCCGCTCTTTTTGCCGAGCCGGATATTGACGGCGGTTTGATCGGCGGAGCGTCGCTCAAAGCAGAAGATTTTGTAAGTATTTGCCGGAGTGTTCCGGCGGGTACCTGAATTTAAAGGTTCGCGAGAGTCGTTATGGATTGGGTAGAAACGCTGGTAGTCGTTGTGCACGTGGTGATCGCGGTGGCGCTGGTGGGTCTGGTGCTGATCCAGCAGGGCAAAGGCGCAGATGCCGGCGCTGCCTTTGGTGGTGGTGCTTCGCAGACTGTGTTCGGTAGCCAGGGCAGCGGAAGCTTTCTGACCCGCTTCACGACCCTGCTCGCAGTGGTATTTTTTGTAACAAGTTTCTCGCTGGCGATTTTTGCCAAGCAGCGTGCCGAAGTGGCAGGCGAAGCCGGTATTCCTGTTGTTCAGGAATCCAGCAGCGCCGCCCCGGCTGATACCGCTGCAGACAACGGCGAAGCCGCAGCCAGCGAAGCCGAGAGTGGGGAGTCTGATCTCCCTGAGCTCGAGTAAGAATGTTGCCCGGGTGGTGAAACTGGTAGACACGCTATCTTGAGGGGGTAGTAGCGAAAGCTGTGCCGGTTCGAGTCCGGCCCCGGGCACCATATTAGAAGAAAAACGGCTTGGAGTTTCCAGGCCGTTTTTTTTGGTCAGTCCTTGACCAGTCTGTCCGGCGTCTCTATACTCCGGCGGATATTGGGACCTGCCGCGTGTTACGGGCGGGTTTCTGGCAGGCCAGGTGTCTGTCAGCAGGAAGCGGTACACCGGTTTGCTTCCTGCGAGTTCTTGCAACAAAAGGCCCCATTGTAAGGGGCTTTTTGATTAAGGGGCCTGGCGCAAAGGGCCCTGGTGCATAAAAAGGGCTGATAAAACAGCCCTTTTTTTGTTTTTGGGGCCGGTAAATTGATAACGGAGAAGGCACAACTTGTCAGCCAAGCTTAAGCAACTGGAAGACATTCTTCAGCCCGTGGTGGAAGGTCTGGGGTATGAGTTCTGGGGCATTGAATTCCGCTCGCAGGGCCATCACTCCCTGTTACGGGTGTTTATTGACGATGCCGAGAACGGCATCGGCATCGAAGACTGTGAAAAAGTCAGTCGCCAGATCAGCGGCGTGATGGATGTGGAAGATCCCATCCAGACCGAATACACACTGGAGGTCTCATCCCCGGGGATGGATCGCCCGCTGTTTCGTCTAGAGCAATACGAGGCCTTTGTTGGTCACCAGGTTCAGATTCGTCTCCGGATGGCATTTGAAGGTCGCCGGAAGTTTCAGGGGCTGATCAAAGGCGTGGAAGGTGATGATGTGGTTGTGGTCGTTGATGATCACGAGTATCTGCTGCCATTCGACAGCATTGAAAAAGCCCACATCGTGCCGGTATTTGAATGAACGATTTGAATAAAGTCCGTGGACGCACAGTTGATTTTAAGGGCAGGGCAATCCAATGAGTAAAGAGATCTTGCTGGTGGTTGAATCCGTCTCGAACGAGAAAGGTGTCGAGAAGGATGTGATTTTTGAAGCGATCGAGCTGGCACTGGCCACCGCTGCCAAAAAACGCTTTGAAGACGAAGAGGCGGATATCCGCGTATCCATCGACCGGAAAACCGGCGAATACGAAACCTTCCGCCGCTGGCTGGTGGTGGATAACGATGCCGTTCCTGCGCTTGGCACCGAGCTCACCCTGCAGGAAGCCGAGGAAATCGACCCGGCCCTGAAGCCTGGCGATATCCACGAGGAGAAAATCGAATCCGAAGCCTTTGGCCGCATTGGCGCCCAGGCTGCCAAGCAGATTATCTTCCAGAAGGTTCGTGAAGCTGAACGCACCAAGATTGTGGACAGCTACCGCGACCGGGTTGGTGAGCTGGTGTCGGGTACCGTCAAGAAGGTTACTCGCGACAACGTGATTGTCGATCTGGGTGCCAATGCCGAGGCGCTGCTGCCCCGCGAATTCCTGATCCCCCGCGAGACGTTCCGGATGGGTGACCGGGTGCGTTCGCTGCTGCTTGAGATCCGTACGGATCACCGCGGTCCTCAGTTGATTCTCAGCCGCACCTCTTCGCAGATGCTGATCGAGCTGTTCCGCATCGAAGTGCCGGAGATTGCGGAAGATCTGATCGAGATCCGCGGCGCTGCCCGTGATCCCGGTTCCCGGGCCAAGATTGCGGTGAAGACGAACGATCGCCGTATTGATCCCGTTGGCGCCTGCGTTGGTATGCGTGGCTCCCGGGTTCAGGCCGTGTCCAATGAGTTGGGCGGTGAGCGCGTTGATATCGTGTTGTGGGACGATAACCCGGCCCAGCTGGTGATCAATGCCATGGCGCCTGCAGAAGTGGCGTCCATCGTTATGGATGAAGACCGGCACACCATGGAAGTGGCTGTGGCGGAAGACAACCTGGCCCAGGCAATCGGCCGTAACGGCCAGAACGTTCGCCTGGCCACAGATCTGACCGGCTGGACCCTGAACGTGATGACCGAGGAAGAAGCTGGTGAGCGTCAGGAGCAGGAATACAGCCGGCTTGTCGAGCATTTCATTGGCAATCTGGACGTAGATGAGGAATTTGCCGGTGTACTGATCGAGGAAGGGTTTACCTCCATTGAAGAGGTGGCCTATGTGCCAATGGAAGAGATGCTGGCGATCGAAGGTTTTGACGAGGAAACCGTCACCGAGCTGCGCCGTCGCGCCAAGGACGTCCTGCTGAACCAGGCCCTGGCAAGCGAGGAAGCGCTCGAAGGCGCTGAGCCGGCAGAGGATCTTCTGGGAATGGATGGCATGGACCGTAGCCTGGCCTTCAAGCTGGCCGGCATGGGTGTGCGCACCATGGAAGATCTGGCAGAGCAGTCGGTTGGCGATCTGCTCGAGATTGAAGGTATGGATGAAGAGCGTGCCGGTCAGCTTATCATGACTGCACGTGCCCCCTGGTTTGAAGACCAGGCTTAATTCGGGAGGAGGACCAGTATGGCTGAAGTAACGGTAAAACAACTGGCCGAAGATGTAGGCGCTCCCGTGGATCGTTTGCTGAAGCAGATTGTGGAGGCTGGCCTGAAAGCCCGCTCCGAGAATGATTCTGTCTCCAGCGATGAGAAGCAGCAGTTGCTGGCCTATTTGAGAAAGACTCACGGTGAGGCCGACGCCGAACCGCGCAAGATTACCCTGAAGCGCAAGACCACCACGACGCTCAAGGCCGGCAAGGCAAAGACCGTCAATGTTGAGGTTCGCAAGCGCCGCACCTACATCAAACGGGCTGAATTGCAGCCTGAGGCTGAAGCGCCGAAACCGGAAGAGCCGGTAGCTGAGCAGCAGCCGGAGCAGGCACCGGTGGAAGAGGCGCCAAAGGTAGCGGCCGAGCAGGCCCGGCAGCCGGAAGCAGAGAAGCCCGCAGAGGCAGCGACTGCAGAGCAGCCGGAGCAGGCAGAGAAGGCCGAGCCGAAGAAAGAGCCGGAGCCCGAGCCCGTTCCCGCTCCGGAAGATATGCCGATGCCGCCGCCCGAGGGCGATGGCAAGGACCGCAAGCCGAAGAAAAAGAAAGAAAAAGTTCGCGAGCGCGGCGACGAGATTGAAGAGGGCAAGCCGAAGAAGAAGCAGGCAGGCCATCGTGGTCCTCGCAGTCGTCCGGTGGAAGAGCCGCTGGTTATCTCCGAGGATGAGGAAGAGACCACGCTGCGCAAGCCGCTGCGTGCGAAAAAGAAACCCAAAGAGAAGCGTCATGCTTTCGAGAGGCCGACCAAACCAATGGTCAGAGAAGTAGAGATTCCGGAAACGATATCTGTCGGTGACCTTGCCCAGCGTATGGCAGTCAAATCGGCTGATGTTATCAAGACCCTGATGGGCATGGGCGTCATGGCCACCATCAACCAGGCACTGGACCAGGAAACTGCCGTTCTGGTGACCGAGGAATTGGGTCATAAAGCCAAGACTGTCAGCGACGATGCGTTCGAGGAAGAGGTTCTGAGCGAATTCTCCTTCGAGGGTGGCGACAAGACCAAGCGGGCTCCGGTTGTGAGCGTGATGGGTCACGTTGACCACGGTAAGACCTCCCTGCTGGACTACATCCGCCGTACCAAGGTGGCCTCCGGTGAATCCGGTGGTATTACCCAGCACATTGGTGCCTACCACGTAGAAACCGATCACGGCATGGTCTCCTTCCTGGATACCCCGGGCCACGCGGCCTTTACCGCCATGCGTGCCCGCGGCGCCCAGTGTACCGATATCGTTATCCTGGTCGTCGCCGCCGATGATGGCGTGATGCCGCAGACCAAGGAAGCGGTGCAGCATGCCCGTTCCGCCGGTGTGCCGATCGTTGTTGCCATCAACAAGATGGACAAGGAAGGGGCGGACCCTGATCGAATCAAGAGTGAGCTGGCTGCTCTGGAAGTTGTCCCTGAAGACTGGGGCGGGGACGTTCAGTTCGTACCCGTTTCCGCTCACACCGGTGACGGCATCGACGCGCTGCTTGAGGCCGTCTTGCTGCAGTCCGAAATCCTCGAACTTGAGGCCTCTACGGATGCACCGGCCAAGGGTGTGGTCGTGGAATCCAGCCTCGAGCGCGGACGTGGTTCCGTGGCGACTGTCCTGGTTCAGAACGGTACCTTGCGCCAGGGTGATATGGTTGTTGCCGGTGCCTATTTTGGTAAGGTCCGGGCGATGACTGACGAAGCCGGCAAGCAGGCCAAAGAAGCTGGCCCGTCGATTCCGGTCGAGATCCTCGGTCTGAACGGTACGCCGGACGCCGGTGACGAATTCTTCGCCGTTGCCGACGAGAAGAAGGCCAAAGAACTGGCCGAGTTCCGTCAGAGCCGCGAGCGGGAGCAGCGTCTCCAGCGCCAGCAGGCGGCGAAACTCGAGAACCTGTTCGAGAACATGGGCAAGGACGAGGTCAAAACCCTCAATGTTGTGCTCAAGACCGACGTTCGGGGTTCGCTGGAAGCCATCACCAAGGCCCTGCAGGATCTGGGTAACGATGAGGTTCAGGTCAAGATCGTGTCGTCCGGTGTTGGCGGTATTGCCGAGACCGACGTCAGTCTGGCTATGGCAACCAATGCGGTTATCTTCGGTTTCAACGTCCGTGCCGACACAGCGTCCAAGCGCCTAGTTGAACAGGAAGGTCTCGATCTGCGCTACTACAGCATCATCTATAACCTGATTGATGATGTGAAAGCAGCCCTGACTGGCATGCTGGCACCGGAATTCCGCGAAGATATTGTTGGCATCGCTGACGTGCGTGACGTTTTCCGTTCGCCGAAGTTTGGTCAGGTGGCCGGTTGTATGGTTACTGAAGGCACGGTTTACCGTAACAAGCCGATCCGGGTTCTGCGGGACAACGTGGTTATCTTTGAAGGCGAGCTGGAATCCCTGCGTCGCTTCAAGGACGACGTACCTGAAGTCCGTAACGGCATGGAATGCGGTATTGGCGTTAAGGGTTACGACGTGAAAGTCGGCGATCAGATCGAGGTCTTCGATCGCGTCCGGGTCGAGCGGAAGCTTGAATCCACCGGCGCGTGATGCGCCCGAGTTTGAAGGAAACCTAATGCCAAGAGAGTTCAGTCGTATTGATCGCATCGGCGATCAGATGCAACGGGAACTGGCCCAGCTCATCCAGCGGGAAGTCAAAGACCCGCGGGTGGGCATGGTCACGGTCAACGCAGTCAAGGTCAGTCGTGATCTTGGCTACGCCGATATCTATGTCTCCCTGCTTTCCGCCGAAGAACTGACGGAAGAGTCTCCGGAGGTCAGGGAGTCGATTGCGGTGCTCAACAAAGCCTCTGGCTTTCTGCGGGGCCAGGTAGGTCGCGCAATGAAGCTGCGGGTTGTGCCACAGCTTCGTTTCCACTTCGATACGCTGCAGGGATACAGCCGCAAGATGGATAGCCTCATTCGGGAAGCGGTCGGCGACAAGCCGGCCGTTGACCGCGCCGACGATGATCAGGATGACCCGGAGCGTAACGCTTGAGCCGCAGACGCAAAGGCCGTGACGTTAACGGTATCCTCGTTATCGACAAACCGGCAGGTGTCACCTCCAACGGCATCCTGCAGCAGGTGAAGCGCCTGTTCGGGGCCGCCAAGGCGGGCCACACCGGTGCTCTTGATCCCCTGGCCACAGGCGTGTTGCCGCTGTGCTTCGGTGAGGCGACCAAGTTCTCCCAGATGATGCTCGACAGCGACAAGGCCTACATTGCCACCGCCCGGCTCGGAGTCCGAACCGAAACCGGTGACAGTGAGGGCGCCGTCGTTGGCGAGAAACCGGTACCGGCGGGTCTCACCGCCGAGTTCCTGGAGCCGGTACTTGACGGTTTCCGGGGTGATATCCAGCAGGTTCCTTCCATGTATTCGGCGCTCAAGCACAAAGGGCGTCCGCTGTACGAATATGCTCGCGAAGGTATCGAGGTGGAACGTCCGGCAAGGCCGGTGACCATTTACGAACTGACGCTCCTGGATATTCGCGAGAACGAACTGGATATCGCGGTCAGCTGCACCAAGGGTACGTACATTCGCTCACTAGTTGAGGATATCGGTGAAGCCCTGGGTTGCGGAGCCCATGTGACGGCGCTGCGCCGTACCATGGCTTCCGGGTTCACCCTGGCCGACGCCCATGCCGTGAGTGATCTGGAGGCGATGCGTGAGCGGGGTGAAAGTCTTGATGGTCTCCTCGTGGCACCGGATGCCGCGCTGTCGATGTTCCCCGAGCACCGTCTGGCGGGGCAGGCGCTGGTATCGATCTTGAACGGACAACCGGTTAGAATACCGGGTCAGGCTTACGACGGGTTCGTGCGTCTCTATGCGAATGAGAGCGCTAACGAAAGCTTCGTCGGGCTTGCAGAAGCATTCCCGGAAGGCGAGCAGACCAATCTGGTTCCACGCCGACTGGTGAAAAGCAGCGGAAAGCGTTAGGCGCGCCGCTGTCTAGCCGGGCTGTAGAGATGCGCGGTTCGGCCGTATTCGAAAGCATCGCAAACAATGAGGTGAGTTATGGCACTTTCTGCCAACGAGAAAGCACAGATCGTTAAGGATTTTCAGCAAGGTGATGGCGATACCGGTTCCCCTGAAGTTCAGGTGGCACTGCTGAGCGCGAACATCAACAAGCTGCAGGATCACTTCAAGGCCAACAAGCAGGATCACCATTCCCGCCGCGGCCTGATCCGGATGGTAAACCAGCGTCGTAAGCTGCTGGACTACCTCAAGCGCAAGAACGCCGATCGTTACCTGGAGCTCATCCAGCGTCTGAGTCTGCGTCGCTAATCCGGGTCTTTACGACCTGAGGGCTGTGCCGGTGCGTCCGGTGGCAGCCGTCAACCAGCAGTCCCCCTCACGAGGGATTGCTGGTTGTGTTTTTTCCCACTGCAGTTGGATTGTCTGTGTGTTCGAAGGATTCCCTGTCGTAATGGAAAGCCGAAATTGATAGCAGGTTGTTGAAAAGCCCGGGCCTGGCGGCCTCCGGAACCGCCGCCTCCCAGACCGGGGTTTTGCAACAGCCTGTTAGCTTTCAGACGGGTTGCTCTTCAGACCACAGCATATCATCTGCAGAACTATGGTTTCGAGTGCAGGGGCGCCCGGAACGAATCAATCTGGAACAGATAGACCAGGAGTTTTTTGTGGATCTGAAACCTTTCAAGAAATCATTTGAGCTTGGCGGCAAAACCGTCACTCTGGAGACCGGCCGTATTGCCCGTCAGGCAACCGGTTCCGTACTGGTAACCGTGGATGATATTTCCGTTCTCGGCACCGTTGTTGGCGCCAAAGAAGCCAAGCCCGGCCAGCCGTTCTTCCCGCTGACAGTGAACTACTTCGAGAAGACCTATGCCGTGGGCAAAATCCCCGGTGGCTTCTTCAAGCGCGAAGGTCGTCCTTCCGAAAAGGAAACGCTGACCTCACGCCTGATAGACCGTCCGATTCGTCCGCTGTTCCCGAACGGCTTCATGAACGAAGTTCAGGTCATCACCACGGTCATGTCCTCCAGCAAGAATCAGGACCCGGATATTGCGGCGATGCTGGCGGCCTCTGCCGCTCTTTCCATCTCCGGTATTCCGTTCGATGGCCCTATCGGTGCGTCCCGCGTGGGCTACACCAACGAGCGCGGTTACTTCCTGAACCCGACGTTTGAAGAACTGCAGACCTCCCTGCTGGATATGGTCGTTGCCGGTACTGAAGATGCGGTTCTGATGGTGGAATCCGAGGCGAAAGGCCTGAGCGAAGACCAGATGCTGGGCGGTGTTCTTTACGCTCATCAGGAAATGCAGGTGGCCGTAGCGGCTATCAAGGAATTCGCAGCTGAAATCGGCAAGCCCCGTTGGGACTGGCAGCCGGCGGTCGAGAACACCGAGCTGCTCAATGCCATCAAGGCAGATTTTGCCGGTGCTATCGAGGAAGCCTATGGCATCCGCGACAAGATGGCCCGCTACGAGCGTCTGGGCGAAGTAAAAGCCGCAGCTGTCGAGAAGCTGGCCGGTGAAGAGGAAGGCCAGCCGTCCGAAGACGAGGTCAAGAAGTACTTCGGCAAGATCGAGAAGAGCGTGGTTCGCCAGCAGGTTATTGATGGCAAACCCAGGATTGATGGTCGTGACAACAAGACTGTTCGTCCGATCGAAATCGAAGTTGGCGTTCTGCCCAGCGTTCACGGTTCCGCTCTGTTTACCCGTGGCGAGACCCAGGCCATCGTGACCACCACTCTGGGTACGTCCCGTGATGTGCAGATCATTGATGCCCTGGAAGGCGAGCGCAAGGATCCGTTCCTGTTCCACTACAACTTCCCTCCGTACTCCGTGGGCGAAGCTGGTCGTGTGGGCACACCGGGTCGCCGTGAGGTTGGTCATGGTCGTCTGGCCAAGCGTGGTGTTCTGGCGGTTATGCCGACCCTCGAAGAATTCCCGTACGCCATCCGTGCGGTTTCCGAGATCACCGAGTCCAACGGTTCCAGCTCCATGGCTTCTGTCTGTGGTTCCAGCCTGGCGCTGATGGATGCGGGTGTGCCCATCAAGGCACCGGTTGCCGGTATTGCCATGGGTCTGGTCAAGGAAGGCGACAAGTTCGCGGTTCTGACCGACATCCTGGGCGACGAGGATCACCTGGGTGACATGGACTTCAAGGTTGCCGGTACCCAGGAGGGCGTGACCGCCCTGCAGATGGATATCAAGATCAACGGCATCACGGACGAGATCATGGAACTTGCTCTCGAACAGGCCCACGCAGCGCGTCTGCACATTCTGGGCGAGATGAACAAGGTGATCTCCACCCCCCGTGCCGAGCTGTCTGCCCGTGCGCCGAGCATCACCACCATCAAGATCAATCCGGAGAAGATCCGCGACGTTATCGGTAAGGGCGGTTCTGTGATCCGTTCCATCTGTGACGAGACCGGCGCTTCCATCGATCTGGATGATGACGGCAATGTGAAGATTTACGCGGATAATCAGGAAGCTGCCCAGGCGGCGGTGAACCGGGTTAAAGAAATCACCGCTGAGATTGAAGTGGGTGCTATCTACAAGGGCCGCGTAGAGCGCATTGTGGACTTCGGTGCCTTCGTTAACATCCTGCCTGGCAAGGATGGTCTGGTGCACATTTCCCAGATCTCTGATCGCCGCATCGAGAACGTGACTGACGAGCTGAGCGAAGGTCAGGAAGTTCTGGTGAAGGTGCTGGATGTGGACAACCGTGGTCGCGTTAAGCTGTCCATGAAGGAAATCAAGGAAGGCGATCAGCCGACCGATTTCTCTGCCTGATCGTTTTCGGGCTTGATAAAAACCCGCCTTTCCTCTGGATTGGCGGGTTTTTTATTGCGACATAAACCGAATCATTTCCTTCCGGTACCCCGGGATAACAAACGTCGCCCCGTGAGGCGTATCCGTCTGCAAGAACTCTTTGGGCTCCTGTGCTGCCTCAAACAGCGCCTCTCCATGATGAAAGGGAATAATCCCGTCTCGAACGCTGTGGATTACCATCACCGACACCGGACTGATCCTGGGAATATGATCCACACCTTCGTAGTCGTCGGGTATGGTCCAGCTTAGCGGGATCTGCAACGGCCAGGTAAGCCAGAACCCACCTAATTTCTCCCGGGCGATCTTGCGAAAGCCAGAGAAGGTACCGTCCAGGATGACACCGTCCAGCCGGGGCTGTTCCTCCCTCTGGGTCCACTCACTGGCCAGCGCAATAGCCAGGCCCCCGCCGAGGCTCTGGCCCAGAATGTATAGAGGACGGTCGGTCACGTCCGGTTTTTGGGCCAGCCAACGCAGGCCGGTTTCCACGTCGTGCAGCGCGCCTTCGATGTCCGGGTCGCCAGTGGATTTGCCGTAACCCCGGTAGTCGATGGTGAAAACGTTGTAGCCTCTCTCGGGCAGCCACGCTACGTTGAGGATGTGGCTGCTGACGTTCTGGGCGTTGCCATGCAGGAAATAGACTGTGCCCCTGGCGTTGTTCTCAGGGGCTTCTGCGGGCAGCCACCAGCCATGGAGGGTTTCGCCGTCGGCTGTGTCGAGGTAGATGTCTTCGTATTCGAGGTTCAGTCGGTCCGGGGTGATGTAAGTCACCCGATCCGGGTAGAAGAAGACGCTGCTGCAACCGGATAGCAGCAGAAGCGCAACCAGAAGCCCGCTTAGCCGGGCCGTGGTGGCGGTCAGAAATACGCATGGATTCCGGCGTGCCATAGGCTTTGATACCTGTCGTAGTGGTCTTCCCGGGTGAACTCGGCAAACAGACTGAACTCGCGGCCGATGTGCCAGTTGGCTTTGGCGTAAAGCTGATCCTGGCGGTGTTGGCTGCTAACGATCCAGGCCTTGGTTTTGGCACCGGCAAGCAGGCTGAATTGATTGTTCTGGTGCAGCAGGCCGATGTCGGCGCCCGGTGCAGCATCGTAGCCTCGGCGCAGGTCGTCGTCTATTTCCAGGTCGGCGGTGGCGATGGCAAAGGCCTGGGTCTGGTTGCCAAGGCGCCAGCTGCCCCCAGCTCCGCCCTCAAGATAGGGCGTCAGGACCCGGTCGTTGCCAGTATCCGTGCGGCGGCCACCAAAACCTACCTGCCAGGACAGTGGCGAGAAAAAGGCGTTCCGCGGGCTCAGAGAGCGGATTTCCACGCCGGTAAGCTGTTCCAGTTGAAGTTCGTCGTTGTCGGTATACAGGCGCGCGTCGAGTCGGAGAAACTGCAGCTGGGCACCGGTACGGTAGCCAGCCGGTGGGTCCAGCACATCGTGGTAGGCCGGGCGCAGGGTCAATTGGGTGAATTCCCTGTGTGCCTGCTGGCCTGCTCCGAGGCTCAGGCGGAAGGTATCGTGGCCCTGATCATCCCTAACTACCGGTTCGGGTGGTTCCTCGGGCGGGGCGACGTCGCTGATCTGGCTGCGCTCTCTCAACAGGTCATGGGAGAGCGGTGCGGCGATTTCACGGGGCCAGCCGTCGGCCTCGCTCTTGTATCGAACATAATCGTAGGTGGCGTCCAGAACATGTGCTCGTTGCTCGGCTGGCAGTGAATTCACTTCGCTACCATCAGCGGCTACATATCCGTTGGCGACCGCTGCCGCAAGGGTCTGTTGATCGTCGGGCAGGGTAGAGAGACTGTAGGCCACCGACGTGGCAGCCGAGGGCCGGTAATAAACGTCGCTCACCAGGTCCTTGTCTACCACCCAGCGAACCGTGTCCGACGGTATGGCGTGAGTGCTTACTTCTCCCAGGAGGTCCGTTCCCGGACGGGCAATGTCTATCAGCGCCAACAGGCGATAGGCACAGTTCTCGTCGAAGAAGTAGTAATCGAAATTCCGGTCCCTGATCTCCCAGGCATGGGCGATCATCAGGTCCACTTCATCCTGGGTGAGGTTCAGTTTGTACTCCCACAGGTCACGATGTTCGATGTCGGAGTAAAGCCGGATTTTCTCGTAGTACGGCTGGACCGTAGTGATGCCGGGATAGCCGCCGAAAATGCCCTTGTACGCGAACAGCAGTTCACTGTCGTGGGCGGCGGCATCAGCGGCATAGGAGATTGTGTTGGCCAGCAGCAGGTTGGTTTCGTCGTCATCCTGGGGTGGGTCCAGGCGCAGAAACGTGTGGCCGAACATGGAAGACGGGCTGTTGAGGTAAGAGGCGGCAAACACCAGGGTCACCGTCTCGGTGTTCAATGTTTCCGACCATTCCTGGAAGCCGGGACACTCGATTTCCGGTAGCGACAGATCAAGTTGCTGACTGAGCCAGGTTGCCCGTGCCGGGAAGCGGCAGAGGGCGTGGTCGTTGCCTTCCCCGTCTTTCTGGATAGCATCCAGGGTGGCCTTGAGCTCCGCCCGGGGGGAGTGCTTGCCATTATCGCTCAGAAAAAAGGCCGGATCGTCGGCCTGGCTGGTATATCCGCTACCAAACCTGTCGGGTTGATAATGAATGAGTGTGAGCCAGGCAGGGTCGAGATGGAGCTCGGTTGCGTGTTCAGGCGAATTGGCCTGGGTCGGCAGGCTGACTGCAAGCCAGATCAGGGCTGGCCCAATGCGAAGCATGTTGCCCATGGGTTGGTGCTGCATCCGGGGTTGAACAGGGTAGAGAATGGAACGATGCGCCGTCCCTGGCGCATGAGAGTCCCTTCAAGGAGCCTGGATCAGGCTGCTACGTATTTGCTGAGTGACTCGTTTTGCTCCAGCAGCGCGACGATGGCGTCCACGGCTTCACCGGAGGTGGTGTCAGAGTTCGGGAAAATGGTAGCAAAGTTGTCCTGCAGCACTTTGCGGAAGGCGTCGCGGTCAGCTTCGTCGACGCCCAGAAGCACAGCCAGGGTGTCCAGGTTCTCACCGGAACCGCGAGACATATCCCGCGCAACCTTGTCGATGTTGCTGTCCATATACATTGCCATGGACTGAACAGACTGGTTGGTCTGGCAGCCAAGGGTGCCTGTGGTCATACCAAAGGTCTGGTTACCAAAGGTACCGTTGGTGGTTGCAGCCAGTACGTGGGGGGCAATGCCGGACTGTCCTTTCCAGATCATGGCACCGACGCCACAGCCCGGTTGGGCAAAGGCCATAGAAGAGGCACCAAGAAGAATTGCACCTGCGATCAGTTTTTTCATTATCCACTCCTTCCTGTGGTTTAAAGCTGTCGTCGCAATACACAATGCTGCCCCTGACGTGGAGCAGCATTGCGAAAACGGCCCTGACTGGTCTTGTGGAGACAGGTTGACCGTTGGTGTGAGTATAGTTGAAATCCAACCAACGCAAGTTTAAAGATTGGTGAGTATTTGATTTAGTCCAAAAAAAAGCCGGAGCACGTTGCCATGCTCCGGCTTTTTGTTCTCAGACAAGGATCCCGGGTCAGCCGCCCAGGTAAGCGTTCTGGACGTCCGGATTGTTCAGCAGATTCTTGCCCGTGTCGTGCAGGCGAATCTTTCCGGTTTCCAGCACGTAGCCCCGGTCTGCCAGGTTCAGAGCCTGATGGGCGTTCTGCTCGACGAGGAAAACCGTAATGCCTTCCTCGCGAAGCTGGCCGATGATCTCGAAGATCTGCTTGATGATCAGCGGTGCCAGGCCCAGTGATGGTTCATCGAGGATGATCATCTCTGGTCTGCTCATCAGGGCCCGCCCGATAGCCAGCATTTGCTGCTCGCCCCCGGACATGGTGCCGGCGCGCTGATGTTCACGTTCTTTGAGGCGCGGGAAGAGCTCGTAGACGTGCTCCTGGCTCTTGCGGATTTCGGCCTTGGTGTTGAAGAAACCACCCATATGGAGGTTTTCCTCCACGGTCAGGCCCGAGAACACCCGACGCCCCTCCGGAACAATGGCGATGCCGGAGCGCATGATCTGCGCCGTGGATTCGTTGGTGATTTCCCTGCCCTCAAGGAAAATGCGTCCTGAACTGGCCCGGGGGTTACCGCAGACGGTCATCAGCAGCGTGGTCTTGCCGGCGCCGTTGGCGCCGATCAGCGAGACGATCTCACCCTTTTTGACTTCGACAGACACCCCGTGCAAGGCCTCGATCTTGCCGTAGTGGGTATGGACATCTTCTAGTACTAGCATGTGTTTACCTCAGGCCTCGCCCAGATAGGCTTTGATCACGTCGTCGTTCTGGCGGATTTCTTCCGGTGTGCCACTGGCCAGGGGGCGGCCCTGGTTGATGACGTTGATGCGGTCCGAAATATCCATTACCAGGCTCATGTCGTGCTCAATCAGCACTACGGAAACGTTGTAGTCCTCTTTCAGGCTGATGATCAGCTGGTTGAGTTCCTTGGTTTCCGCCGGGTTGAGGCCGGCTGCCGGCTCGTCGAGCATCAGCAGCTTGGGCTCGGTGACCATGCAACGCGCAATTTCCAGGCGGCGTTGCTGGCCGTAGGCCAGGTTGCCCGCTTCCCGGTTGGCCAGATCCAGCAGGCCTACCCGGTCCAGCCAGTAGGCGGCCCGGTCCAGGGATTTCTGCTCTTTCTTCCGGTAACTGGGTGTCTGGATGAGGCCGGAAATCAGGTTGGTGTTCAGGTGGCGATGTTGTGCCACCAGCAGGTTTTCCACCACCGTCATCTGGCTGAACAGCCGGACATGCTGGAAGGTGCGAACCATCCCCAGACGGGAGATCTTGTAGTCAGGCTTGCCCTGTACTTCCTTGCCCTCGAACAGGATCTTGCCGCCCGTGGGCTTGTAAAAACCGCTCATGCAGTTGAATACGGTGGTTTTTCCAGCCCCGTTGGGGCCGATGATGGACACAATCTCGTGTTCCTGAACGTCCAGAGACACTTCGTCTACAGCGAGCAGGCCGCCAAAGCGCATGGACAGATTCTGTACTTCAAGCATCGTCTGTCACTCCTGCCTTTTCAGTTCAATATGAATGCGGCGCATGGGCATCAGACCCTGCGGACGCCAGACCATCATCAGCACCATGGCGGCACCGAAGATCAGCATGCGGTACTCGGAGAACTCACGGGCCAGTTCCGGCAGGATGGTGACAGCGATTGCCGCCAGTACCACACCGATCTGGGAACCCATGCCGCCGAGAACCACGATCGCCAGGATGATGGCAGACTCCAGGAAGACAAACGATTCCGGGCTGATGAAGCCCTGCTTGGAGGCGAACACAGTGCCGGCGAAACCGGCAAAGAAGGCGCCAATGGTAAACGCGGACAGCTTCACTGCGGTGCGGCTGAGACCCAGGGAGCGGGCAGCGATCTCGTCTTCCCGCAGTGCTTCCCAGGCCCGACCCACGGGCATCCGCATGAATCGGCGGATCACGAGCGCGGTGAACACCGCCAGAACCAGGGCAATGAGGTACAGGAAGATGACCTTGTGCTCGCCGCTGTAGGCGATGCCGAAGGTTTCGTGGAACGAGGTGTTGCCCTCTTCCTTCACCCGGCGGCCGAATTCCATTCCGAACAGGGTTGGATCCGGGATGCCACCAATTCCGTTGGGGCCGCCAGTCAGCGTCGTCCAGTTATTCAGGAGTATCCGGATGATCTCGCCGAACCCGAGGGTTACGATGGCCAGATAATCCCCCCGCAACCGGAGTACCGGGAAGCCGAGCACCAAACCGAACAGGGCGGCAAGCAGAGCGCCAATAGGCAGGGCCAGCCAGAACGAAATGCCGGCGTACTGGGAGAGCAGGGCAAAGGTGTAGGCGCCTACGGCGTAGAACGCCACATAGCCCAGGTCCAGAAGCCCGGCCAGGCCCACCACCACGTTCAGGCCAAGGGCCAGCATGATGTAGATCAGCACCAGAGTCGCCAGATCCACCGCGCCGCGTGACACAAAGAACGGCCAGAACAGGGCCAGAACCACGATGCCGGTCAGCACCCAGGATTCAATCTTTGCCCGGCGGTTTTCCGCCATCGGCTCCTTGTTGGCTTGGGGCAAAGGATGGGGAATGCTCTTCAGACCCCCCATGATCTGTTCACGGAACATCTGGAACAGGAATACGATCACCGCCGCGAGCAATACCATCACTATGGTGCTGGCATCGGCGCCGGTCAGGGTCACGTTGATGCCCTGGGCCTCAAGATTGAAACCAATGATCGGGTAGGAAATGATCAGTGTAATGAACGCGCAGAAGAGCGCGTGTCTGAAATTGTTAGCAGCCATCAGATCTTCTCAACCTCCGGTTTGCCGAGCAGGCCGGTGGGTTTGAACAGCAGAATCAGGATCAGCAGGCTGAACGAGATCACATCCTTGTATTCACCGCTGAGGTAGCCGGAGGTCATGCTCTCCGCCACGCCCAGTATCAGTCCGCCCAGCATCGCGCCGGGTATGCTGCCAATGCCGCCAAGTACCGCTGCGGTAAAGGCTTTCAAGCCGGCAATGAAGCCGAACAGAGGATCAACCGAACCGTAGTACATGCCCAGAAGCAGGCCGGCAACGGCTGCCAGTGCCGCACCAATCACAAAGGTTGCCGAGATGATCCGGTTGGTGTCGATGCCCAGCAGATTGGCCATACCCAGGTCCTGTGATACCGCCCGGCAGGCGCGGCCAGTCCGCGAACGGGATATAAACAGGGACAGGGCTGTCATACAGACCAGTGTGGTGATGAAGATGGTGATCTGCATATAGGATAGGGACATCTGGAAACCGTCACCGGAACCGAAGTTGAAGCCACCGTCAATCAGGGCCGGGAAACCAATGTTGCGGGATCCCTGTGCCAGGTGAACGTAGTTCTGCAGGAAGATGGACATGCCGATGGCGGAGATCAGCGGGATCAGGCGGTGACGCCCCCGCACGGGCCGGTAGGCCACCCGTTCCACTGCCCAGCCCATGGAGCTGGAGACGATCATGGCACAGAGCAGTGCTACGATCAGTATCAGTGGCAACCAGGCAACGCCAAGAGCGGCGAGGCCGGTAATGGCAATCAGCGCTGTGTAGGCACCGATCATATAGATTTCACCATGGGCAAAGTTGATCATGCCGATGATGCCGTAAACCATCGTGTAGCCGATGGCGATCAGGGCGTAAGTGCTCCCGATCGTCAGCCCGTTGATGAGCTGCTGTGAGAAATAAAGGAGGTCTTGCATTGTTATGGGACTCCGAAAGCCTGCTCCCTCCGCTACCACACCTTGTGTCCGGGATATCCGGGCAGGAAGTGGGGGAGGATCAACAGGAGCCTAGAAAAACACCTTCTCCCGGATCGCGGTGAGAAGGTGCTCTCATGATTACCGTTTGTTAACGATTTTGGCTTAGTTTACCGGAGTTTTGCTTCCATCTGAATGCCATTCGTACACAACAAACTCGAACGACTTCATGTCGCCGGCCTTGTCGTATTCAACGGTGCCGATCGGAGTCTGGAAGCTGCCTTCGCGCAGCGCAGCGGCAACATCGAACGGATCGGTGGAACCCGCAGCTTCAATGCCTTCGGCGACCAACTGGACGGCGGTGTAGGAGGTCAGAACAAACGGACCGGACGGATCCTCACCCTTGTCTTCGAACGCTTTCACCAGCGCCTGGTTTTCGGCTTTCTGGTCGAATGCCGGCGGCAAGGTTACCAGGAGGCCTTCGGCGGCTTCGCCGGCGATGGTGTTGATGTCCTTGTTACCGACGCCCTCAGGACCCATGAAACGGGCATCGAGGCCAGCGGAGCCAGCCTGGCGCAGGATCAGGCCCAGTTCCGGGTGGTAACCGCCGTAGTAGACGTAGTCCACATCGGCCTGCTTGAGCTTGGTGACCAGTGATGAGAAATCTTTGTCGCCGGCGGTGATGCCCTCGAACATGGCGATTTCAACGCCAGCGTCTTTCAGGGTGTCACGAACCGCAGTGGCAATACCTTCACCGTACTGCTGCTTGTCGTGAACAATAGCCACCCTCTCAGGGTTCTGGGAGGCGATGTAGTTGGCGGCAACCGGGCCTTGCATGCTGTCCAGGCCAATGGTGCGGAATACCAGTTCGTAGCCACGCTCGGTGATTTCCGGGCTGGTGGAAGCCGGCGTCACCATCAGGATGCCTTCATCTTCGTAGATGTCGGAAGCGGGCTGGGTAGAGCTGGAGCACAGGTGGCCGATAACGAAACGAACGCCATCGTTTACCATGCTGTTGGCAACCGTTACGGCCTGCTTCGGGTCACATACGTCGTCGTATTCAACGGCAACGAGCTCTTCGCCCATGACACCGCCATTGGCGTTGATCTGCTCGATCGCCATGCGGGCGCCGGAGAATTGCATGTCACCGTACTGGGCAACGGGGCCAGTCATGGGGCCGGCGATACCGATCTGGATTTCTGCGGCGGCGTGGCCGGCGCCCATCAGGGCGACGGAAGTGCTAACAGCGGTTACGAGTTTTTTTACTGAAGTTCTCATTGAGTCTGTCCTGTTTTATTTCAGGGTTATTCTTGTGTTCTCAGAGAGTTAAACAAACACCACACCTCACTGCTTGTCAAGCAGATGACTCTGGGGTTTGCTCCGGAACACGGGCCTGTCTGCAAAGGCAAAACCCGTGCCGCTCTGAGCGGTGTCACGCATCCCTGCCGTCTTCTTCATCCTCTGAGACCAGCACGCGGAAGCTCTCATGTTCGCGGAGCTGGTCAAAACTCACGTCTACGGAAGCATCGTCGCGGTATGCCTCGGAAATTTCAATAGCTTTCTTCAAGGTGCTGACTGCGTCGTCCCAGCGGCCGATTTCCGCATAGGCACATGCCAGCTGATAGTGCGCGTGGCCATTATCCGGTGCAAGTTTTAGCGCTCGTTGGCAGAGACTGATGGCCCACAACGGTTCCTGCATTTCCAGGACAGCGTCGGCCTTGTAACTCAGCGCTTCCACATCATCCGGGCGAAGATCCAGAATCTGGTCGTAGGCGGAAATCTTGTTCTGCTGTGAGGTTTCCTGACTGGCTTTCAACCACAGCGAATGCACTTCGTTGGTGCGCTCGATCTCGGCCTGGTTCTGGTGAATGATGTCGGATTTCTGCTTGAGCTGGTCCTCGATGAACTCAAGCCGCTGCTCATACTCGATGACCAGCTCGTTGACCCGTTTTTCGGCCAGGCTGGTCAGCTGATTGCGCATATCCCGGATGGAGTTCCAGCCGATAACAACGAGAATAGAGGTGGCGCCAGCGATCAGATAGAAGAAGTAGGTGACGGTGTCGGTGGCATAGGACATGGTTTTGTCCGCTACCGAGAGCTCCTTGTCGACGACCTTTTCGATCAGCTCTGCCCGGGTGTTTTGCATTTCCTTGCGCAATGCTTTGCTTTCTTCCAGCAGGTACAACTCCACAAAGGGCGTATACATGGGTTCGTCCAGCGTTTTGATGCTCTCTTCCAGATCCTCTGCGGTGAGCTCTTTCTCTGGCCCCAGTTTATCCTGTGCGAGGAGGGTACCGGCGAACGTCGTCATCAAAAGAAAAGGCAGGAAATACTTGATCATCGGGCGCATTCCGTCCGTTTGTCGTAAGTGGAACAAGTGGGGAACCTTAGCATAGTGGGTGGCCGAAAAAACGCCGGGAATCTCCCTGACTTGCAATCCCAGGTGCAAAGACCTCTAATAGTTAGGGGTATAAAGAAAATCCCATCACCGAATCGGAGAATTGCTGTGAACAGTTATGAAGATGTACTGGTGGCTCTCAGGCGGGTTATACGGGCGACGGACCTTCATTCGAAGCGCCTAAGCAAGCATGCCGGGCTGACAGGGCCACAGCTGCTCATCATGAGAACGATTCGGGATCTGGGCGAGGTGACTATCGGTACCATTGCGGAAAAGGTCAGTCTTAGCCAGGCGACGGTAACGACCATCCTGGACCGTCTGGAGCATCGGAACCTAGTTTATCGAGTACGCAGTACCCAGGACAAACGCAAGGTTCACGCGCACCTGACTGAAGAAGGCGCAGATCTTCTGGCCCGGGCGCCCAATCCGTTGCAGGAGGATTTCATTCAGAAATTCCAGAGCCTGGCAGAATGGGAGCAAACCATGATTCTCGCGTCGCTTCAGCGGGTGGCCAACATGATGGATGCCGATGATATTGATGCATCACCGGTGCTGACCGTTGGGTCAGTTCTTAAGGATGACGGGTGGAAGGAAAAAACCTGACCTCAATGAGCCAGGCTTTCTCCTGCTATCAGTGCACCGAAGACCCTTTCCTCGGCTTATTGCCGAAGCAGACCTGGAAAACATCGCTGTAATGCTTGGCAAAGTTCACCACCAAGCCTTCCTTCAGGTACTCCGGGAGCTCTTCGTAATCGCCCCGATTGGCTTCCGGCAGGATCAGATTGCTGATTTTCTGCCGCCGCGCCGCAATCACTTTCTCGCGAATACCGCCCACCGGCAGCACCTGTCCGGTCAGGGTCAGCTCTCCGGTCATGGCGATGTTTTGCTGCGGTGCTTCCCGTCGTGCGATCGATAGCAGGGCGGTTGCCATGGTGACGCCGGCGCTGGGGCCATCCTTCGGCGTGGCGCCTTCGGGCACGTGCAAGTGCACGAAGGACTTGTCGAAGAAAGTCGGGTCGCCTTTGAAGCGCTTGAGGTTTGAGGACACATAGCTGTAGGCGATTTCTGCGGACTCCTTCATGACATCACCCAGCTGTCCCGTCAGTTTGAAGCCGCGTTGTGCGCTGTGAATCCTGGAGGCCTCGATGCTCAGGGTGGCCCCGCCCATGGCGGTCCAGGCCAGGCCGGTGACAACGCCGGTACCTTTCAGGGATTTCTCTTTCTTGAACGAAGGCTGCCCCAGATAACTCTGCAGATCCGACACGCCCACCTTGACCGGCTGGTCCGGATTTTCCAGCAGCTTCACGATCCCCTTGCGGAGTATCTTGTGCAGGAGTTTTTCCAGGCTCCGCACGCCGGCCTCTCGTGCATAGCCCTCAATAACCTGCTTGATCGCTGCGTCCGTGATGTTGAGCTGCTTTTTCAGCAGCCCCGCCCGCTTCAGTAGTTTGGGCAGCAGGAAGTGCTTGGCGATGGCCAGTTTCTCTTCCGCGATGTAGCCGGACAGACGAATGACATCCATCCGGTCCAGCAGCGGCCGCGGAATCGTGTCCAGCTGGTTGGCCGTGCAGACGAACAGAACCTTGGAGAGGTCCATGCGAACATCGAGATAGTGATCAAGAAAGTCCCGGTTCTGTTCCGGGTCCAGCGTTTCCAACAGGGCGGATGCCGGGTCACCCTGGAAGGAGGCGCCGATCTTGTCGATCTCATCCAGCATGATCACCGGGTTCGCAACCTTGGAATCCTTCAGCGCCTGAACAAACTTGCCCGGCATGGCGCCGATGTAGGTTCGCCGGTGGCCTTTGATTTCGGCTTCATCACGCATGCCGCCCACACTGAAGCGGTAGAATTTCCGGCCCAGTGCATCCGCCACGGAATGGCCTATGGACGTCTTGCCAACGCCCGGTGGGCCGACCAGCAGCAGGATTGAGCCGCTGACCTCGCCCTTGAAGGTGCCTTCGGCCAGGAACTCGACGATGCGGTCTTTTACATCGTCGAGACCGTCGTGATCGCGGTCGAGTATCCGCCGTGCTTCGGTCAGATCGAAGTGGTCTTCTGAGTGAATGCCCCATGGAATCTGGGTCAGCCAGTCCAGATAGTTACGGGTAACGCCATATTCCGGCGAGCCCTGTTCCAGCACCTGCAGTTTTTCGAGTTCATCCCGGAAACGCTCCTGCACAGCCTCGGGCGGTTGCAGCTCTGCCATGCGCTGCTCGAAACGTTCCACGTCCGCAGTCTTGTCGTCCTTGGCCATGCCCAGCTCGCGCTGGATGACCTTGAGCTGTTCCTTCAGGAAGAACTCCCGCTGGTGCTTTTGTACCTTGGCGTTAACCTCCTCGCTGATTTCCGACTGGAGCCGAGCGACTTCCTGTTCCTTGCGCATCAGGAGCAGGACTTTTTCCATGCGGCGGAGTAGGGGAACGGTGTCGAGCACATCCTGCAATTCGTTACCCGGGGCGCTGGTCATCGAAGCGCCAAAGTCGGCAAGCGGGGAGCTGTCATCCGGCCCGAAACGGGACAGGTACTGTTTTACTTCCTCGCCATACAACGGGTTGGTGCGCAGCAGTTCCTTGATCGCGCTGATGATGGCCAGGGTATAGGCCTTGAGTTCGTCTGCCTCTTCTTCCGGTTCTGCCGGATATTCTACTTCAACCAGGTAAGGCGGTTTGCGGCGTAACCATTGGACAATCCGGAAGCGCTGGAGCCCCTGGGCAATGAACTGAACCTTGCCGCTTTCATTCTGGGCATGATGTACGCGCACGGCGCAGCCGACGGTCTCCAGCTGTTCGCTGGCAGGTACGCCTGCCTCCGCATCCTCTTCTTCCACAAAACAGATACCCATGACCTTGTGGTCGGTTTCGCCGACCCGCTTCAGGGTTTCCTGCCACGGATTCTGGTTGACCACCACAGGCTGCACCTGGGCCGGGAAAAACGGACGGTTCGAAACCGGCAGCACGTACATGCGCCGGGGCATCATCTGCTGGGGCAGGGCAAGGCTCTTGCTGTGCTCGTCCTTGCCAATGTATTCGGTCACGTCCTCTTCGAATTCCTCTAGTGAATCGTTTTGCGTCTCATCATTCATGCCGCGAGTATCCATCCGGAAAGGTTGTGAATCTGCCCGGGACGGGCTGCTGCGTGATTGCCCCGGGGCGTTGCTTATTAGTTATGTAACGGCAGATACGGTGATTTCAAGGAGTTGGGTTGGCGCTGTTGGCGCTTGAATTTTCGGGAGTTGGCCCCATGTTTCTGGCAGTTTCCGATGATTCATACGACTTTTCAGGTGCCTTGCATGAGCAACTCTCCGTATATTTTTGACGCCACCATGGAAAACTTTCAGCAGAAGGTGATGGAAGCCTCTGCCAGCACACCCGTTCTGGTCGATGTCTGGGCCGAGTGGTGCGCTCCGTGCAAGCAGTTGATGCCCTTGCTGGAAAAACTGGCTGAGGATTACCAGGGTGCGTTCATGCTCGCCAAGGTGAACGCCGACGAGCAGGAGCAGCTTACCTCCAGCCTTGGTGTGCGCAGTCTGCCAACGGTCATTCTGGTCAAGAACGGCCAGGCGGTGGATGGTTTTAACGGTGCGCTGCCGGAAAACGAAATCCGCAAGGTTCTGGACAAGCATGTTGAAGCGCCGAAGGAGGATCCGTACGACAAGGCTCATCGGATCTGGGAAGAGGGCGATGTTGAGGGAGCGCTGGCCATCCTGTCGCAGATGAACCAGGAGGATCCAGAGAACCTGAAGGTACTGATTGATCTTGCCCAGCTGAAAGCGGAAATGGGCGATCTTGAGACGGCTGAACAGGTACTGGAAAGCCTTCCGCCGGAGGAAAAGATGCAGCACCAGGCCAAGCAGTTGGCTGCCCGCTTGAAGTTTCTCCGGCAGTCTGCCGAGCTGCCACCGATCAAGGATCTCGAAATGGCGCTGGAGCAGGATCCCAAAGACCCGAACGCTCTGCATCAGTTGGCGCTCCACCACGTATTACAGGAGAACAACGCCGAGGCCATGGATCTTCTGATCCGTTTGATGCAGGTGGACAGTAAATACAAGGACGAAGCGGCCAAGACAACGCTGGTCGAGCTGTTCGACAAGCTGGGTAACAATAACCCGGATGTGCGGACCTATCGGCGAAAGCTCTATACCCTGATGCACTGACGAAATTGCTCGGGGTTGATCGAAACCCGAGATTGAATCCGGGGTCAGATGAAAGCCTTCATCTGACCCCATCTTCACGAAATCATCATGCTCAAGCTCCCACCCCAGCCAGACAATTGCGAACTCTGCGAACGCCCGGTTGCCAGGCTCACCCGGCACCACCTTATCCCCAAGCACCTGCATCGGAAGAAGCGCTTCCAGAAACTATTCACCAAAAAAGATCTGATCACCCGAACCCTGTGGGTGTGCAGACCCTGTCATAACGCCATTCATAAAGCTCGCTCGGAATACGAGCTGGGTCTGTACTTCAACACCCGGGAAAAGTTGCTGCAGCTGGAGGAATTGCGGACGTTTGTTGAGTGGCTCAGGGACAAGCCAGAGGGGTTTGTGCCCAAGTTTGTAAGGCAAAAATAACGAACCTGATCCAATGACTAATAGATGCAGTATTCATAGGCTCATTTATTGGGAGAGGTCGTTATGCGTAGTCGAAAAGATGATCGTCGAATTCAGCGATTCCTGGCTTTGAGCGCCCTTATTCTTCTCACTCCATGGATCCTCATTGCCGGCTTGCTGGCGATGGAGAATGTCCAGGACGGGGTTCTGGGTAATGGTGGTCTGCAGGTAGCGTTGATTGGCATTATCGGGGCTGTGTTCGGAGCCTTGGTCTTTTGGGTTATTCCCAACTGGAAAGCGCGTCGTTCCAATCGCTGAAAAGCAAAGCGGCCCCGTCACAGGGGCCGCTTTTTTTATCACGCCAGGGCCGGTATTTAGCCGTTGCCTCTCTTCATGGCTTCATACTCATCTTCAAAGAAGAACTTCTCTTCGCCAAAGGCCGGTTCCAGCTCGTGCAGCCAGGTGGCCGTCTCGCTGTACTTGGCGAAGAACGGGCGCTGAACCCAGTCCGGATTACGACCCTGCAGGAAGCGCAGTACGAACACCTTCTCGCCGTTGATTTCAGTAATACCCTGAATCTCCACCTTGCCGGGGCCGGCGCTCATGGAGGGGCCGCGGGCGGTACGGGCCAGGCCGCTGACCTTTTTCATGGCTTCCCGATAGATGTGGAAGGCCTCGGCAAGAGGTACTTCGAAGTAGTTTTTGGCACCCGTGTCCCGCTCTACAAACATGTAGTACGGAATGATGCCCAGCTGCACCTCTTTCTTCCACAGTTTGGCCCAGGCGTCGGCATCATCGTTGACGTGCTTGATCAACGGGCCTTGGGCGCGGATCTCGGCGCCGGTGGCACGGATGCGGCGGATAGCCTCTTCGGCGATCTCGGTGGTGATTTCCTGCCAGTGGTTGTAGTGGGCCATGATGGCAACGTGCTTGCCGGCGTCCACGAGACGGGCGAACAGGTCGATCAGTTCGTCGGCATCCTTGTCGGTCACAAAACGGTACGGCCAGAAGGTGAGGGCCTTGGTGCCGATGCGGATGGTCTGGATGTGGTCGAATTCAGGCTCCAGCAGCGGCTCGAGGTACTGCACCAGATTTTTGGTTTTCATGACCATCGGATCACCACCGGTCACCAGCAGGTCGGTTACCTCGGTGTGCTCCTGCAGGTAGCCGTGGAGCTTCTCGGCTTCGGTGCTGGCCATTTTCAGGTCCTTGTCACCGACAAACTGTGCCCATCGGAAACAGAAGGTGCAGTAAGAGTGGCAGGTCTGACCCTGGGCCGGGAAAAACAGCACTGTCTCGCGGTACTTGTGCTGAACACCGTCGAGCACCTCACCATCCAGTTCGGGCATGTTCATTTCCATCTGGCCTGCCGGGTGCGGGTTCAGTTCATCCCGGATTTCCTTGGCAACCGCCTGGATCTCTTTTTTGTCGGCACCTTCACGGTGCATTGTTGCCATGCGCTCGTAATGCTCTTCTTTCAGCATGCCTTTCTGGGGGAAGACAAGCTGATAGATCGGGTCGTTGGGAACCTTGTCCCAGTTGATCAGTTCATTGATCACATATTCGTTGACCCGGAAAGGTAGCACGCTGGCTACCACCTTCATTTCAAACAGCGTCTCCTCAGGGAGATTCTGAATGACTTCAATCTTGTCGAGCTGGCGGTCTGTGTAGACCTTGAAACGCCGTTCCTCGAACTCCGTAGTGGGAATCCGGTTCGGAAAGGTGACGATGGAGTTCATAGATCGCCCTCTGTTGGTGTCAATGACAGAAAAAGTGGTCCGACCACTTTTCGGTGGTTAAAAATCAGGCAGGCGAGTATACATAAACGGGAGATTATTTTCAGGTCTAATTAAAAAGTTCCGGTAAATTAGATGAGTAGAAGAGTTAAAGGCTCAGAATATTCAACAAAAATCGCTAACGGCGGCGAATGTGTAGCGAATTGCGGCGAGGATATCGTTTAGCGTGGTAATCAATTTCCCGGTTGATAAGAATGCTACGACATTGGTCGCAGTCTGGTTGTCTGATGGTCCAAAAACGGTCATTCTTCCGTAAGTAACCGCAAAGAGCGCCCCTGAAATGGATTTAGATAGGGTGTAAATTGAATTTAGCGTTAAAAATGTAGTAAAAAGACGACAAAATGGGTTGGCTGATCCGCGCGCTTCATCGGCATACCGACCGTTCGTAGGGCCAAAAGCCCGTAAATCGGGGCGATCGGGCAGGAAAAGTGTGAAAGCTGTTCTATGCTTTGTACAGGTTCTGTGTACTGGGAGCCGGTACACCTGTCAGGCTGACATACCCACAACAAAACACTGCATTTCATCGCAGCTTATCGACACCGCAACGCGCCCGGCTGCTGATCGTGGCGGCGCTGCACTTTTTGATGCCAAGGGGAGGGTTTGATGTACCAGGACGATGATCCCATTGAAACCAGTGAATGGCTGGATGCGCTGGAATCTCTGATCGAGAACGAAGGCGTAGACCGGGCCAAATACATTCTTGAGAGGCTCTCCGAGCGGGCGAGCCGTGACGGAACCGAGCTGCCGTACTCCATTACCACGCCGTTCAGGAACAGTATTCCTGTGTCCCAGCAGGCGCCGATGCCCGGCGACCTCTTCATGGAGCGCCGTATTCGCTCCCTGATCCGCTGGAATGCCATGGCCATGGTTATGCGCGCGAATCAGCGTCCCGGAGATCTTGGCGGGCATGTTTCCTCGTTCTCGTCGGCCGCAACCCTCTACGATGTTGGCTTTAACTACTTCTTCCACGGTGGCGACGAAAAGCGCGAATCCGATCTGGTTTATTTCCAGGGGCACTCATCTCCGGGCATCTATGCACGCTCCTTCCTTGAAGGCCGGTTTGATGAAAAAGATCTCGACAAGTATCGCGAAGAGGTGGATGGCACCGGCCTTTCGTCCTACCCGCACCCCTGGTTGATGCCGGATTACTGGCAGTTCCCCACGGTTTCCATGGGTCTGGGCCCAATTCAGGCCATTTATCAGGCCCACGTAATGAAATACCTGGACAGCCGGGAGCTCATCGAGATGGGCGATCGCAAGGTCTGGTGCTTTGTCGGTGACGGCGAGTGTGACGAGCCGGAAACCCTGGGGTCCATCTCCATGGCCGGCCGGGAAAACCTCAGCAACCTGATCTTTGTGGTTAACTGCAATCTTCAGCGCCTGGACGGTCCAGTGCGTGGTAATGGCAAGATTATCCAGGAACTTGAGGGTGTCTTCCGCGGTGCCGGTTGGAACGTGTTGAAGGTCGTCTGGGGCCGCCACTGGGATCCCCTGTTCGAGCAGGACAAAGACGGCAAGATGCAGCACGTCATGGACGAGGTCTGCGATGGCGACCTGCAAAACTTCAAGAGCAACGGCCCGGCCTACACGCGAAAGCATTTCTTCGGTAAATATCCGGAAACGGCGAAGCTGGTTGAAAGCCTCTCTGACGAGGAGATCAACAAGCTCAACCGGGGCGGTCACGACCCGTACAAGATCTATGCGGCTTTCCATCATGCCATTCACAAGAACGGTGGCCGGCCAACGGTCATTCTGGCCCACACCATCAAGGGGTATGGCTTTGGTGAGGCAGGCGAGGCCCAGAACACCGCCCACTCCCTGAAAAAACTCGATATCGAGCAACTGAAGTCGTTCCGCGACCGGTTTGCGGTGCCGCTGAAGGACGAGGAGCTCAAGGACGTTCCCTACTACCGGCCAGCGCCGGATAGCCCGGAAATCGTCTACATGAAGAAGCGGCGTCAGGAGCTGGGTGGTTTCTATCCCAAGCGTCGTAAGGATTGTCAGCCGCTGCAGATCCCCGATCTGGATATCTTCAAGGCGGTGCTGGAGGGCTCCGGTGACCGGAAGATCTCCACCACCATGGCCTTCGTTCGTATCCTGACCGCGTTGACCAAAGACAAGCGTATCGGCAAGCGCGTGGTACCGATCGTGCCGGACGAAGCCCGTACCTTTGGTATGGAAGGTATGTTCCGTCAGCTCGGCATCTACACCGCCGAGGGCCAGAAGTACGTTCCGGAAGACCGTGATCAGATCATGTACTACCGGGAAGACAAGAAAGGCCAGATTCTTGAGGAAGGTATCAACGAAGACGGCTCCATGGCAGCGTGGATGGCGGCTGCGACCTCCTACAGCACCAACAACTTCCCGTTGATTCCTTTCTACATCTTCTATTCCATGTTCGGTTTCCAGCGGGTTGGCGATCTGGCGTGGGCATCCGGTGACATCCAGGCCCGTGGTTTCCTGATCGGCGGTACCGCCGGCCGGACCACCCTGAACGGCGAAGGCCTGCAGCACCAGGACGGCCACAGCCACGTGCTGGCCAACACCATTCCGAACTGTAAAGCCTACGATCCGGCTTACGGTTACGAAATGGCGGTTGTGCTTCGCAAGGGTATGAAGGAGATGTTCGAAGACAACCAGAACGTCTTCTACTACCTGACCATCGAAAACGAGAACTACGAACAGCCTGCCATGCCCAAGGATTGCGAAGACGGCATTATCAAGGGCATGTACAAGTTCGAGTCTGTTGAAACCAAGGGCAACAAAAAGACGCCTCGGGTTCAGTTGCTTGGTGCGGGCGCTATCCTAAATGAGGTGCGTGCTGCCGCCCAGATGCTGAAAGACGACTGGGGAGTTGCCTCCGATGTGTGGAGTGTTACCAGCTTCAACGAGCTCGCCCGTGAAGGCCTGCACGTAGAGCGCTGGAACCGCCTGCACCCGGATGACAAGCCGAAGAAGGCGTATGTTACCCAGTGTCTGGAGAAGCAGACCGGGCCAGTGGTTTCTTCCACCGATTACATCAAGCTGCACTCCGAGCAGCTCCGGGCGTTCATCCCGAAAACCTACCTGACCCTGGGCACCGACGGCTTTGGCCGCAGTGACACCCGGGAAAAGCTGCGCAGCTTCTTTGAAGTCGACCGTTACTATGTAACAGTCACGGCGCTGTCAGCTCTGGCCAAGGACGGTGAGGTGAAGAACGATGTGGTTCTCGAAGCCATGCGCAAGTACGGAATCGATCGCAACAAAACGAACCCGGTGCTGAGCTAAGGAGACCGCCATGAGTGAACAGGAAATCAAGGTTCCGGATCTCGGCGGTGCGGATGAGGTCGAGGTTATCGAAATCACCGTCAGTGCAGGGGATTCGGTTGAAGCAGAAGATCCGATCCTGACCGTAGAGTCAGACAAAGCCTCGGTGGAGCTGCCGTCGCCCGGTGCCGGCAAGATCACCAAGATCACCGTCAAAGTGGGCGACAAGGTCAAGGAAGGCGACGTCGTAGGGATGATGGAAGCCAGTGCCGATGGCGGTGGCTCTGACGATTCCGAGGAAGAGCCGGAAGGGAAAGCCGAGGAAAAGAGCGAAGCCGCGGAGCAGGAGAAGTCCGAAGAGAGCAAGCCGGCGCCGAAGAAGGCTTCCGGTGGCTCACGCAAGGAGACCGTGAGGGTTCCTGCGCTGGATGGCTTCGACAATGTTCCGGTTATCGAAATCAATGTCGCCGAAGGCGATACCATTGAGGCTGACGATCCGCTGGTTACCGTGGAATCGGATAAGGCCACCATGGAGATTCCCTCGCCGTACTCGGGCAAGGTGGGCAAGATACTGGTGTCCGAGGGCGACAAGCTCTCCGAGGGCCATGAGCTGCTGGAGATGACCGTCCAGGAAGAGGGCGGCGAATCGGAAGACGACTCCGGGCCGGCGTCTGAAGAACCGGCGAAGGAAGCGAAGTCTGAGCCCAAGTCCGAAGAGAAGCCAAAGCAGCAAGCAGAGTCTGCCCCTGAACCCCAGGGTGCAACCTATGAGCCGCCCACGCCTGGCGCGAAGGTCCATGCTGGCCCTGCTGTTCGCAAGCTGGCCCGTGAGCTGGGTGCCGATCTGGCCCGCATCAAGGGCTCTGGCCCAAAGAGCCGGATTATCAAGGACGACGTCCACGCCTATGTGAAGAGCCAGCTGAAGCAGGCTCAGCAGGGTGCCGGTGTTGCCACCGGTTCCGGTATCCCCGGGGTCAAGCTGCCAGACTTCAGCCAGTTTGGTGAAGTGAAGCGTGAGGCCATGTCGCGGATGATGTTCGCCACGGCCAACAACATGCAGCGCAGCTGGCTGAACGTGCCTCACGTCACCCAGTTCGAGGATGCGGACATCACCGATATGGAGGATTTCCGCAAGGCCCAGAAGGCGGCCGGCGAGAAGAAAGGCGTGAAGATGACGCCGCTGCCGTTCCTGCTGAAGGCCTGTGCCACGGCGCTGGCCGAACTGCCTCAGTTCAACGTGTCCCTGGACATGGAGCGCAAAGAGGTGGTTCGCAAGAAGTACATTCACATCGGGATTGCGGTGGATACGCCCAACGGGCTGATGGTGCCGGTGATCAAGGATGTGGACAAGAAGGGCTTGTGGGAGCTCGCTGCCGAGAGCGCCGAGCTGGCCCAGAAGGCCCGGGACAAGCAGCTGAAGCCGGCAGAGATGCACGGTGCCTGTTTTACCATCACCAGTCTGGGTGGTATTGGCGGTACCGCATTTACGCCGATTGTGAATACGCCGGAGGTGGCGATTCTTGGGGTGTCCAAGGCGGCGATGAAGCCGGTTTGGGATGGCAAGGAGTTCCAGCCCCGCCTGATGCTGCCGTTGTCGCTGTCTTACGATCACCGAGCGGTGAATGGGGCGGATGCTGCCCGGTTTACCACGGTGCTCAGTCAGCTTCTTGGTGACATTCGTACCCTTCTGCTGTGATATGAAGCTAGTTGTCACCCAGCCTGAGGGTTGGGTGGCGCGACAAAGGCCGGTGCGGCTTTTCAGAACACGCTACAAGCACATCCCTGTGCGCTTGTTTCGGGCCATCCCTGGCCCTCTACAGTTCTGAAAAGCCGCACCGGCCTTTGTCGTTCTGGCTCCCTCCTGTTCGCTACTTCCTGTTCATATTTTTCCGTCAGGCCGACCTTCATGTATCTCGCACAAACAAAAACCCCGGCCGGAGCCGGGGTTTCTGCTGAGTTAACTAACTTCTAACGGAAGGATTAGAAGCCGTATTGCGCTGCGAACAGGAGGCGGTTCGCATCGGTGGAATCACCGGCAACAGTTTCCTGATCGAAGTAGCCATATTCGACGCCGAACATAACGTTCTTAACCGGTGACCACATGTAGTTCAGGAAGATGTTCTGGTTGGTTTCTGCGTCGCCATTAGTGGCAGCGCCAGCCGCAACTGCGTCGTCCAGATCCAGTGTAGTGGTACCGTAGCCCAGGTTGATGCTACGACCGCCGCCGAGCGCTACACTGGTGCCGATTGAGCCGCCGTAGCCTGCGATGGTTTCGAGGCTGTTGCCATCTACATAGGCGCTTGGGCCAAAGTAGTTGCTGCCTGAACGCCACAGGTATCCGTTGGCACCGTCGGTGTAGTTGATTGCACCCTGAATGGAGATCATGTCGCTCAGGGCAAACTTGGCAGCACCAAACACTGCGTAGCCCATTGCGCTATCATCGTTGGTGCCGTCGTCAACAGTGACCTGGCTGATCAGAGCGGCTGCCGAATATGACAGGGCATCTGCAGAATCTTGGATTCGAGCAGTCAGCGCCGGAGCAGAGGTCCGGGTGTCAGTGGAGTTGGTCACACCTTGAGAGCTCGGATCTTCAAGAGAGAAGGACAGAGCGCCAGTGGTGTAACGAATCTGCTCGGTACGATCCTGGCTACCTGCAGTACCTGCCAGGCTGTCGAAGTCCAGAGTCGGAGTGTTACCTACGAAGCTGGTGTAGTTGGACCAGTTACGGCCGGCCATGAAACCGTTGTATTCACCGTACGCATGACGCATACGCAGACTGCCAGCACCGTTGCCGGAACCACGGAAGTCACCTTCCACGGTGATCGCAACGCCAGAGGCGTGCTTGACCTTAACGCCCAGACGGCTCTGCTGTACGTCAGCGCCGAAGTGGCCGGTTACGTCTTCGTTAGCTGAAGGAGTGAAAGAACCTGCGCGGGTGGATACGGCGCGGTTGCCGTCCAGGTCATAGCTCATGTTCAGACGAGCGTAGCCATACAGGCTCGCTTCGGTATCGTCACCTACGTTCAGCGTAAGTGCGCTCGCTTGAGAGGCAACCCCCATTACTACTGTTGCTGCCGTCGCACGAATTGCCAATCTCAGTTTGTTGCTTTGCATCGTTGTTGTCTCCACACATTTTTGTTGTTGGACCCAAAAACAAGGTAGTTACGAATTCGTGACAATTCAAATAAATTCATGCAGAAATTAGACGAATGTCTATAACAGCTTTTCGTTCATATACAGACATCTGCAGTTGCCAAAGAGGCGTAAAGTTGTTCCATGACGTCCGAAAGTACAGTTATTGAGTCAGCCACGTTCGCGTTTCTTGATATTGAAACCACCGGCGGCAATTCAGCCCGGGACCGGATTACCGAGATTGGTATCCGGTTCTGGCGGGCCGGCGAGGTGGTGGGTGAGTGGCAGACGCTGCTGAATCCGGAAACGCGGATATCCCCGTTTATCGAGAACTTTACCGGCATTTCTAATGAGATGGTCGCCGATGCCCCGTTATTTGAAGATGTGGCGGATGAGCTGGAGGAGCAACTCAAGGGCAAGGTGTTTGTCGCTCACAACGCCCGCTTTGATTACGGTTTTATCAAATCCGAATTCCGCAGATTGGGTCGCCTGTTCTCAGCGAAGGTGCTGTGTACGGTAAAGCTTTCCCGGCGGCTGTATCCGGAATTCCGGCGGCATAATATGGACGCGCTGATTGCCCGCCATGGCCTTGCCCGGGTTCAGCGCCACCGGGCCATGGGCGATGTGTCCGCCATGTTGGCGTTCTTTGAGCATGCACTTTCGGAAAAAGGCGACGGGAAGTTTGATAAGGCCCTCCGAGAGTTGCTGCAACGGCCCAGTATTCCTTCCCATCTTCCGTCGGATACGCTTCAGGACCTGCCCCGTGGCCCTGGGGTATATCGGTTTTACGGCGAAAACGATGTGCTTTTATACGTGGGCAAGAGCACCAATATCGCCCAGCGGGTGGCCTCGCACTTTTCCGGCGATCATAACTCTGCCCGTGGTGTAAGGATGTCCGAGAGTCTGCGCCGTGTTGAGTGGACGGAAACTGCCGGCGAGCTTGGCGCGCTCTTGCTGGAACTCAAGCAGATCAAGACCCTGAAGCCTCTGTTCAACCGCCGCTCCCGGGCAGCCAAGAACCTGGTGAGCATTGAGCTGTCGAAAAACGAGGCGGGTTATCTTCAGGCGCGACTGGTTCGTGAAATCGAGCCCCACCGGTTGGGGAATTATTTCGGGTTGTTCCGAAGCAAGCGGGATGCCGAGCGGGCATTGAGCGGCATCGCGGCCAAGAATGAATTGTGCAACCGGCTGCTCGGCCTGGAGCCGGAGCACGAGGGTCCTTGTTTCCAGCGCGCGCTGGGGCGCTGCAAGGGCGCCTGCGAGGAACTCGAGAATGTCGAGCGCTATAACCTCAGGGTGCAGATTGCTTTCCATGGCCTGCGACTGAAAACCTGGCCCTGGAAAGGGCCGGTCGGGATCATTGAGCGGGATGAGCGGTCTGGGCGCACGGACATCCTGGTGGTTTATAACTGGATGCATGTAGCCACCCTGCATGAAGAGGAGGCGCTGGCGGATCTCTCACTCAGCGGCCAGGCAGTCACCTTTGACCTGGATTCCTACAAACTTCTGATCGGCGCCCTCATGGACGGAAAAAAGGGCGGGCACGAACCTCAGCGGGTGATCGAATTGCCTGCCATCGGGGAACCGGATGTTCTTATGCCGTGAGTGGCGTATTATGGTGCAAGAGTCCGCACACCTACTTACTTGTTTGGTGCTGCCACTCTACTATTTTTAATTGCTTAGCCGCTTTCCCGAGAGAGATTTATGAATAAAGAACCCGTCAGCCGCGAACTGTTCGATGAAGTCATGGTGCCCAACTACGCTCCCGGTTCCATCATTCCGGTGCGAGGAGAGGGCTCCCGGATCTGGGATCAGGAAGGCCGCGAGTTTATCGATCTCCAGGGCGGCATCGCAGTGACCTGCCTGGGCCATTCCCATCCGGGGCTGGTGGGCGCGTTGCACGATCAGGCTGAGAAAATCTGGCACCTGTCCAACGTGATGACCAACGAACCCGCCCTGCGTCTGGCGAAAACCCTGTGTGACCTCACCTTTGCCGAGCGCGTGTTCTTCGCCAACTCCGGAGCCGAGGCCAACGAAGCGGCGTTCAAGCTGGCCCGCCGTTACGCCTGGGAGCATCACGGTAAAGAGAAGAACGAGATCATTTCGTTCAAGAATTCCTTTCACGGTCGCACCCTGTTTACCGTGAGCGTCGGTGGCCAACCCAAGTACCTGGAAGGATTCGAGCCGGCACCCGGCGGCATTCACCATGCCGAGTTCAACGACCTGGAATCCGTGAAGAAACTGATCTCGAAGGAGAAAACCTGTGCCATCGTGGTCGAGCCCATTCAGGGTGAGGGTGGTGTTATGCCCGGCGACCAGGCATTCCTTCAGGGGCTGCGAGATCTGTGCGACGAAAATGACGCATTGCTGGTGTTTGATGAGGTTCAGTCCGGCGTTGGCCGAAGTGGCCACTTCTACGCCTATCAGATGTATGGCGTGGTGCCGGATATTCTCTCCAGTGCCAAGGGGCTTGGCGGCGGTTTTCCGGTCGCAGCCATGCTGACCACGGCCAAGGTTGCAGCCAGCCTGGGCGTGGGTACTCACGGCAGTACCTACGGCGGTAACGCACTGGCCTGCGCCGTGGCGCAGAAGGTAGTGGATACCGTCAGTCAGCCGGAGATTCTCAAGGGCGTGAAAGCCCGTTCCGACAAGCTCCGCAAGGGCATGATGGATATTGGCGAACGCTACGGCGTGTTCACCGAAGTGCGCGGTGCCGGCCTGCTGCTCGGTTGCGTGCTTACCGAGAAATGGCAGGGCAAGGCTAAGGACTTCCTGAACGCCGGGCTGGAAGAGGGCGTGATGGTTCTGGTGGCCGGCGCAAACGTGATTCGTCTGGCGCCATCCCTGATTATCCCGGAACCGGACATTGAATTAGCCCTCGAGCGTTTCGAAGCGGCAGTGAAAAAACTGACGGCCTAAGGAGATCTTATGTGGCTGGTACGTCCGGCTGAGCCGGATGATCTGGACCAGATTCTCGCCATCGCGGGCACCCAGTGTGCCCGTCTTTCTTCCACCCTGCCCAAACAGGGCGACGCCCTGGCCTACAAGATCGAGCAGTCCCTGGCGTCGTTTGCCGGCCGGATCAGCGCAGAGGATGACCCTCCCAGGTTCCTGTTCGTGCTTGAGGACACTGAAACCGGAGACATCGCCGGCACGGCCGGTATCGATGCCCATGCCGGCAATGGCCAGCCTTTTTACAGTTATCGGCGGGATGCCCTGATCCATGCCTCCCATGAACTGGGAGTGTCCCGCCGTGTGGAGGTGTTGTATCCCTCCCACTCGCTGACCGATTTATCGTTGCTGTGCTCTTTCTCGATCCGCCCGGAGCTGCAGGGCACGGATGCGTTCGAGTTGCTGTCGCGGGCCCGGATTCTGTTTATTGCTGATCACCGTGAATGGTTTACCCAGCGTATGGCCGTGGAAATCCAGGGCGTTCAGCTCGAAGACGGGAGCGTTCCCTTTTGGGACAGCCTTGGCCGGCATTTCTTTGATATGGCTTTTGAAACGGCGGACCAGTACTCCGGACAGCTCAGCAAAACCTTCATTGCCGAGCTCATGCCGCCCAACCCCATTTATGTGACGCTGCTGAGTGAATCGGCCCAGAAGGCGATGGGGCAGCCGCACCAGATTACCGTACCAAACTTTGAGTTGCTCCAGCGGGAAGGGTTCCAGCCGGGAAACTATCTGGACATTTTTGATGCCGGTCCGGTTCTTGAAGCTCGTACCGACAGCCTGAAAACCCTCGTGACCAGTCACCCGAAGGAACTTCATGGGACCAACGAGGATACCGGCGAAACCTGCCTGATTGCCGCTGGCGAGGGTGAACAGTTTCGCTGCACCCTGACACCGGTCGCCGAAACACTGGACGACAAACTCAAGGTGCCGGTCTCGACCTGGCATACGCTGAACCGTTCCGCGGGTGACCGGGTAAGGATCGCGCCGCTATGACCTATTCGGGCACCGAGGACGCAGTTAAGTATCAACCCGCCGGGATCACGGAGGCGACACCATGCTGGTAATTCGCCCGTTGCAGGAAAACGATCTGGACGACCTGTATGCCATGGCCCAAAGCGCCGGGAAGGGGCTGACCACCCTGCCGGCGGATCGCGAGCTGCTGCAGAAGAAGATCAACCACGCCCGGGAGACCTTTAACCAGCGCATCGCGCCGGAAGCAGGGCTCTATCTCTTCGCTCTGGAGGATACCGAACGCGGGAAAACGGTCGGTATCAGCGGTATCCAGGCTCGCGTTGGTCTGGATGAAGTGTTCTACAATTACCGCCTGAGCGTCACCGTCAATGCCTCGAAAGAGCTGGGTGTTCACGTGCGGACTCCAACGCTGCATCTGTCAAACGACATGACCGATACCAGCGAAATCTGCTCCCTGCTGCTCTCCGATGAGTACAAAGGCGGAGGCAGCGGCCTGCTGCTTTCCCGTTGCCGGTTCATGTACCTGGATGAATTCCGCAAACACTTCTCGGAAAAAATCTTCGCGGAAATGCGGGGTGTGTCGGATGCCAACGGCCGGAGCCCTCTGTGGGACGCGCTGGGAACCAAGTTCTTCGACATGGAGTTCAGCGAGGCCGACATGCTCTCCGGGCTGGGCAACAAGTCGTTTATTGCCGAGTTGATGCCCAAGTATCCGATATACCTGTCCATGTTGCCGGATTCCGCCCGTGCCGTGATCGGCCGGGTTCACGACAACACCGCTCCGGCACTCCGGATGCTTCAGTCCGAGGGGTTCAACTTCAACGGACTGGTAGACATCTTTGATGGCGGGCCCGTGGTTGAAGCCTTCGTTCACAATGTCCGGACGGTTCGGGAAGGCATGAACCGACACGCCATGGTCACTCGCAAACCGGTCAACCTGGACGTGCCATCTGAGGAGCGGGTCATGGTTTCGAACCGCTCATTCGGGGATTTCCGGGTGACTACCGTGCCGATAGATTGCATTGGACCGGATACCGTCAGCCTGCCACCGGAAGTAGCCGAAGCCTTGCAGATTGAATCTGGCGATCCGGTTCGCCTGGCCCCCTTGAAAGACTCGGGGCTGCTGACCAAACATAGTTTTAGAAGCTCAATACCGGGAGGTGCATCGAAATGGCAAAGCTGACGGGTGAACTGTTTATCGACGGGCTCTGGCTACCGGGCCACGGGCCGGTATTCGAATCTGTCCAGCCGGTGACCGGTGAAACACTCTGGGATGGCGAAAGCGCCAATCTGGAGGATGTGGATGCGGCCGTTCGTGAGGCCCGCAATGCCTTTGTGAAGTGGCAGCGCAAGAGCTTTGCAGAACGCCAGGCCGTTGTTGAAGCCTTTGGTGAGCTGCTTGAGGCTCACAAGGAAGATCTGGCACACCAGATTGGCCTGGAGACTGGCAAGCCCCTGTGGGAATCCCGCACGGAAGTGGCGGCGATGATCGGCAAGATCGGTATTTCCGTGAAAGCCTACAACGACCGTACCGGGACGTCTGAATCCGATGTTGCCGGTGGTCATGCCGTGCTCAGGCACCGGCCCCACGGGGTCGTTGCGGTGTTCGGCCCCTACAACTTTCCAGGGCATTTGCCGAATGGCCACATAGTGCCGGCTTTGCTCGCCGGTAACACGGTGGTGTTCAAACCGAGTGAGCTGACCCCGGGGGTCGCCGAGCTGACGGTAAAACTCTGGGAGAAGGCCGGCATTCCTGATGGAGTGATCAACCTCGTTCAGGGCGCCTCGTCCACGGGCAAATCCCTGGCCGGCCACCCGTTGATTGACGGCCTGTTCTTTACCGGCAGTTCCACCGTGGGTCATCTGTTGCACAAACAGTTCGGAGGCCAGCCTGAGAAAATCCTCGCCCTGGAGATGGGCGGCAACAACCCGCTGATCGTTCAGGATGTGGCTGATGTGGACGGTGCAGTGCATCATGCACTGCAATCGGCCTTCCTGTCCGCCGGCCAGCGCTGTACCTGTGCACGTCGCTTGCTGGTACCCAAGGGCAAAAAAGGCGACGCGTTCATCGACCGGCTGGTGGAAGTCTCCGCCCGCATCAAGGTAGGCGAGTTCGATGCCGATCCACAGCCGTTTATGGGTTCCGTGATTTCCGCGGAAGCCGCCGAAAAACTCCTGGCGGCTCAGGCCAGCCTGCTGGACAAGGGCAGCAAATCCCTGCTGGAGATGAAGTCCCTGAAGTCCGGAACCGGCCTGCTGTCGCCGGGTATCGTGGATGCCACAGGTCTGGATGTGACCGACGAAGAGTTCTTTGGCCCCTTGCTGAAGGTGTATCGCTACAAGAGCTTTGATGATGCACTGGCGCTGGCCAACGATACCCACTACGGGCTGTCGGCGGGTATCCTGACGGACGACCGGAAACTCTACGAACGGCTGGTGGAAGAAGTGCGCGCCGGTATCGTGAACTGGAACCGGCCGCTGACCGGTGCCAGCAGCGCGGCGCCCTTTGGTGGTGTTGGCGCCAGTGGCAATCATCGCCCGAGCGCCTACTACGCTGCCGACTACTGTGCCTGGCCCATGGCTTCTCTGGAGGCCGGCAAGAGTGAGATGCCAGAGTCTCTGGCACCCGGCCTCAATTTCGATTAACGGAACCCAGTGCCATGGTGAAACACGCGGTTGAAGCAAACTTCGATGGTCTGGTCGGTCCCACCCACAACTACGCGGGACTGTCCTGGGGTAATGTAGCCTCCAAATCCAATGTCAGTTCCGTCTCGAATCCGAAAGAGGCGGCACTGCAGGGCCTGGCCAAAATGAAGCGCCTTGCGGACCGGGGCTATGTGCAGGGCGTTCTGCCTCCCCATGAGCGGCCGCATATTCCGACACTTCGGGCCCTGGGGTTCGAAGGTCCGGACGCTCGCGTTCTTGAGCAGGCGGCCAAATCCAGTCCATCGATCCTGGCGGCGGTCTCCTCTGCGTCGCCGATGTGGACAGCCAATGCGGCCACGGTATCGCCCAGTGCCGATACCTCAGACCATCGCGTGCACTTCACCCCGGCGAATTTGAGCGCCAAGTTTCACCGTTCCATCGAACACACGGTGACCGGACGGGCTCTGAAAGCCATCTTTGCTGACGAGAGCTACTTTGCCCATCATCCGGCGCTGCCATCAGTGAGCCACTTCGGGGATGAGGGCGCCGCCAACCATACTCGCTTGTGCGCCGGCTACGGCGACCCCGGTGTTGAGTTGTTTGTGTATGGCCAGATGGCGTTCAACGAGCAGGCGCCAGCACCAAAAAAATATCCGGCACGACAGACTCTTGAAGCATCCCAGGCAGTGGCCCGGCTGCATGGTCTCAAGGATCAGCATGCAGTGTTCGCCCAGCAGAATCCGGACGCGATTGATGGCGGCGTTTTCCACAACGACGTGATAGCAGTGGGCAACGGTAATACGCTTTTCTACCATGAAATGGCGTTTCTCAACGAAGCGCAGGTGCTGGCGGACATCAGGGAGCGGCTCACCGGTGCCGAGCTGGAAGCGGTCCGGGTCAGCAGTGCCGATGTGCCGCTGGAAGATGCGGTGGCCTCCTACCTGTTCAACAGTCAGTTGCTGAACACACCCGACGGCATGCTGCTGGCAGTGCCCGGCGAGTGCCGTGAAGTGGCTTCCGTCAGCCGTTATCTGGATGGCCTGGTGAAGTCTGGCGGGCCTATCACCGCGGTGGAAGTGTTCGACGTCAAGCAGTCCATGCGCAATGGCGGTGGCCCGGCCTGTCTGCGGTTGCGAGTGGTACTCAACGACGATGAGCTGAAAGCCATCAACCGGGGTGTGTTGCTCACCGATGAACTCTATGAGCGTCTGACCACCTGGGTGGAAGCCCATTACCGGGATGAACTCAGCCAGAATGAGCTTGGCGATCCGATGTTGCTGGAAGAGGTTCGCAAAGCCCTGGACGAACTCACCGGGATCATGGGCCTGGGCTCCATCTACGATTTCCAGCTCTAGCAGCCTGCCGGGCTGCGAGTTGTCAGGCAGAAATCGACGACGTCAGCATATCCATGGTGTGCCGGATCAGCTGCTCGGCCGGAAACGCCGGGTTACCCTCGCCCATTTCCGACTGGCATAGCAGGATCACCCCGTGCAGGGCCCCGCGCAGGTACAGTGCGGTCTGAACGGGGTCGTTGATCCGGTCGCGGTTCATGGTGCCGTCCCGGAGGCCCAGTTCGATGGCTCCTACCATCAGCTCCATCAGGTCTGATTTGGAGCACAACATTTCCTCTGCCTGACTTTCGTCTGCCTCCGCCATGGCGGTGGACGCCTTGGTCAAAGCCGAGAAGTAATCCGGTTCCTCCAGATAGAAGCGATAATAGGATTCTCCCATCGCCCGGATCTGGCCCAGCCCGTTATGCGCGGTCTGTCTTGCCTCTTCAAATCGACGGAACAGGCTATGGCCCGCCCTGAGCATAATGCCCCTCTGTATCGCAGCCTTGTCCTTGAAGTACACGTACAGCAAGGCCCGGCTGAGGCTGGCGGTACGGGCGATGTCGTCCATGGACGTGCGTTCGTAGCCCTTTTCCGAGAACACCAGTTCGGCGGCGTTCAGGATGGTGTCGTAACGGGCCTGTTTCTCACGCTCGCGACGGGTTTTCAGCGGTTCGCTCATTCAATCATCCGGTTAGTTGGCAACAGCACGCATAGGATACCTGAAATCGAATCAAACCCGATTATTGACAAAATGTCAAAGAATGACATGATGTCTAAATCAACCATCGGGTTTCTCCAGGGACAGGACCCCGTCAACTACACAAGCAAGGATGAAAGGAAGAGTCATGACACCACTTCGAATCCCCGTCGCCATCGTTTCTCTTGCGGTTTTTTCACTGTTGTTGTCGGGCTGTAAAGCCAGTGACCTAGCCCCGGAGCCCGGGCAGCAGAAGGTTTCAGTGCGTGTGTCAGAAGTTTCCGGCGGCGAGAGCCAGGATATGCCGCTGCGGTTTTCCGGAATTGTTCGTGCTACCCAGCGAGCGACACTGACCTTCCAGGTCAGTGGCACCCTCAAGGAGCAGGCGGTGGAGCTCGGGCAGAAGGTGCAGGCCGGTGATCTGCTCGCCCGGGTCTACAATCCTGGCCTGGAGCCGGCCCGGGACTCTGCCCGGGCCCGCCTGGAAGAGTTGAGAACCCAGTATCAGCAGGCTCAGCGGGAGTGGGAACGCTCCAGCCGATTGCACGAGCGCGGTGTGGTGTCCGAGCAGACGCTGGAGCAGCTTGCCGCTCGGCGGGACTCCCTGGAGGCCAGCGTGGCAACGGCGCGGGCCTCCCTGGCGGAGGCAACCCAGCTGCTCGAGGAGAGTACACTTCGGGCGCCCTTTTCCGGACGGGTTGAAGCCCTGCTGGTGGAGCGGGACGAATTCGTGGCGGCCGGACAGCCGGTGATGCGGCTTTCCTCGCCCGAGGGCCGTGAGGTAGAGGTGCGGGTGCCGGCGTATCTGCTGGATCATGTTGAGCTGGAGCAAACCTTGCCTGTCTGGTCCGTCCAGGACCGCAGCCGCCCCGCACAATCCGGTTCGGTGGTCGAGATTGCCCAGGCCAGCGCCATTCGCGGCGAACTGCATCCGGTTCTGGTGAGCCTGCCGGTAAACACCCTGGAGCCCGGCCAGCCGGTAGAAGTGGGCATCACGCCTGTTCGGGAATCTGCCATCACAGTGCCCCTGCTGTCGGTGATCCGCAACGCCGAGGGCGTCAGTGTGTTCCGGGTCCGGGATAACGTGGCCTCCCGCGTTGCGGTGGAAGTCGACCGGGTCGTGGGCGAGCGGGTGGTGGTTACCTCCGGCGATCTGTCCCCGGGTGACCTGGTGGTTTATGCCGGCATGACACGGCTGGCGGACGGTGATGCCGTGGAGGTGCGCTGATGACCCGCCGGCTTCTGAACTGCCAGCGCCTGCTGGGCATGGTGGTGACCATGCTCTGCTTACTGGGTATCGCCGCTTACAGCACCATGCCGCGCCAGGAGGACCCGTCGTTTCCCTACCGGGCCGGCCTGATCAGCATCAATTATCCGGGTGCCAGCGCCGAGGCCGTTGAACGGCTGGTACTCCGGCCCCTGGTGGATGAACTTCGGCAGGTTGAGGAGGTGGATTATACCCAGTCCACCGCCCGTACCGGCGTTGCCATCGTGCGCCTGCGCCTGAATGACGACATCTACGACACCGACCCCGCCTGGGACCGTGTGCGCCAGGCAATGGAACGGGCGAAGCAGGACTTCCCGGACGATGTGGGCCGGATGGTGCTTGATGATCGCCTGATCGATATTCCCGCCATCGTCATGGCCGTAGGAGGCTCGCCCTCGGTAACGGAACTATCCGACGTCGCCGAAAGGCTCAAGCAGAACCTGTCGAATCTACCGGGGGTTTCCCGGATTGAGCTCGAAGGCGATGCCGACGAGCAGATTACCCTGGCACTGGACGATGCCGCGCTCTTCCGGCTTGGTATTTCTCCGGCGCGGGTGCTGGACACGCTGGCGCGGCGAAACCAGACCATTCCCGGCGGCTTCGTGGTGGTCAATGGCCGCCGCCTGTCGGTGCTTCCCAACAGCGAATTCGCCGATATTGACGCCATCCGCGCCACGCCTATAGAGCTTCCGGATGGGTCCCAGGTGCCCCTGGCCGCGGCAGCGGATGTCTGGCGTGGACCAGTAGAACCCAGACAGCCGGAAACCTGGTACGACGGCGAACGGGTGGTGCTGGTCTCCATCATTATGGAAGAGGGCACCACCGATGCGATCCGCTTTGGTCAGCGGGTGCGCGAACGCATGGAGCAGATTCGCGGAGACTTTGAGCCTTATGAAATCCGGGAGATGTTCTTCCAGCCGGACAAGGTGCAGGAACGGCTCGATAACCTGGCCTGGAGCCTGGTGCTTTCAGTGCTGATCATCGTGGCGGTAGTCTTTACCGGCATGGGCATTCGTATGGGGCTGCTGGTCGCGTCCATTCTGCCCATGGTTGCCCTGATCAGTGTCGGGCTTTATGACCTCGGCGGGGGCGTGCTGCATCAGATTGCCGTCATCGGCATGGTGATCTCATTGGGCATTCTGATCGACAACGCCATCGTGATTGTCGAAAACATCCAGGGCCACCTGGATGAGGGCATGCGACGGCTGGATGCCCTGCGCCAGGCCGTCAGTGAGCTGGCCGGTCCGCTGGGTGCCTCAACGGGAACCACGCTGGCGGCCTTTGCGCCCCTGCTTCTGGCCAAGGGTGGGGCCGCTGATTTCACCCGCGGTGTGCCGGTGATGATCATGCTGACGCTGTCCGTCAGCTACCTGCTTGCTATCTCCGCCGTTCCCCTGCTGGCGGCCAGATTCCTGAAGCCCCGCCGCAAGGCGGGCCAGGACCGATTGATCGGAGTAGCCCGTTTTCTGGGTGGCCTGGTATCCCGTTACCCCGGACGGCTGATTACCGCCGGCGCCATACTTGTAGGCATCAGTCTTGCGATGACCCCCTTCATGGCCCAGCAGTTCTTTCCGAATGCCGATCGCCCGAGGGTGATTGTCGAAGTCTACATGCCCGAGGGCACCGACCAGGCCCGCACGGCAGAGGCCACGGAAAGTCTGGAACGAATTATCCGGTCACAGCCGGACGCCCTGAAGGTTCACCGGTTCGTAGGCTTCACCGGACCTTCATTTTATTACAACCTGCAGCGCGCCCCCCAGGCACCGAACCGGGCACGGCTGGTGGTTACGACACCCACACTGGAAGACACTACCGGCATGATCCGCTGGATTCGCGCGCACGTGAAAGACCAGATGCCGGAACTGGACGTGACCGTGGGTATTCTCGGGCAGGGGCCACCAAGGGCTGCACCGGTGGCAATCCGTGTCTACCATGCCAATGATGGAGCCCGGATCGAGGCGGTGGAGCGGATCTTCAGCATTCTGAGAGGCGTTGAGGGCACGGTTGATGTCCGCCATGACCTGGATATTGGCGTTCCCAGTATTGCCATCAACGTCGACGATGCCACGGCTGCCCGCTACGGCCTGACCCGGGCCGATGTGGCCCAGAGCCTCTATGGCCAGAGCTTTGGTGTGGTGGCTGAGCGCTATCGCCAGGAAGAGGATCCCATCCCCCTGGTGCTGCGTTCCCGCGAGGGCACGGCCCTGTCGCTGTCACGGTTGCTGTCAGTGAACATCTACAATGACCGGGGCGACGCCGTGCCGCTTTCAGCAGTGGCGACGGTGGACACCACCTGGGAACCGGCGGCTCGATACCTGCGTGATGGCGTAAGAATGAACACCGTCACGGCTAATCTCGAAACCGGTTACAGCTTCAGCCAGGCTCTGGACGGCCTTTACGCAGGGCTTGAGAGAAACCCGTTACCGCCGGGCACCCGCATGGCCATGGGCGGTGACGCCGAAGGCTCCGGTGAAGCCAATACCGCATTGCTAACCGCAGCCCCCATCGGGATGCTGTTGCTGCTGTTCTTCCTGCTGCTGCAGTTCAACTCCTTCCGCCGGGTCGGCATTATCCTTCTGACGGTGCCGCTGGCTACCGTCGGTATTTTCCCCGGATTGGTGCTGTCCGGCTCACCCTTCGGTTTCCAGTCTTTGCTTGGCGTGATCGCCCTGGTGGGAATCGTGGTGAACAACGCCATCGTTCTGCTGGACGTGATGGATCGGGAACTGGAGAAAGGAAGAGACATCCGCGACGCCATGCGCAACGCGGTAGAGCAGCGCACCCGCCCGATCCTGCTGACCACAGCAACCACCGTGGCCGGCCTGCTGCCATTGGCGTTCTCAAGCTCCACGCTCTGGCCACCCATGGCCTGGGCCATCATCTCCGGCCTGCTGGCCTCAACGGTGCTGACGCTGCTGGTCATCCCGGCTGTCTGCACCCAGTTGATCAAAGTCAGCGTGCCGGAACCGGAAAACGCCCCGGCCTGACTGGAACGCGAACAGGGGGTCAGATGAAAATGGGGTCAGATGAACTTTTCATCTGACCCCATTTTCATCTGACCCCGATTTAAGGCGGTGGTCCGGGCCTGATCATCAGGCCGACTCTATGGCCCACCGGAACCTCCGGATTGGGGAACACAATCGCCTCTGGTGAATGCCCCACCCGGTAACTGGTCTCGTCGTCCTCCCAGATGACTGTGCCGGGCTGATACTCGGTGAAATTGGCGACATCGTCCGGAATATGGAACCGGAAGTTCTTCCCGGTGTTCAGAATCTCATGCACCACCTCGAACACCGTCAGATGATCAAATGGCGGCTGCGGCGCAGGTGAGGGCAGCCCCCGGAACCGCCGTCGCAAGGCATCCTGGATGCCGGAAAAGCGCCCCAGATCATTCTGGCCGAACGGCCGAACCTTACCCAGCTCCACGGTAAAACTCTCGGCCTTCAACAGCGACGAGGAAAACGACGAAAACGTTGTACCCGCCTTGTGCTGCAGCAGAAGCGTCTCCACCTCTGCCTCCAGCAAAAAATCACACTGGTCGACCGGAACCGTTCTTCCCTCAACAAACGGATACAGCGCAAACCGCTCCCTGTGCGACGGCCGAATGGCCGTGTGCAGGTCGTAGTGATAGAGCGCCTGGGGATTGGCCATTGCAAACTGCCGGCAAGCCTCCTCAAGCTCCTGCGCCCGCGCAGCCTCGGCCAGCCCCTCATACTCGTTCCGACTATGCGCGCCATCGAACAGCCGATTGAGGTTCACTTCCAGAAAGCGCTTCCCAGCGACCATCGCGGGCGGATTACCCAGAATCAGCAAGACCGGGCAAGCCAGCTCCCATTCGCCCTCAATCAGCTCGGAAACCAGTCTGTTAAGAACCTCAATGGGCGCTGTTTCGTTCCCGTGAACACCTGCAGAAACGATGATGGCCTCGGCATTCGGATTGCTGCGGCCAGCCGGGGGAACAATGTCCAGTACACCCACAGCCTTGCGGCTGATTCGGGTGCCGTCGGGGAGGAATGCTTTGGTTTCTGGGAGTGATGCGGCTGGGTTGTCCAGGGTGTGGGAAAGCCAGTCACAATTCGTTCCGAACAGATCTTGTTTTGCCGACATAGAAGCCCCGAACCAAGTTTGGGGGCGGGCAGGGTATTGCCTCCCGGGAATGTCTGAAGCCATGGATGGCTTCAGTCAAGCGCACATGGATGTGCTCGTAGCGTTTCCCGGGAGGCAATACCCTGCCTGCCCGGGCACTGAAGTGTGATGTTCCGCGGGCTCAGCCGTTCACAGGCCGCTGGTGCTTCAGAAGATGAGTTTCGAGTTTGCGGAAAGCGAACACCAGGATAAAGGTCAGTGCCATGTAGCACAGCGCCACAAAAATAAACGCATCAAACGGCGCATAAAACCGGGAGTAAATATTACGGGCCGCCCCCGTCAGATCCACAATGGTTACCACACTCGCAATCGCACTCGCGTGCAGCATGAAGATCACCTCGTTGGAGTAGGCCTGCACCGCCCGCCGCGCTGCACTTGGCAGCACAATCCGCCGCATCCGCATAAACCAGTTCATGCCATAGGCTTTGGCTGCTTCAATTTCACCGTTGGGCGTAGATATGATCGCACCGCGGATAATCTCCGTGGTATAGGCCGCGGTGTTCAGCGTGAAAGCCAGCAGGGCCGGGTAAAAAGGCTCCCGGAAAATCTCCCACCAGAAGGTTTCCTGGATGCCCTCAATCTGGGCAAGCCCGTAATAGATGATATAAAGCTGGATCAGCAATGGTGTGCCGCGGAACAGATAGGTGTAAAGCCACACCGGGCCGGAGACGAAGGGGTTGCGAACCGTCCGGAGGATGGCCAGCGGAACCGCCACCAGCAAACCGATAACCAGGGACAGAAACACCAGATGCACGGTGGTCACCATGCCATCCCAGTATTCCATGATGGTCATGGCGGTAAAGATTTCGTTCTGGTTCAGCCACCCGGCAATGAAATCAGGCATCCGTTAACTCCCCTGAACCACGCCGACATTGGCCCGTTTATCGAGCCACTTGATAAACAATTCAGACCCTGCCGTGAGGGCCAGGTAAACAAACGCCACCGGAATGAAAAAGTGGAACGGCATGCGCTCCGCCTTGGCAGCTTCCTCCGCCACACGAACCATGTCGGTCAGGCCGATAATGGAAACCAGGGCGGTGGTCTTCAGCAGAACCTGCCAGTTGTTGCCCAGACCGGGCAGGGCATGGCGCATCATTTGTGGCAGCATGATTCTGCGGAAGGTATGAAAACGGGTAAAGCCGTAGGCTCGGGCAGCCTCAATCTGGCCGGTTTCAACCGCCAGGAAAGCGCCGCGGAAGGTTTCGGTCATATAGGCGCCGAAAATCAGCCCGATGGTTACAACGCCGGAGATGAACGGGTCGAACTGAAAGAAAAAGTCGATTTCGTAAGCTTCCCAGATGTAATCCGAGAGCATGTTCACTGCCACCTGGCCGCCATAGTAGAAGAGCAGCATCATGACCAGGTCCGGTACGCCACGAATCAGCGTGGTGTAGGTAGTCGCGATACCTTTGGCAACCCGGCTTTGCGACAGTTTGGCAGACGCGCCAATCAGTCCCAGGGCAACCGAGAGGGCAAGCGACAGGAAGGCCAGTTCAATGGTGACTACTGCCCCTTCCATCAGGGCCGGGCCATAGCCTTTCAGATCGAGCATGGGAACGTCCGGTAAGCAGAGGCGGCCCTGACGGGCCACCCCTCGGCAGATTTACATCTTGATGTCGTAAGCGAAGTACTTCTGCATGATGGTGTCGTAGGTACCATCTTCCTTCAGGGTGCGAAGGGCCGCATTCACTTCTTCTGCAAGGTCGGTGTCGCGCTGACGCATGGCAACACCCACGCCTTCGCCAAGCTTGACCGCTTCACCAACTTCCTTGAAGCCTTCCTTGGTGAGAACAGTCTGCTCGCCCACCGGATAGTCTACGAAAACGACATCGAGGCGCTGGCCTTCAAGGTCCAGAACCATGTCGTCTGCGGTGGTGTAGCGCTTGATGGTGACGATGCCACCCATGTTTTCAGTCACGTAGGTGTCCATGGTGGTACCGCGCTGAACGCCAACGGTCTTGCCTTCCATCGCACTCATGTCAGTGACGTCGGTGTTGAAGCTCTCAGGACCGAACCAGCCACCCGGGGTGTTGTAGTACGGCTCGGAGAACAGAACCCGCTCTGCGCGCTCCGGCGTAATGGACATGGAAGACATGATCAGATCGAATTTACGCGCCAGCAGGCCCGGAATCATTCCGTCCCACGCCTGGATCACGAATTCGCAGTTGGCGTTCATTTCTTCACACATGGCTTCGGCCAGTTCCACTTCGAAACCGGTCAGTTCACCATTCTCGTCCTTGTACTCAAACGGCTCGTAAGGCACGTCGAACGCGATGCGGAGGTCCCGCTCTTGGGCCTGTGCGCCACCAGCAATCAGGGCGAGTGCGCAGCTTGCTGCAAAAATCATTTTTTTCATGTGTCACTTCTCCAGTGGTTTGCCTTTTGGGCTTTATTTTTGATGGAAGTTTTTGGTTCCAACATTTTATTTCTTCACCGGTTCAAGATAGCACCGAGTGTCAGAAGTTGGGAGTCAGGAACTGCTTCATGCGTTCCGAATCCGGATGATCAAACACTTTCTCGGGGGTACCCTGTTCCTCGATCACGCCCTGATGCAAAAAAAGGACCTGACTCGACACATCCCTTGCAAATGCCATCTCGTGGGTAACCACGATCATGGTGCGGCCTTCCTCAGCCAGGCCTTGCATGACCTTCAACACTTCGCCTACCAGTTCCGGATCCAGTGCCGAAGTGGGTTCGTCGAACAGCATGACCTCCGGTTCCATGGCGAGAGCCCGCGCAATGGCCGCCCGTTGCTGCTGGCCGCCGGACATCTGGGCCGGGTAGTAGTCCTTGCGCTCGTAGATACCCACCTTGTTCAGGTAGGCTTCGGCGCGCTCGATGGCTTCCTTCTTGGGTACCTTCAGCACGTTAACCGGGGCTTCAATGATATTTTCCAGAACGGTCATGTGAGACCAGAGATTGAAGCTCTGGAAGACCATGGAAAGTTTCGCGCGAATCAGTTCAACCTGTTTGTTATCGGCCGGAATACGTTCGCCCTTGCGGTTGGTTGTGAACCTTATTGGGTCGCCGTGCACGATAATGTCGCCGGAGGTGGGTGTTTCCAGCAGGTTGATGCAACGCAGGAAAGTACTCTTGCCGGAGCCGGAGCTGCCGATGAGGGAAACCACGTCACCTTTGCGGGTCTCCAGCGAAATACCTTTGAGCACCTCAAGTTGGTCAAAGGTCTTGTAAATGTCCCTGCAGATCAAAGGCGCTTGGTCCGCCATGGGTGACTCCTGGGGCTGTAATTCAAAGGCGCATGTTTTACGGACTGTGGATGCGGAAATCAATCCCTTTAAGGGAGCGTTTTACCGAATTTCACCGCCGTTCGCTGCATGACATTGTGGTCGAATGATTGATCAATGCAAGCTTTTTGCCATGCTCAGGCTTCTGCCCGCAAATGATCATTCGCTTTGTCCTGTTCAATGGGCAGCCTGATCAGTTTGCCTCCGTCTTTCTCCATGTCTCTCATGGCCTCACTGACAAACCGTACGTGGGCCATCGCCACCTTTTGGGCGTTGGCCGGCTTGCCAGCGATAACGGCCTCATACAGCTGCCGGTGCTGGCGGACGATTTTCTTCCGCATTTCTTCTCTCGGGTTCAGGTTGGCAACCGAGGCCTGAACGGTCAACAACATCATGTTTTTCAGGCTGTTGAGCACATGCACCAGTACCGGATTATGGGATGCCTCGACAATCGCAAGATGGAAGCCATGGTCGAGCCGGGCGTTACGAAGCGGGTCGGTATCCTCAAGCGCCCGGAACGCCTTCGTGATGCGATGCCGGTCGAGCCGGGTTGCCCGCAGGGCAGCGAGATAGGCCGCCTGGCCTTCCAGTTGTTCACGTACTTCCAGAAGGTCGAAAAGTGTTCGGGGATGTCCCTCGAAAAGATGCATCAGCGGACTCTGTTCTCCCAGCTCGCTCGCGCCGGGCACCATGCTGGCCACAAACGACCCCTTGCCGTGGCGGGTCTCAATAACGCCGCGGCCCTGAAGCTCATGCAGGGCTTCCCGAATTACCGCGCGGGAAACGCCCAGCCGGGTCGCCAATTGGCGTTCGGACGGTATCTTCTGCTCCGGAGCCAGCCCGCCGTCGAGAATAAGGCGTTCCAGCCGATATGAGATTTCCTGGGAAATTGCCATTTGGGGGCCTGTTTATGCTCTCTGGTCTGACCAGTGAATGCTTCTGATTGTTGGTGTTTACGTGCTCGCCTGATGTGCGTCCGAGCCCATTAAATATGGCCGATTCAGAGTATTTCGTCCATTTTTAATACTTCAAAAACTGGTCAGACCAGTGCTTGCCGAACTGGACTAAACCCGGATTGGCTACGAATATCATTCTAATGTCGGCCTGCGCCGGCGTTGCCATAGACGCTGATAAAAACAAAGCCAACGGAGACGTTTCGATGAATTCGAAGAATAACATCCGAAATAGCTGTGACACTGGCGAGACCCCACCTCGCAGAAGTTTCCTCAAGACAATCGCCATGGGCGCCACTCTGGCAGGCGCAATGCTCATGGGCGCAGGTCAGGCCCAAGCTGCTACTACGTGGAAAATCCAGTCGACCTGGGACGCGGGTACGGTGGGCTACACGCTCTTCGAGGAGTGGTGTAAGAGTATTGAGGCCAAGTCCGGCGGAGAGCTCAAGTTCCAGTGCTTCCCGGCCAAGGCGGTTGCTGCCGACAACAACGCGCTGTTTGATGCTGTTCGTAACGGCGTGCTGCAGGGTATGAACCCGTTCACCCTTTACTGGGCGGGCAAGATCCCTGCCTCTGTGTTCCTGTCTTCCTACCCAGCGGGTCCGGATCAGCCTCATCAGTGGGACACCATGTTCTATTCCTTGGGCATGCTGGAAAAGACCCGGGAAATCTACAAGAAATTCGGCCTGTTCTACGTTGGCCCAATTCAGCACGATGCCAACATCATCCACTCCAAAAAGCCGGTTAACAGCCTTGAAGATCTCAAGGGCATGAAGATCCGTGTCCCGGGTGGCATGGTGGCCGAGGTATTCCAGCAGTTTGGCGTTTCCACCGTCAGTCTGCCCGGCTCGGATATCTTCCCGGCCCTCGAGAAAGGCACTATCGATGCAGCCGACTTCGTTGGCCCTGCGGTTAACTACGAACTGGGCTTCTCCCAGGTGACTGACTACATCATCTTTGGGCCTCCAGGTGTTATGTCCATCTACCAGCCGGTCGATCTTATGGATCTGACCGTGAGCCTGCGCGCATGGAATTCCCTGTCGCCTGAGCTTCAGCAGCTGGTTGAGGACGAAGTGCGGATCTACTCTCAGAAGCACTACCTTGCGATCCAGGCCCGCAACATCGAGGCGATGGACAAGTTCAAGGCAGATGGCGACACGGTTACCCGTCTGAGCCAGGAGGATGTGGAAACCTGGCGTAAAGCAGCCATTCCCATCTGGTTCAACTGGGCGAACAAGAACGAGGACGCACGTGCCATCCTCGATATCCAGCTCAAGTACATGATGAACGATACGGTTGGTTACATCACGGAAGAAGACATCGAGGGCTACTAAGCCCTGACCATTCAACAATAACGATACACGGGGAAGGCAGGGTTAGCCGAAAGTGGATTAACCCTTCCTTCCCCGCTCTTTGATCTAGGTGGTAACAACATGTCTGATCTGAGTGCATTTGGCTTTGTCATGCCGCACTGGTTCTATTGGGGCTGGCTTGCCGTAATGCCACTGCTCATGATGGCTTGGGACAAGTGGAGCAGCAAGCATGGCGGGGATGAAGCCGAGCCCGAGAAAACGGTTTCCGAGTTACAGTCCGAAGAAGATGATCCGCTTGCCCATTTTGAATACGAGGGTAACTGGTTCACGAAAATCGTCGACTGGATGTGCGAGAAGTCAGGCCTTTTCGTTGCGTTCTGGACCATCAACGCAGTGCTGTTCTATTTCTTCGAAGTGGTGATGCGTTACCTCTTCAACATGCCGACCATCTGGGTGCATGAAGCCAGCTTCCTGATCTTCGGTATGCAGTACATCCTTGCCGGTGCCTTTGCGCTGTTGCACGGAGCGCACGTTCGGGTAGACGTCGTTTACAACTTCCTGCCGGTTCGAGGGCGCGTGGGCATGGATATTTTCACCTCCATGTTCTTCTTCATATTTGCAGCCGTTCTGGCCACCACATCCTGGACCTTCTTCCAGGACTCCATAATGATGCAAGAGACCACTGTCGAGACCTGGGGTATCCAGTATTACCCCGTGAAAGGCGTGATGTTCGTGGGCGCAATCCTGTTGCTGCTCGCTGGCTTTTCGAAGCTGCTTAAAGACATCGTACTGTTCATCCGTCTCGGTCAGGAGCGCACATCATGAGTACAACAACTGCAGCGCCCAGCAGCGGCATGGCCGGAAAACTGGGTACATGGTTAATGATCATCGCCACCGTGGGTCTGGCGTTTGTCATCTGTGTTGAACTGATCAACATTCTCTTTTACGACCCATGGAGTGATGAGAAATTCCTCTTCAAGCTCTCGGGTAGCTTGTCCGGCGTCGAAATCGGGCCGCTGACTTACCTGATGTTTGGATCTCTGGCTGTGGCCCTGATGATGGGGCTGCCCCTTGCTTTCGTGACCGGTGGTCTTGGTGTCATGTTCATCTACCTGGTGGGTGACGCCATGATGTTGAACATTGTCCCCGGCCGGATCTTCCCGCTTATGGCAAACCCGGACATTGCTGCGATCCCTCTGTTCATCTTCATGGCGTCGATGCTTGAACGCGCGGGCCTGATCGAAGAAATGTTCAGCGTCGTTTACAAGTGGATGGGCGGCATCAGTGGCGGCCTTGCTGCTGCAACCATTGTCGCCTCTACGATTCTGGCTGCGATGGTTGGTGTTATCGGTGCCGCCGTTGTCACCATGGGCATCATCGCACTGCCGGCCATGTTGAAACGTCATTACGACCACAAGATTGCCATCGGCTCCATCATGGCGGGGGGAACCCTGGGTATCCTCATTCCGCCTTCGATTCTGGCCATTCTGTACGCCGTGGTCGCACAGCAGTCTGTGGGCGAGCTTTACCTGGGCTCTCTGTTGCCCGGTCTGATGCTCTCCGGTCTGTACCTGAGTTATGTTCTGGTACGCAGCTGGCTGAACCCGCAGCTTGGTCCCCCGATTCCGGTGGAAGACCGGATCAGCCTTAAAGAGAAGGTGAAGCTTCTTGGCAATCTGATTGCGCCCCTTGCGCTGGTTGGTCTGGTTCTGGGCCTGCTTTTCGGTGGTATTGCAACGCCGGTTGAAGCCGCGGGCATTGGTTCTTTTGGTGCCATCATTGTTGCAATGATGCACAAGAAGTTCTCGATCGCCGGTCTGCGTGAAGCATCTGTGACCACAGCCAAGGCGTCCGCCATGGTTCTCTGGATCATGTTCGGTGCATCGGTGTTCGTTGGCTTCTACATCCTCCAGGGTGGCCAGCAGTTTGTAACAGACGCGATTCTGGGCACTGGCATGTCAGCCTACGGCATCCTGTTCCTGTTGATGGTCTTGCTGGTTGTTCTGGGTATGTTCCTTGACTGGGTTGGTATCCTGCTGCTGGCCGTGCCCATCTTCATTCCGATCGTTAAAGCGCTGGAATTCCCCGGCCTGTTCGGCTTCCCGCCGGTTTCAGGTGACGACGTGGTGCTCTGGTTCGGGGTGCTGTACCTGGTGAACATGCAGATGTCTTTCCTGAGTCCGCCGTTCGGTTACGCACTGTTCTATATCCGCGGCGTTTGTCCTCCGGAAATCTCCATGGGCACCATCTTCAAATCGTCCCTGGTATTCCTGGCAATCCAGGCGTTCGGACTGTTCATGTGTATCCTGATCCCCGGCATCGTGACCTGGCTGCCAGGGCTGGTATACGGCTAATCAAATCAAGGAGTAATGCTTTATGTTGACGATCAAACGACTGGACCTTGCCGACGCGCGTATCCTCATTGAGGGCGCTGCAGAGAAGGCTCGCGAAATTGGCGTGCCCATGTGCATTGCGGTGGTGGACGAGTCCGGCAATCTGGTGGCTTTCGAGCGCATGGACGGCGGCAAGATCACCAGTGTGACCATCGCCCAGGACAAGGCCTTCACGGCGGCTGCGGCCAAGAAAGCCACCCACGACTACAACAAGGTGAACGTGCCCGGCAGTCTGGCCTTCGGTATCCATACCGAAGTGGGCGGGCGCATCAGCTCTGTTGGTGGTGGCCTGCCAGTGATCGTCGACGGCGACGTAGTGGGTGGTATCGGAATCAGTTCCGGTACCCCCCAGCAGGATATGGACTGCGCCCAGGCCGGTCTTGACCACTTTGAAACAAAACGCGGTTGATGACTGTCACACAGACGTAATTCACACCCAGAGAATGTTATGACTACCAAGCCGAAAGTCAGCAAAGCCGAGCTGGCGGAGCAGTTCCGGGCCTTCATAGACCCGGATTACGTCATCACGGATGACGAAACCATGAAGCCCTACGAATGCGATGGCATGTCGATGTATTGCGAGATGCCGTTGCTGGTGGTGCTGCCGGAAACCGTTGAACAGGTGCAGCGGGTCATGCGCATCTGTAACGAAAACGCAGTACCGGTCGTGGCTCGTGGAGCCGGAACCGGGCTCAGTGCTGGTGCCATGCCCAATAAAGAGGGCGTGGTGCTGTCGCTGGCCAAGTTCAACCGCATCATGGAGATTGATCCGCTGGCCCGAACGGCAAGGCTGCAGCCGGGTGTCCGTAACCTCGCCATCAGCGAGGAAGCGGCCCAGTATGGCCTTTATTATGGCCCGGATCCTTCCTCCCAGATCGCCTGCACCATCGGCGGTAACGTGGCCGAGAACTCCGGCGGCGTGCACTGCCTCAAGTACGGTCTGACTGTTCACAATATCCTGAGCGTGGAAATGGTCACCGCTGAAGGGGATGTCGTGACCGTCGGTAGTGATGGTCTGGACAGCTGCGGCATGGACCTGCTGGCACTGATGACAGGCTCGGAAGGTCTGCTGGGTGTGGTGACGGAAGTCAAAGTGAAACTGCTGCCCAAGCCGGAGGTGGCCCAGGTTGTCATGGCCGGATTTGATGATGTCCAGAAAGGCGGTGATGCCGTGGGCGGGATTATCTCCCACGGCATCATCCCCGGTGGTCTGGAAATGATGGATGGCCACGCCATCATCGCGGCGGATGATTTTGCCCAGGCGGGCTATCCGAGGGATGCCAAGGCCCTGCTGCTGTGTGAAGTGGACGGTACTGAAGAGGAGGTCCACGAACACATTGCCGAAGCCGAGGAGGTGTTCCGCAAGCTGGGCGCCACTTCCGTGCGCACCTCCCAGAGCGAGGAGGAGCGTGCCCTGCTCTGGAAAGGCCGCAAATCTGCGTTCCCTGCTGTGGGCCGGATTTCACCGGACTACTATTGCATGGACGGTACCATTCCCCGTCGCGAGATCGCCTACGTTCTGACGGAAATGGAAAAGATGTCCGAGGAGTTTGGTCTGCGCGTCGCCAACGTATTCCACGCCGGTGATGGCAACCTGCACCCTTTAATTCTGTTTGATGCCAACGTGCCGGGCGAATTCGAGCGCACTGAAGCCTTTGGCTCACGCATCCTGGAAATGTGTGTGGAAGTAGGTGGCTGCATTACCGGTGAGCACGGCGTTGGCGTCGAGAAAATTCGCCAGATGGCGGTGCAGTTCAACGACGAGGAACTGCAGCAGTTCCACGACGTGAAGGCTGCCTTTGATCCCGCCGGTATTCTGAACCCGGGCAAAGGGGTACCGGCCCTGCGGTTCTGCCAGGAATACCGTTCCCTTGAGCACAAACAACACACGCACGAGCATACGGAAGCCGCCCATGGCTGATATTTCCCAACAATTGAAGGAGCAGGTGCTCCAGGCCCGGGACAGCGGGCACAAACTCAATATTGTCGGAGGTGGCACCAAGGTCTTCATGGGCCGGGAAGCCGACACCGATGCCGGAACCCTCAACGTGGGCGAGCATACCGGTATCGTTGACTATCACCCGGTGGAGCTGGTTTTGACCGTCCGTGCCGGCACGCCGCTGAGCGAAATCGAGGCGACTCTGGCTGAAGAAGGTCAGTGCCTGCATTTTGAGCCACCCCATTTTGGTGCCACCTCCACCATCGGCGGTACCCTGGCCTGTAACCTTTCCGGTCCGGGACGCCCCTGGGCCGGCTCTGTGCGGGACCAAGTTCTGGGTATCCGGCTGCTCAATGGCAAGGGCGAACATCTTCGCTTTGGTGGTCAGGTCATGAAAAACGTGGCCGGCTATGACGTATCACGTCTTCAGGCCGGTGCCCTGGGAACCCTGGGCGTAATCACTGAAATCAGCATGAAAGTGATGCCGAAACCGGCCGCTTCCCTGACCCTGGTTCAGGAAATGGGCATGGACGAGGTGGTTCACTATATGAACAGCCGGGCGGCCGAGCCCAAGCCCATCACTGGTGCCTGCTGGGTGGACGGCAAGGTTTACCTGCGCCTGGCCGGTGCGAAATCCGGTGTAGAAGCCACCGCTGAAAAGTGGTCCGGCGAAGTGATGGAAGAGGGGGACCACTTCTGGCGACAGGTGCAGGATATGCACCACGAATTTTTTGCCGGTAACGACGTGCCTTTGTGGCGCTTCTCCGTTGGTTCGACAGCTGCCACACCGAAACTGGGAGGTAACTGGTTTATCGACTGGGCGGGTTCCCAGCGTTGGTTCCGTGGTGCCGGTGAGCTGAAAGATCTGGAGCCTGCGGCCCGTGCTGCCGGTGGCCAGGTCAGCCTGTTCCGTGGTGGCGATCGCACCGGTGAGGTGATGCATCACCAGCCGGAGGCCCTGAAGGGCATCCAGCGCCGCATCAAGAATGCCTTTGATCCGGACAATATCTTCAATCCCGGACGTTTATACAGCTGGTTGTAATTATGCAGACGAATCTGGTTCAACAATTTGCCAACACCAAGGAAGGCCAGGAAGCCGAGTCGATCCTGCGGGCCTGTGTGCATTGTGGCTTTTGCACCGCTACCTGCCCGACCTATCAGGAGCTGAACGATGAGCGTGACGGTCCTCGTGGCCGGATCTACCTGATGAAGATGTTCCTGGAAGGGGCGGAAGTTACCGAGAAAACCCGCGAGCACCTGGATCGCTGCCTGACTTGCCGCAGCTGTGAGACCACCTGTCCGTCCGGTGTTCAGTATGGCCGCCTGGTGGACATCAGCCGCGGCCTGATGGAAAAGGAGATGCCCAGGGAGCCGAAAGACAAGTGGCTGCGCTGGGCCCTGGCGCGGGTGATTCCCAACCGCCAGTTGTTCGGTGTTCTGCTTCGCCTGGGGCAGGTTTTCCGCCCGGTATTACCGGAAAAACTGCGCACCAAGGTGCCGCCCAGAAAGCAGGCCAGCCCGTGGCCTGCAGCCAGCCACAGCCGTATTGTGCTGGCACTGGCCGGTTGCGTGCAGCCTTCGGCCACTCCGAATACCAATGCGGCCGCCGCCCGGGTTCTGGACCGGCTCGGTATTACCATGGTGGAAGCACCCGAGGCTGGCTGCTGTGGCGCCGTGAATTATCACCTTTCCGAGCACGAGAAAGGCCTGGAAAGAATGCGCCAGAACATTGATGCCTGGTGGCCCGCTATCGAAGCTGGTGCTGAGTCAATCATTATGACGGCCTCTGGCTGCGGGGCGATGGTTCAGGATTACGGTCATCTGTTGAAGGACGATCCGGTCTATGCCGCCAAGGCCCAGAAGGTGAGCGAGCTGTGCACCGATCTCGGCGCCTTTTTGCTGAAACAGGATCTGGAAAAGCTCAAGGTCCGCCAGGACCCGGGCAAGGTGGCATTCCATTGTCCCTGCACCCTGCAGCACGCCATGAAGCAGAACGGTGTGGTTGAGCAGGTATTGACCAGGGCCGGTGTCAATCTTGCAGCAACAAAGGACAAGCACCTCTGCTGCGGGTCTGCTGGCACCTATTCGGTGACCCAACCGGAGATGAGCCAGAAGCTGCTTGGTAACAAGCTGAAGGCTTTGACTGTCGACAATCCGGATCGCATCGTGACCGCCAATATCGGTTGCCAGATGCACCTGGAAACCAAGTCGCCGGTGCCTGTGCAGCACTGGATTGAGTTGCTGGATCAGTAGAATGGATTTGGGGTCAGATGAAATTTTCATCTGACCCCTTTTTCATCTGGCCCCAAGTTCCGGGCTTTTTTCGCTATACTGCCCTACCAAATTACCGAACCACAGGGAGTGGAACCGTATGCCAAGGATGATGGCTGGTCTTGTTTTGTCTTTTTCGCTTGTCGCAGTAGCTAATGCCGAGGTCTATACCTGGATCGACGGCCGTGGCGTAGCGCACTTCTCCGATTACCCTCCGGGTGACATTCCGCACAAACAGCTGCAGGTGCAGCCGCCTGTCACAGTGCCGATGTCTGAGAACCTTGGGCAAGGAAAGCGGGTGTCCGGAATTCGCAAAGACGTTGAAGGCCTGCTTGCCTCCGGTCGCTCGGGAGGCTCCGGAATCACCGAGAAAGCAAAGGCCGAGGCCGAGCTTGAGAAGACGTGCGCGACTTACCGAAGCAAGCTGGGGCGGATTCAGTCCAAACTGCGGGCGGGCTATAGCAACGACAGGGGTAATACCCTGAGGCAACAACGCAGGACGCTCAGCCAGAAGCTGAGTCGGGAATGTATCCTGCGTTGAACGGGTTTGTGATCAGGCGCGCTTGAAGCTGGCCAGGGCGACAGCGGCGGTCACAAACAGGCCGCCAAATACGCGGTTCATCTGCCGCTGGCGCCGGGCTGTGGTCATAAACCGGAACAGCTGGCTTGCCAGCAGGGCGTAGCCGAGCATTACCAGGCAGTCCACCAGAATCAGTGTGATGCCCATGGTGAGCAACTGCGGGCCATGGGGTGCGCCTGCTACCAGAAACTGTGGAAACAGGGCCACCAGAAAGACCGTGGCCTTGGGGTTGGTGAGGTTCACGAACACGGCATTCCAGAACCGCTTGTACCCGCTAACGGGCTGACGGTCATCGTCCATGGATTCCATCACAGGCTCTCGCCATTTGGAAATGCCCAGCCAGATCAGGTAGGCAACACCCAGCCATTTGATAACCGACAGGGCGATGTTGGAGGACGCGATGATGGCGCCGAGGCCGGCACCCACCAGCAGAATCTGGATGCCAAAACCAAGCTGCAGCCCCATGATTGCCGGCAGCGATCGGCGAACGCCGTAACGCATACCATTACTCATGGTATTGATCGCCCCGGCACCCGGGGAAACACTGATCAGAACGGCTGCAACAAGGAAGGTCAGCCAGGCTGCAAGTGACATGATTTACGCTCCCGAAAAAGCCAAGGGATCTACAGTATAAGCCATGAAGGCAATCGGCAGGGCGCACAGGTCCCAGCAATAAGTACAAACTGCTTCAACACTGGAATCGATCCCGCTGTAATTGATTTCAATCAACCCTCGTATGGCCGCAGCAATGTTAGGTTGGTTAAACATTGATCAGGAAAGGAGTTGATGACATGGCAAATGGAAATCAAAGCATTGTAGTCGCGTGTGACGGTTCGGAGCATTCATCGCACGCCGCCAAAATGGCAGCGGAGTTTGCCAGAGCGACGAGCCAGCCACTCAAACTGCTTGCCGTCTTCCCCGGTACCAAGCTCGAGAGACTGATCGTAAGCGGCATACCGCAGAGTGACATTGACGAACAAGCCAGCGAATACGGACGCAAGGCATTTGACGCCGCGAAGCAGGCGGTAAGCGGGATTGTTGAGCCGGCGGAAGAAGTCCTGCTAAAGGGTGATCCGGCCAAGGAGATCGTTGAATACCTCGATGAACATTCCGGCTCCCACATGTTTCTGGGGCGCCGCGGCGACTCTGCGCTGAGAAGCCTCACTCTTGGCAGTGTGAGCGAGAAGGTCGTCAGGCATGCCCATCGTCCGGTGACGGTGGTTAGTGAGTAAACGACAAAGGAAGTTATAGTCTTTAAAGCCCGCTCAAAGCGGGCTTTTTCATTTCTGATCCTCAATGCCCTCCATGTTTCGCCACAATTCATGCGAAAAACAACCGAGATAGCTCTGTGCCAGAGACTTTATGCTGACCGGGTAAATTCAACGAAACGAGGTGGCTATGAAGACTGCAGAGTTGATTGAGAAGTGGCTTGATAAGTGCGATCTGGCGAGACTGGCCCAGGAGCGCTACAAAGAAGATCCGAGCCCCACCAATTACTCGGAACTGAAAAGGGCCATGTGTGAACGACGGCTGATGGAAGAGCGCATTGATCCCAGGGCGTGCAATGCCCAAAGAATCTCAGCATGAGTCGGCTTTCTAGGGCGTCAGAAACAACAAAACCCGCACGTGGCGGGTTTTGTCTGAATTTTTAATGGTGCCCGTGGGGCACCACTTTCTTTTCCCATCAAATTGCGCCCCAGTGAACCCAGGATTTACTTCTGCACGTTCATGCTATTGCAGTGGGCGCGGAGCTCCAGACTGCTTATCCTCCCATCACCATCTGCATCGGCAAGTTGAAGAAATCTCGATCCGAATTGCACGGTGTTAGTGTTAGAGCTTTCGTCAAATGAGTCTGGAACATTACCGCAGGCGAGGTCTTCGTTGATTCCGCATGGGCGCAGGTAAACGTGTTCAGAACGGTCGATGTAACCATTACCATTGCGGTTAATGCATTCAAAAAGCCCTTTGGAGCTCACAGATGCGCTGGAAGTTTTAAGCGTTGGTTCGACGTTGCTATTGACGCATCCAGCTACCAAAAGAGAAACCGCTAAAGATAGGGTTAGGTGGAGTTTTCTCATGGTAATGCCCTCTGAATCTTTGCATTACTGGTGTTGGGTGCCAAAAACAAAGGATATGCCAATGTCGCCAGGGGCGCCAGACATTCCTGTGCTGCAACTGCGGGGCTGAGAGACCAGTGGTTGGCAGGGGGGAGTTGCGAAGTGTTTGTGGCGGATGCCCCTTAGGGCGGCCTGGAAACAACAAAACCCGCACAAGGCGGGTTCTGTCTGAATTCTTAATGGTGCCCGGAGGCGGAATCGAACCACCGACACGGGGATTTTCAATCCTTTGCTAGAGCTGCTCAATAGTCCACAGTGCTGCACATTCAAGCACTTACGGAAATGTAGTTCCACACATGACCACTCATGAACGCAGATACGTGGACACTATGCGGACACCCTAAAAGCCTTTGTATACCGTGTCGCGGCGACCGACAGTCACAACCGTAACGACCACTTTGCCATCGTCTACGTGGTAAACCAGGCGAAAGCCTTGGGATCTGAGTTTGATTTTGTAGAAGTCAGAGGATCCCTTTAACTGATGCTTTGGAATCCTCGGATTCTCTAGGCGTCGCTCCAGAATATTCAGGAACTCCGTCTTGACGGCAGGGTTAAGTTTGTTCCATTCCTTGAGCGCTTTTTTCTTGAATTCCAGCTCGTAGCTCATTGATGCTCACCGGTATTGATTCGTCATCCATACGCTTGCGAGCCTCCTGTAGAAGCCGGTAATCCTCAAGCTGCTCTTGCATCTGTTCGAATGTCTCGACAGGCACCATGTAGGCTCTTGGTTTGTTGTGACTCAAAATCACAATCGGTTCGCCGTTGGCCTGGTTGAGCACCTCATTCGGATTAGCTTTCAGCTCCGAAATGGTGGCCGCAAGCCTCGCAAAAAGGCTTTTCATGTCAGTTCTCCCGTGCCCTCATCCATAGTTTGTGGTTGCCCGCTCACCACTAGCTTTCACTCAGCCTATCACTCGCGGCAACATTCATTGCTATTCGGCACTACTCTGAATAATAGACTAAAAAAAGGTCTAAAAAAAGGTCTAAAAAGTGGCTTGGCGTAGTGTTGGCGGGTTTTCAAGGGGCCGGGCAGGGCATTATGAGAGCCTTACCGTAGCGTATGCGAGTGCACAAACACCACTTTCCACCACGTTTTAAGCATATGGGGTTGTAGCTAACCGCAGTAGTCCACAATAAACCTCTAATCGGTGGTTACTCTGTTGGCACGCTGTGAGCTCCTATCCCAACCAACTCTATTTCACCCATTTTCTCTTAACAATATTTGGAGGTTTAACATATTGCGAGGCTGTCTGACGGGGGCTGCGCATTTCGCTTTGCACATCACTACTATAAATGAGCGGCTTCTTTGGAGGGTTAGTAAGAAGGAAAGTGGCTATCGTTCTTAACCATTCTTCAGCCGCGTTTATGGATGTTTCTCTCATTTCTTTTCCAGCAAAGGATTCTTTGCCGCAGAGGGAAGCTCCTCCGCCCGCGCCTGTGTTCGAAAAACAATGTCTGAAATCTCTCGGATTCTGTCAACGAAAGGTTTGGCGTCAGTACCAAATTTGCCAATAACAACTCCAGCATCTCCGACCAAACCCCACAACCGGTCAACGTCACTCATCCGTTTGTGGAGCTCCGACTGCAGCCTCTCTAGTCTTCGCAATAGCCTTGTCTTGTGGTTCTCTTCAAAAAGCTCAGATACGGATATTTTTTCTCTAAGCTCGTTTATGATTTCTTGAATTCGTTTCAAGTCTCCATCTGTGAATTCATAGTAAAAACCTTTTTCTAGTTTTGCTTTCTTTTTGTTTATCAAATCATAAAAATTTTTTGACTCTCTATTTGCATTCTCTTCAATTATTAGTGGTTCAATCAAAGATCTTATTTTCGATGTATACCATATTATCTCTCTGATATTTTTCTTTCTGTCGTGATTGAGTTTCGGAAGGCTTGGTTTTTTTAGGTCATCGAAGTATGAATCCTCTTCAATTGACGCAACTATTTCTGCTGCGATGTCTGTAATCTTGGGATAGTGTGCAACAAGCTTTGATAATTGGTTTTGATTTATTGATTCTATTAAGGAGTCCAGAAATGATAAATCACTCTTATTTGGATCTCGCACGCTGGTTTCTATGAAAGATCCCATTCCAGACATGGCAGTGATTTGGTCAATTTCTTTCAACTTCCTGTGTAAGATTCTAGCTGGACTTTCATTAAACTCATTGCTCATGTTTTATTATCCAGTTTAGTATTTAAATATATAACTATATAACCCGCTCTGAGGTTTCGCACAAACTACCAATTCTGTCCTTCCGCGATTATTTTTTGTTAATCTTTTCTAAAAGCTTTTCAATAAACTCATGCGAGCTGATCGGAATTTTTTGGTCCTCGCTTTCGATTGCGCGAGAGCCCATAAATATTTTATTAGCAAGCCTCTCTTTAATTTCGTTTCTTTTTTCCTCGGGGAGTGAAGACAGATACGGATCTACCGATTTAAGCTCCAGTGAAACCCTATGGTGATTTGTTTCAAGCATTCTGTGCCTGGACGATTCTTTGGCAAGGTAGGCTGCAGGAATTGATAGGATCATGACTATCGCGATGCGGAAAATAGAATCTTGAATCGTGATTGTGTCATTTACACTTTCCCACATCGTTATTCCCATAACTACAGTCATTAAGATCATAAAGAATAGGGAAAGACCTCTCAGAACATTTGCTACTTTTCGTTCAGCCGCCGCTGACTGCTGATAACTACCAGATATCGTATCTCGGGAGATAAGCTCAAGTAGCTCTTCTGCTTTGACCTCTTTTTCTTTCAAGCTTTTTATTGACTGCTCTATAAACTTGTCTGCATTTTCGAAGGTTTCTTCTAAAACTGATTTCATCTTATCTGTTGTGGAAGATATTGAGCTCAGCTCACCTCTAATATCACTAATTCTCTCTTCAATGTCAGACAAAGCCTGGTTATTCTGGCTCGTTGCAGCATTCATCTTCTGATATAGGTCATCAATTTTGATGTTTATTTCCGTTAATGAAAGGTCTCGGCTTTCGCTAAACTCAAAGGGAGACTCGAATAGATAATAGCCCGATAGCTCACCCTGAATTTTGTCTGATTCACTAACTAAGATATTTGCTATTTCTTTGGCATGATCTTTAAGGTCGTCTTTCTCAAGAATCTTCTCGGCAATTGACTTTGCGCGTTTGCAGGATCCTATCGCGGATTCAATTATTGATGTAGGCTTTTCGTTATTAGATAACTTGCTTTTGAATGATTTGTAAGAGGCGGTAAAGGAGTCAATGAATTTCTTGAGTTCCTTGGAGTCAAAAGTTTGTGATTCTATGAGTAGTTTTTTAAGTAATTGTTCGATCCTATCGATTTTATGCGCTAGTTCGTTGTTTAGTATCATATAATTCCCTTTATAGATCCTTTCCTACCCAAACTACTTTGCCAATCACTTCTAGGTTTTCAAGATCTGCCCTTGAAATCTCTTGCGGAGGATACTCTTTGTTGTCACTTAGCAGTTGTACTCCATCATTCCACAGTGTCTGAATGCGCTTTACCAGTAAGTGGTCTCCGTTTCGGATCACATAGATATGTCCATCGCGGAGCTTCTTTTCGTTGGTGTCGACCATTACAGTTTCGTTATCGGATATCGTCGGCTCCATCGAATCGCCTTTAGCGAAGACTAGTGCCAGATCGTTCTCGCTGAATCCTCGATATCTAAGCCATTTCCTCCGGAAAGCCAGTTCCCTGGTAGGTGCTTCGTTCCCAGCTATTGATCCGTGGCCAGCTGCTACCTGCACGTTGTAACCGGCGATGAGTGCAAACTCTTCGTCAAGGCGCTTTAATTTTTCAATGTCCTGACCTAGCTCTGTATGAGCTTGCTCTCCTTTCGGTTGCCCTTTTCCAGTTAGTAACCAGTTTGCGTCGAAGCCCATCTCAACAAGTTTGAGCAAGGTCTCTGCGTCAGGAACTCTATTGCCTCTCTCATAGTGGCCTAGAGAGTTTTTGTGCACTCCCAGCTCTTCAGCGAATGCTCCTTGGCTCTTGGATCCCCTGATTTGGGTGAGCCTTTCTCCTATCGCCGCTGCGATAACGTTTTGTGTGCCTTGATGCATTTTGTGTTTCGCCTAGATCAAAAATAAACACATTAAGGTATTGCAATAACACCTTAAAGTGTTATATTGGTCTTAGTGACACACGAAAGTGTTCTAAATCGGTGTCGTTTTGTGTGTGAATCAGTGTAGCAGAGTGCAAAACAGTGGACGAGCAAAAGCAAATCATTCTGATCGCAACTCCGGTCATGACCCAGGACCGCTACGCCCAGCTTACTGGCTTAACGGAAGGGCAGGTACGGGGCCAGATCGAAAAAGGACATCTGCCTTCACTCAAAATCGGCCGGGTGCGCATGGTCAACATTGCTGCCCTGTCTCAGCAGGCCCTGGACCAGGAGGACTGGCAATGACTCCGGATGTTCGCAACCAGAAGAAAACCATCATGCGCCTACGCTTCCAGCAAGCCTGTGAGGCTCATGAGGCGGGCGATTACGAGCTTGCCGCCCTGCGCGTGAGCCAGATCCAACAGATGGTTTCTTCCTATATGGGTGTCGATTCCGGCCTCTACTGGTACGGCCTCAACCTCACCATCACCTGGGCCGAATTCTTCCTCCAGGACGATACCCGCGACTTCAACGCCTGGGCAGTAGGGCAGGCCTGCACCGGATTGAGGGCCGCCGCATGAGATACCACCGCCAAGACGTCAGCAAAGCCATCAGCGCGGCCAGTTTTGCCTTCCAGGGCCCCCGTCCGTCCTCTGCGCTCACTGCCCAGGCCCTGGAAGGCCTTTTTGACACCCTCCTGCACCAGCTAAGCCAGCTGCAGGAAGTGCGCACCGACTACCCGTGCGACTACATGGCCCGCTGCAAAGCGGCCTTCACCGACGCCCTGATCCACGAACTGGAAGCCAGCGGCCATCACAGCCCGGCCTTTGACCGCCTTATACAACTGCGGGACGCCTGGGACTGCGGCCACCTGGATCTTCCCACCGTCACGGAGACGCAACCATGAGCCATATCCCCCCCAGAAAAGACCAGGTGGAAGACAAAGAGCGCCGTTTCTACGTCTGCGCTCCGTCCTCCATCTACCTCCAGCTGCAACAGGAAGCCATCCAACGGGGAACGGATCTCTGGACCCTCGGAGGTTCCGTCCTGACCGCCTGGCTGGAGGCTGGCTGCCCGACCTTTGGCACTCAGGACCAACCCCCTGAAAAGCCCACGAGTCCGCCCCCGTCATCGTCACCACTCGCGCACGAAAAGGGGGCCGGACAGTGACCGTTACAAGGCTGGCGCGTAGCGCCAGGGCCGCAGGCCCCCTGGCCTTGTGGCGGGCTCTGGCTGGTCCACAGTGCGCATCCGGAGTGGTGAGGATGTCGGGGGAGGACGCCCGCCCCTTGATTCCGAACCATGAGCAAAGGCGGCAAACGGAGTGCGGCAGGCGACAGGGATCGTTACCCGTAAGGGTGGCCACCTTAGTGGCCAGGAGCAGAGCGAGTAGAGCCCGCCCCGAAGGGGTCGAAAAACCCAACTCAAACCCTTTCCACCATCACCACCAGGAAAGGCAGTACTGAAAACCAAAGTTAAATATTTAACCCCGGCCCAGCCGGACAACCAGCAACAGCAACACCCAACGAAACCAGAGGACACACGCAATGGAAAACTACCTGAACCTCATGATCATCGGCGCCACCCGCTACGACATCGACGGCAACCGGGGCGGTTCCCTGTGGGCCTATTCCCCAGCCGAAGCTGACGACGACAACCGAGTCGGCAACGAAGTCATGAAAATCGCCTGCGACTGGAAGCACATCGACCAGCTGCGCAACCACGCCGAACGTCTCCCGGCCATGTTCACCGTCAAGGCCCAGATGAAAGCCGGGCAGGGCGGCAAGATCACCTTCAAGGCCCTGGACATGAAACCCCAGGACCCGATCAAGAAAACCGCCTGAGTAAGAACTGATGAACGTCATCACCTGCGACGGTGAATGGACACAAGGATCCCAGGGCATCGAATGCACCGGGACCCTGCAAAGCATTCCTTATCAGGACGTCGACGTCCTGTTTCAGGAATACCTGGCACCAGACGCCAGCGTCATCGGCCTGGTGTCAGGAATCGCCCTGGCTCTCTTCGTCACCGGAGTCGGTGCCGGAAGAGTCATCCAAGTAATGAGAAAGATCTCATAACCAACCCGAAAGGAAAAACGACATGAACGACATCATCGAAATGGAAAAGCAAAACAACTGCAAAACCTGGGGCATGGCCCGCGCTCGCTTCGGCAAACGCGCCGCCAAGATCGGTACTGCACTCGCGGCCGCCGGAACCTCTGTGACCGCGTTCGCCGTGGACCACACCGCAGAGATCACCGCCGCCCAGGGTGACGCCACCACCAACACCACCGCAGCGGTTGCGGCGGTTATCGCGGTTGCTGCCGTGGTGTTCGGTGTGGGCATCGTCCTGCGACTGCTCAACCGGTAATGCTCACCAGCATCTTAATAGCCTGTCTCTGGACAGGCTGTTTCGTGTCCGGTTACCGGACTGTGTAAGGGCCGGATTCCGGCCCTTTTTCATTCAGACAACGGTCCCAGTGATGCGCCTTTCAATCCTCGCCTTCGTCACACTGCTACTGACGCTCGGATCCGTCCAGACCCAGGCGGCCACCTCCGTCTGGCATCAACAGTTTTACCTGGACCAGTGCAACAAGGTACCCAGCCAATCCGAGTCCTGGTCCTCGGCGCAATCCTTCATCGACTCCGACGCCGCCTGCTCCGCGACCAACGGCTACGCCTGCTACATCGAAATCACCGACAACGCCACCCAGCACTGCACCGGCACCAGCCGCGGTACCATGCGGGTCTTTCAACAGGCCTGCACCCAACTCAGCCATGAAGGCGGTGTACCCGAAGGCACAGCCTGCGGCCAATGTGGCACCGGCCACGTCCCCGATCCCAGCGGGGAAAGCGGCTTTGACTGCCGCCTGGAAAAAACCTTTGAAGAATGCCGCTACAACTTCATGAGCTATGACCCACGGCAAAAGAAATGCGTCACCGAATGCATCTACGGCGAACTCGATTACCGCTGCAATGCCGAACCCTTCGACGAATGCACCAGTGAAGCCGACGACTTTGTCGGCACCATCGGCTGGGGCGCCAACCGAAGAAACGTTTGCTCCGGCGACAACCAATGCGCCGACAACGAAACCTTCGCCTTTGGGGAAGGCCCCGATGGCGCTTATACCGGCCAATGCGTCAATAACGACGCCAACCCGCCCATCTGCCCCGATGGCTTCAAAGGCGGCCTGATCATTACCGAAGACGGCTTCGCCTGCGCCTCCCTCAATCCCGATGGTACCAACGAAAACGACACCTCCAACGGGGACAGCGACGGCGATGGGGAAGGGGATCTCACCGGCATGGCCGGCCAGCTCGACGACATCAAAGGCCTTCTCTCCTCCGGCAACACCGAACGCGGCAACATCAAGAACCAGCTCGACGGCATCGGCAAATCCATCAAAGACGGTACCCAGGCCATCACCGACGCCATCGGTAACATCCCCGGCGGGGGAGGTGGCGGAAGCGGAAACGGCGACGGAAACAGCCAGACCGAAATCGTCGGCGAAGACGGCGAATCGATTACCTGGAGCGGGGAAGCCATCCCATTAGAACTGGCCGACGGCCTCGATGAGCTCAACGCCGTCCAGGGCGAATACGAAACCCTCATCGCCAACATCCGCGCCGAAATGTCGGCCTCCTTCGGCTCCTTCACCGGGGCCGGTGGCCTACAGGACAACAACATCACCCTCTACGGCGAGACCTTCAACGCCGGTCTTTCCAAGTTCGGAGCCGACCTCTCCATCCTCGGCTCCATCATCCTCTTTGCCGCGACCTTCATTGCACTGGGCATCATCATGGGAGCACGAGACTGATGGAATTCATTGCCACCTTCTTCGACGCCATCTGGGCCTTCCTGGAAGCCATCCCACCTTCATCAACGACGCCATGGTCAAACTCTCGGCCTGGTACGTCATCTGGGTGACCAAGGCCAAAATCTACTTCGTCGGCTTTGCCTGGGGTGTTGCCCAGGAAGTCCTCAACCAGCTCAACATCTCCGGCACCATCAACCAGTACTGGGGCTCCATCGACTCCAAAGTCATGGGCGCACTGACCTACTTCCGCATCCCCGACGCCCTGAACATCATCCTGAATGCGCACCTGACCCGGTACGTCATGGGAGTGCTGAAATGACCATCAACATCCACCATGGCCCACCCGGCTCCTACAAATCCGCCGGGGTCGTACAACGCTACGTCATCCCCGCCCTGACCGGAGAAGATAGTGACTACCCCGACGGTCGCTGCGTTGTCACCAACATAAGAGGCCTGGACTCCATCGAACGGGTGGAAGAAGCCTTCGGCGTCACCTGCGGCCCGGAATCCAGAATCATCAACCTTGAAACCGAAACCCGCGACGCCCTCGAATACGCCGCAAGATGGTTCCACTGGGTCCCGATCGGCGCACTCATCGTCCTCGACGAAGCCCAGGCGGTGTATCCCGCGGCCAGACGGGACTTCCGAATCGAACACCTGGATTACCCAGGGGGCAAAGAAGCCGCCCAACGCGACAACCGCCCGGCAGATGTCCTCCTGGCCTTCGACATGCACCGCCACTACAACTGGGACCTGTTCCTGTGCACGCCCAACATCGGAAAGATCCACAAAGAAATCCGCCAGAGTGCCCAGCAGGCCTTCCGGCATTGGCAAATGGGCCACATCGTGCCCTGGAAGAAAAACAAATGGAGGGAACTGGAACATGACCCTGAAAACAGCGGAAAAGCTGCCTCCCATAGTATCGGTGTCCCAAAAGAGTACAAGGTCGACCTCCGGGTCTTCGAGTGCTACCAGTCGACGAAAACCGGCAAGGCCAAAGGGGTGGTCGGGGGTAATTCAATCCTTAAGGATCGCAAGTTGCAGCTTGCAGTTGTGGTTATCGTGGGCAGCTTCTCGCTGCTCGGCTATCAGGCGTACCACATTATCGAGCGCGAAAAGGCTCGCCTCTCGGGTGATCCGGTGGCTGTTCCCGAGAGTGATACGGCTGATGGTCGCGCTAACCCTGATGGTTCTGATGGGAGCCGCCTTGCGCCTGGTAGCCCGTCTGAGCGTTCTTTAGACCAAAACCAACAACAAAATGCCCCCAACTCACGCCAGCACCTGGAACACCCCTTCGCCGACGTTGAGCTACGCATCGCCGGCAGCGTCAACCGCCTCTACCTGTTCCAGGGCGAAGATCTGCAAGGGGAGTTCGCGCTTACCCAACAAGACCTTTCCAGCTTCGGCTACCGCGTCCTGTACCTCAGAGATTGTCACGGCCAACTCTGGTGGGACGGGGAGCGCGTCCAGGATCTGTATTGCCAACGCATGAGAATCCGAGAACCCGAACCCAGGCCAAGCTTCGAGCCAACCATGTTCCAGCCCTGGTCACGACACGAAAGACCCGGCGCCAGCGGAGCGCTAGCGACGATGCGCGAGGAGCAAGCGCTCCGCTGGCGCCGGGGCGCAGCCCTGAGACGTCCCTGTAACACGTCTCATAGAAAACGACGGTAGTCGATTTTTAAACCACTTAGAACCACAGTGAGACACAGATGAAAATCAGAGACTTCGAACGCATCGACACCACCACCGGCGAAATCGGAAAAGGGGACCTCTTCATCGGTCCGGAAGGCCAGCAAGTGAACCTGAAGAAGGTCAACGTCCTTTGGACCGGCACGGATACCGTAAGACAACTGTTCCAGGGACGCCTGAAACCCGAAATCCTCGCCGAGATTGCCACCGAATACGAATCCGGCTTCGACGCTACTCTCACAATCAAGAAGATCCCTTTCCGCCTGCAATCCGGCAGACGCGGTGGCTTCAAATACATCCTGCAAAATCGGGAATACGGCCTGACGATCCTGCTTCAGAACTTCTACGCCGAAGCCGACACCCTGGCACGCACGTTAAATCGAAACCTCCCCCAGATGGCTCTATGAACGCTCCAGCCAAGAGATCCACGACGAGCTTGGGGAGTGGGGTATGTACTTCCTCACTAACATCAAGCCCGTTGGCATCGCACTCCACCTGGCCGTCGACTTCCAGGGCTGGGAACCACCCCAAGACTTTGCCCAGCACTTTGTCACAAGGGCCCGAACCATCAGCGTCCACAACGGCATGAGCGATTTCCACTTCCAGGGCCTGGAGGCTCCACCGTCAACGGCCGAGGCGAAACCTACACCTTCGGCAAGGCTAACAGCCTGCAGGTCTGCCTCTACGACAAATCCAAAGAGGTCGATGTCAGCGACAAACGCGCCTTCATGGAATCCATCTGGGAATGCGCCAGCAACGAAGACTGCTTTCCGGACACCTGCTATGACCGGAAAAGCCCGTCTGGCGCCTGGAAATCCGCTTTCATCACGGATCGTCAACGAGATCTCCCAGGGCACGCCCAACATGAAGCCCATCTACACCTACAATGGACGCGGTACGCACCTGACTGGCCTCTGGCAGTACGCCCTGCAACAGCAACCGTTACGAGGTCAAACGGGAATGGGTGCACCCCATCTGGACCAAGCTCCGCGAAGACATCGGCTTCGGCTACTCGGCCCCGGATCTGCTCTACAAACGCGCAAAAAAGGAACCCGGTTGCGGCAACGAAAAGAACGTCTCCCTGGCCTTTGGCAATCTCTTGTCCATTTATGCACGCAACCGTTTTAAACCCTCGTCAGGCCTGGGACTGCCTCAAGAAATCCGGACTTTGGGAGGACCTGTGCGCCTATTACCGACGACGGGAGATCTATGAAAACGAGCTATTTCAGCTCGTCCAGGATGGCCTGATAAAACGACGACTACTGACAAAGGTGGCGGCATGATCAGGAAGCTACCATCTGGGCGATGGCAAGTAGATATCCAGCCGGGCGGGAGAGGGCAGAAGCGCGTCAGAAAATCCTTCGACTCAAAGGCAGAGGCGCTGCGTTTCGAGCGCTGGGCACTCAACAGCCATGCAGCTGGAGAAGATTGGAATCCGAGCAAGGATACTAGGACCCTTAAGGG